>JAHWJI010000003.1 GCA_019348495.1 Actinomycetota bacterium | reverse complement strand
CTCCAGGGTGAGGGCGCTGCACCGGTGCTCGCCGGCCCAACCGGCCAGCGCCAGCAGCAGCCGCGTCCCGATCTTGCGGCGTTGCCAGTCCGGGGCGACGGCGATGGTGGTCACGTGGCCCTCGCCGGCCGCCTCCATCAACCCGGCGTAGCCGATCACCGCACCACCGGACCGGGCCACCACGTAGTGGCGATCGGGCCGGCTGCCGATCTCGGCCAGGAACAACCCCGTGCTCCAGGGCCGGGGGCAGACCTGGTGCTCGACCCGCAGCACCGAGCGCAGGTGCCGCCGGCGCATGGGCAGCACCCACACGTCGAGGTCGGACCGATCAGTGCGGAGGTGGGCGGAGGCAGCCATTGTCAAGGCGACGGGCCCGGCTGGGGCGCCGGGTCCTCCCGGGTCGTCCAGTTGATCTCGGCATCGGCCTTGCGCAGGTAGACAGGCGCCAGCTCCCAGGAGTTGATGAACTCCTCCCGCAGGGCCCGGGCGTGGGCCAGCTGCACCAGCGAGCCAGCCGAGGGGTAGGCCAGGCCGGCGTCGCCGACGACCACCCGGGTGAGCTCCTGGAGCTGCTCGGCGTAGCGCAGGGCACCATCGCCCACGGCCAGGCACTCGTCGCCGGTGGCCAAGATCTCCGAGCACAGCTCCTCGGGATCGCCGATGCGGTGCTCCGACAGCCGCTGGACCCCGCCGGGGACCTGGCGGTAGAACCCGTAGAAGACCTCGCCCCGGCGGGCGTCGACCACCGAGACGATGCGGCGATGCGTCCAGCGCACCGGAAAGGCCAGCAGGTCGAGGCTGGACACGCCGATGACCGGCACACGCAGGGCCAGGGCCATGGCCTTGGCCGTGACCACCCCCACTCGCAGCCCGGTGAACAGCCCCGGGCCCACGTCGGCGGCGATGGCGCCGATCTCGTCCAGCTCCACCCGGGCCTGGCGGCAGATGAAGTCGATGGCGGGAACCAGGGTCTCGGCGTGACGGCGACCCCGGGAGGCGTGGAAGGAGGCCAACACCCCCTCGTGGGCGCCGAGGGCGCAGCCCACCTGGGGAGTGGCCGTCTCGATGCCGAGGACCAGCACCTCACGCCACCGTCCACGGGGCCAGCGCCGCTTCGAGGCTGCGCCGGCGCGCCGCCCAGCGCCGACCGACCGTGCGCAGGGTGAGCCGGCGCTCGTCGCCGGCACCCTCCCCGTAGGCCAGGCGGATCTCCAGGAAGTCGGCGGGCAGGGCGGGCACGACCACATCACCCCACTCGATGAGGGTGACGGCGTCGTCGTCGACCATCTCGGCCAAGCCCAGGTCGACCGCCTCCTGGAGGCGCTCGAGGCGGTACACGTCGACGTGGTTCACGGCCAGGCGCCCGCCGGGATAGGTGCGCACCAGGGTGAAGGTGGGGCTGGTCACCGCCTCGTCGACCCCGAGGCCGGCGGCGAAGCCCTGGGCGAAGGCGGTCTTGCCGGTGCCCAGGTCCCCGGCCAACAGCACCAGGTCGCCGGCGTGGACCAACCCCGACACGGCGCCGGCCAGGGCCCGGGTCTGATCGACGCCGGCGGTGGTGGCGGCCAGGCTCATCAGCCCCCTCGGCTTCGGATGGTCACGCTCGTCGCCCGCTCGAGCGCCTGCTTGGCCCGGACCAGGTCGGCGCGCATGGCAGCCATGGCACCGAGGGTGCCCCGCAGCGCGGCCGACGGGTGGTAGGTGGGCACGACCACCCGGCCGTCCCACGGGTAGGCCTGGCCTCGCAGCCGGGTGATCCCCTCTGGGCGCCCCAGCAGGGTGCGGGTGGCCACGTTGCCCAACGTCACCACCACCCGAGGGTCGATGTGCTCGAGCTGGGCGTCGAGCCAGGGACGACACGTCGCCATCTCGTCGGGCCTGGGGTCCCGGTTGCCAGGAGGTCGGCATTTGACCATGTTGGCGATGTAGCAGTCGGCCCGGGTGAGGCCCATCTCCTCGGCCATCATGCGGTCGAGCAGCTTGCCCGATCGGCCCACGAAGGGCAGGCCGGCGACGTCCTCGTCGGCGCCCGGCCCCTCCCCCAGGAAGAGAAGGTCGGCGCTCGGGTGGCCCGTGCCGAAGACCACCTGGGTGCGCCCCTCGGCCAGACGGCAGCGCGTGCAGGAGGCGGCCTCGGTGGCGAGGGCGGCCAGGTCCGACACCCGGGCGATGGTATCCGGGTGAGATCAGGCGTCGACGGCCCGGACGGGGTCGCTGACGTCGACCTCCACGTAGCGCCGGGGCACCCGGGCGGAGATGGCGCAGACCACCTCATAGGCGATGGTGCCCAGGCGCTCGGCCCACTCGCCGGCGCCGACGCGCTGGTCCCCCTGCTCGCCGATGAGGACCACCTCGTCACCGGGCTGGACCTGTGTCGCGTCGGGGTCGCCGGGCGGTCCGCAGTCGACGAGGAGCTGGTCCATCGTGATGGTGCCGACGATGGGCCGTCGCCTTCCTCCGATGAGCACCTCGGCTCCGACCTCGGAAAGCCGCCGGGTCACCCCGTCGGCGTAGCCCAGGGGGACGGTGGCGATGACCGAGTCGTGGGCGCAGCGGTGGCGCAGCCCGTAGGACAGGCCGTCGCCGGCGGCCACGGTGCGCACCAGCGAGACCCTGGCGGCGAGGCGCAGCGCCGGGCGCAGCGCCACCCGCCCGCCCAGGGCCGGGCTGGGGTCGAGCCCGTAGACGGTGATGCCGCAGCGCACCAGGTCGAGCCGCAGCTCGGGGCGGTCGAGGGTGGCGGCGGAGTTGGCGGCGTGGACGATCGTGGGTCGCACACCCGCAGCCGCCAGCTCCTCCACCACCGCAGCGAAGCGGGACGCCTGCACCGTCGTGAACGGGTGCGCCGGCTCGTCGGCCACCGCGCAGTGGGTCCACAGCCCCTCGAGCACCAGCTCCGGGCGCTCGGCCACCGCCATGGCCAGGGCCAGCGCGTCGGTGGGAGCGGCGCCCACCCGGTGCATCCCGGTGTCGACCTTCAGGTGGACCGGCAGCGGTGCGGCCCCCGCCCGGGCCACCGCCTGGGCCAGCCCCTGGATGCCCCCCGGGGTGTAGACGCTGGGCCGCAGCCCCAACGCCACCACGGTGTCGTGCTCCTCGGGCGACGGCTCCGCCAGCACCAGGACGGGGGCGTCGATCCCCTCGCTGCGCAGCGCCACGGCCTCGCCGGCCATGGCCACCGCCAGCCACGACGCCCCGGCGCCGAGCGCCGCCCGGGCCACGGCCACGGCGCCGTGGCCGTAGCCGTCGGCCTTGACCACCGCGCACAGCGCCGCCGGCGCGGCCACGCCACAGAGGGCCCGGACGTTGGCGGCCACCGCCCCCAGGTCGACCTCGGCCCAGGCCGGTCGCCCGCTCACCTGCCGCCAACCCGTCCGACGCCGGTCACGTCGTCGAGCTGTGACCCATCACCGCCCGCAGGATGTCGCCCCGGGCGATGATGCCCACCAGCTGGCCGTCGGAGGTGACCGGCAGGCGACTGACCCCGTGTTCGTGCATGAGGGTGGCGGCCTGCTCCAGCGTGTCGTCCTCGGCGCAGGTGACCGGGTCGGCGTGCATGACGTCGGCCACCGTCGCCCCCACCGCCCGGCGCAGGTCCTCCTCGAACTTGCGGTGCGAGGAGGGCAGCTCCAGGTAGGCGCCGAACAGCGAGATCACCGTGGGGTAGTGCAGCTTTGTCTCCTGCACCAACAGATCGTCACTGGTCAGCATGCCCACCACGCGCCCGTGCTCGTCGACCACGGGACCGCCGTCGACACCGCGCTCGACCAGTCGCCGGGTGGCGTCGGTCACGGACTCCTCGGGGGCGAAGGTCACCACGTCGGTGGTCATGACCTGGCGGACGAGCGTGGTGCGGGGCATGTGGCCTACCTCGGACTGGAGGGCGCCGGTTGCGGGCGCGGGGGCGGGAGCACGGCGGGCAGCAGGTCGACCAGATCGCCGGCGACCAACCCCCGGGGCCAGCCTAGGCTCGCGGCCCGGCCGTGGACGTGGGCCGCCGTCGCCGTCGCCCGCAACGGATCGAGCCCGGTGGCCAGCAGGGCGGCGAGGATGCCCGACAGGACATCGCCGGTGCCGGCGGTGGCCAACTGGGGCCCCCCGCTGGCGCTCACCAGGACATCGCCTCCCGGCTCGGCGACAACAGTGGTCGGGCCCTTGAGCAACACGGTGGCGCCGGTGTCGGCGGCCAGGCGCCGGGCGACCTCCAGGCGGTCGGGCCCAGGTGGGTGACCGACCAGGCGGGCGTACTCACCGTCGTGAGGTGTCAACACGGTGGTGGCGGTCAGCCCCACGGGTCGCGGTCCGAGGGCGACGAGGCCATCGCCGTCGACCACCACCGGCACCGGGCTGTCCGTCACCAGCCGGCGGACCTCGGCGCTGACGGCGTCATCGCGCCCGAGCCCGGGGCCGACCACCACGCCGCCGAAGCGGTCGAGGCCGTCGAGCACCTCGCCGGCCCAGCCCCGCCCGGGCAGGGGCACGCCTACCGCCTCGAGCGGGGACCCCTCACCGGGCACGCCCCCCGGCGTGCTCAGGCGCACGTAGCCAGCTCCGGCTCGCTGGGCGCCCCGGGTGGTGAGGGTGGCCGCCCCCGTCATGCCCGGGCTGCCGGCCACCACCCACACCGCGGCGCGCCACTTGTGGCTGTCGAGCGGGCGCTCGGGCAGCCAGGCCGCCACATCGTCGTCGGTCACCAGATGGGCTCGGGCCACGGTGCCGGCGTCGAGGCCGATGTCGGCCAGCTCCACTGCGCCGGCCACCTCCCGTCCCCGGCCCAGCATCAGGCCGGGCTTCAGCGCGGCGAAGGTCACGGTGGCGACGGCGGCCAGGACCTCACCCTCGATCACCCCGGTGCACCCGTCGACCCCGCTGGGGATGTCGACGGCGAGCACGGGCGCGCCCCGGGGATGGGGAGGGCGCCACACACCCCGGAACCCGGTGCCATAGGCGGCGTCGATGACCAGGTCGCAGGCGGGCACGGCCCGGTGGTCGGCGGCGGCGTCGATGACCCCGACCCGGATCCCGAGCCGGCGCAGCCGGCGGGCCGCCTCCCGCCCGTCGGCCCCGTTGTTGCCCTTGCCCGCCACCACGGTCACCCGACGTCCGTAGGCCCCGCCGAGGAGATCGACCGCGGCGCGGGCCACGGCGGCGCCGGCCCGACCGATGAGCACCTCCACGGCCTCGGGGGCGGCGGTGTCGACCTCTCCCATCTGCGCTGGGGTGACGATGGGGATCACCCGACCATTCTCCCCCAGTCGCCACGTCTGGCCTGACCGGTTGCGTTAGCCTTCGCCGCCGTGGCCCAAGACCAGGACCTGCAACGACGCCTGCTCCGCCGCCAGCTCCTGTGGCAGGGGCTGGTGGGGGCCGGGGCCCTGGCCGCCGGACCCGCCGTCCTGCGCTCGGTGGCGCCCCCGGCGCCCCGAGGCGGCGTCGACCTGGGTGACCCCCGGCTGATCGCCGCTGTGCCCCCCCCGCCCATCGTCTCCCGGGCGCAGTGGGGCGCCAACGAGGGCCTTCGCCGCGGCCGCCCCGACTTCGCCCCCATCAACCGGGTCATCGTGCACCACACGGTGACCGCCGTCGACGAGCCCGACCCCGCCGCCCGGGTGCGGGCCATCTACGCCTTCCACGTGCGGGGCAACGGCTGGGACGACATCGGCTACAACTTCGTGGTGGACCAGGCCGGCCGCGTCTACGAGGGCCGGGCCGGGGGCTCCGGGCCCACGGGGGAGGACGCCGCCGGCAGGGGCGTCGTCGGAGCCCATGCCGGCGGCCACAACACCGGCAGCGTGGGCGTGGCCATCCTGGGCACCTTCAGCGACGACCGGACCACCCCCTCGGATGCGGCGCTCGAGGCGGTGGCCGCCGTCGGCGCCTGGAAGCTGGGCACGCGTGGCATCGACCCCCTGGCCCCGGGTGCGCTGATCGGCCATCGGGACGTGGTGGCCACGGGCTGCCCGGGCAACGGCTGCCAGCGCCGGCTGGCCGAGGTGCGGGAGCGCAGCCGGGGCCGCATCGCCGCCGCAGGCTCCCCGGACGACGGCGGCGGCCTCGTCGAGGAGCTCCTCGAGACCGTGGGCGACCTCCTCGGCTGAGCCTGCCGGCCTACAGGGCGACAGCTACGGCTTGGGCCAGGCGGGGGGTGTGGCTGAGGCTGAGACGCCACCCGGCCACGCCCTGCTCGGCGGCCTCGGCGGCGGCGGCGCCGTGAAGGCGCAGCGACGGGGCCCCCGACGGCGACCGCATCACCTCGATGTCGCGCAGGGCGAAGTGGCCCAACCCCACGCCCAGGGCCTTCATGACCGCCTCTTTGGCCGCGAAGCGAGCAGCCAGGCTCGGGGTCGGATCACGTCGGCGCCCGGCGTCGACCCGCTCGCTCTCGCTGAAGAGGCGCTCGGCCAGGCTGGGCGTGCGGGCCAGCGCCAAGCGGAAGCGGTCGACCTCGACAAGGTCGGTGCCGATGCCGATCAGGGTGTCACCCCTGGCTGCGCCAGTGGTGGGCGAGCACGTGGACGGGCTGGGTCAGCAGCTCCACGATGGGGACCTGACCCAACATCTCGTCGGCGAAGGCCGGCTCGGTCTCGGTCACCGCGTCGACCAGGGCGGCGTAGCGACCCTGGTAGCCCTCCAGCACCACCCGGGCGACCGCTGGTGCCAACCGACCGGCGAAGCGGACGTGCAGCAGGACCAGACCACCGACCCGGTTCTGCCTGGTCTCGGGCACGAGGAGCACGGTCCTGCCGTCGCTGGCGCCCACGGCAACCGTCACCTCCCGCTGGGTGACCACCCGATGCTTGGTTCCCCGCAGCTCCGGCGACCGCTCCGCCCGGGAGGTAAGCCCGGCGGCCACGCCCCGCTTGTCGAGCACCCGCAGCCGGGCGGTGCCGTCGGTCACCTCGCCTTCGATGCCGTAGCGGGTGGAGCCCACCACCTCCTCGACGGCCGGACCCAGTGCAGCCAGGGTGCGCAGGGCCCGGTAGCCCAGGCGCTCCCGCTGCCCGCCGGCCGCCAGCACCGCCTCCACCAGCGGAGCCCCGAGCAGCGCATCCTCGGAGCGGGAGATGCCCACGGTGACGGTCTTGGCCTGGTGCTTGATGGCGTCGACGGGCCTGGTCAGCTCCTCGATGCCCCGGGTCAGGGCGTTGGTCAGGTCCTCGACGACGACGCCGGGCAGCCCGAGTCGGCCATGGTCGAGCTCGTAGGCCTCCAGCGGCGCCGCGCCAGTGGCGTAGCGCAGCAACGAGGCGATCTCCAGGGCCACCGATGCGGACATGCTCCCGTCGCAGTCGCCGCTGCGAAACGTGGCCAGGACGGACCCGGCCACCGGTCGCAGCACGGGGGCGAGCCGGTCGAGCAGGCCGATGTCGTCCTCGGGGACGGCCAGAGCCACCTCGATGGCGGCCCTGGCTTGGCGCAGCAGGCGAGCGTGGGCGTCGATCGCCAGCGCCGCCTCGTAGCCGAACAGGTGCCCGGCCATGGCCGACAGCACGAAGGCCAGGGCGGGGTGCACCTCGGGCACGGTGACCGTGGCCGAGGCGGCGGCGAACTCCTGGCCCTCGGTGGCCACCACCACCGGCACCGCCCGGTGGGCCCGGTAGATGGCCACCTCCTTGGCCACGTCGTCGGCGTTGGGCCCGCGCAAGCCGGCTGCGCACACCCACACCAACGGCTCGGTCGAGAGGTCGATGTGCTTCTTGTCCTCGGTGGCGTCGCAGGCGATCGACTTGTAGCACAGTTCCGACAGCTTGATCCGCACCTCTTCGGCGGCGATGCGGTTGGCCCCGTTGCCCACCACGGCCCAGGACCGGTGAGCGGGAGCGTGGGCCCTGGCTGCCTCGGCGATGGCCGCCCGGCGATCGAGCACCGCCCTCATGGCCTCGGGCAGGTCGCGCAGCCCGCGTAGCACGGCCGAGGCCCGGGCCCGGTCCGCACACCCCACGGCCTCGGCGATGCCCTCGGCCAACAAGAACCCGGCCGCCACCTGGGCGTAGAACGCCTTGGTGGAGGCCACGCTCATCTCCACGTCACGTCCGTCGGAGGTGAACAGCACCCCGTCGGCCTTCTCCACCAGGTCGCTGTTGCGACGGTTCACGATGGCCACGACCGCCCCACCCCGGGCCCGCACCAAGTCGACCGTGCGGTTGGTGTCGGTGGTGGTACCCGACTGGCTCACGGGGACGACCAGCACGTCGGACATGTCGTCGTCGAGGCCGAACCCCGAGAGCTCGGTGGCCAGCACCGACTCGACCTGCAGCGGGGAGCCGGCGCAGGCCGCGGCCACCGCCGCGGCCACGCTCTGTCCGGCGACGGCGGCGGTCCCCTGGCCGATGACCACCACTCGCCTCAGGGTCCCGTTGCCCAGCCCCTTGCGCACGGGCTCGGGCAGCACGTCGTCGTCGAGGGCGGCGGCGAGGCGTCCGTCACCTTCGTCGATGCGGCCCCGCACCGTGCGGGCCAGGGAGCGGGGTGCCTCGTAGAGCTCCTTGAGCAGGAAGTGGGGGAAGTCGCCCCGGTCGATGTCGCGTGTGGTGATCTCCGCCACCTGCACCTCGTCGGCCCGGACCGGCAGGACGGTGCCGTCGTAGGACCAGCGCCGGATGCCGTCGAGGCCGCCGCGGTCGCCGTCGACGACCACCACCTGTCCCCGCGCCCCGGCCGGCCCCTGGGGTGTCTCGCCGTCGAGACGTAGGTAGTGGCAAGTCTCGCCCACCACCCCGTAGGGCTCGCTGGCGATCACATAGGCATCCTCGGCCAGACCCACGTAGAGGGCCTGGCCGCTGCCCCGTACGGCCAGCGACAGGCTCCGGGGGGCGCCGGCGAGGTTGGCGGCCACGGCCATCGAACCCTCCAGGCGGGCGACGACCTGACGAAAGGCATCCTCGGGGGCGGCGTCACCGGTCAGCTCCCGCGACACCAGGGCGGGCACGACCTTGGAGTCGCAGGTGATCTCCACGGGGACCCGCAGCCCGTGGCGGCGCCGCAGCTCCGCGTGGTTGTCGACGTCGCCGTTGACGGCCACGGCCACGTAGGCACCGTCGGCGCCGTCTTGCTCCTCTTGGTTGAGGGGGTGGGCGTTGGCCTCCGAGACGATGCCCACGCTCGCCCATCGTGTGTGGCCGAGCACGGTGACCTGGGCCGTGGATGCCAACAGCGCCCGACGCAGGAGGGCATCGTCGCGCATGGCCCGGCGCAGCGCGGCGCTGTTGTCGCCCAGCTCGCCGATCTCGGCCGCCGCCTTGTAGACCAGGCTCAGGCGCCCCTCGGGCGTGCGCACCGCCCCCGAGGTGAACAAGGGGTCGGCCCGGGCCGCCACCAGCGAGGCCACCTCGGCGCCGTGGAGATCGAGGCCGTGACCGTCGATCAGCAGGTGGACCCCAGCCGAGTCACGCCCCCGCACCTCCAGGCGGTCCAGGGCCGACAGCGCCACCTCGATGGCGACGAACGCCTCCACCGCGGCCGGGCCGGCCTGGGGCCCGGCCAGGTCGGCCACCGCCCGGGCGGCGCCCAGACGGTCACGGCCCACTGCCCACGCCGCGTCCTTCAACCTCACCAGGGCTCTGCTGTGGGCCTCCAGGGCCCGACCCGACAACTGCGGGGCACGGGCGTCGAGCACCGCGTCGAGGCCGCGGATGGCGCGGTCGGTCTGCCGGGCGGCCAGCTCCACCTCGTCGGCCACCTCGGGATGGGCGAGCAGGAACCGCACCCCCGGGCCACCACGGAGCAGCCCCTCGAGCGACTCCAGGGCGGTGGTCGCGGCCTCCACGGCTGACCACGACAGGCCTTGGTGGTCGCCTCCGTCGTCCGCCCCTGCGAGGGCGGCGTCGACCCCGGCGAGCAGGGTGCGCACCTCAGTCGGCGAAGGGAGCATCCGTTTCGAGCGCCGACCGACGACCGCGATGATCCCGCACACGGTGGCGAGGCTAGTGCCCGGCCTCCAGCGAGACCCGCTGGACCTCGGCCACCAGGCGGTCAGCCAGGGCGTCGGCCTGGCCGACGGTGGGTGCTTCCACCATGACCCGCACGACCGGCTCCGTCCCGCTGGGGCGCACGAGCACCCGGCCGCCGTCTCCCAACTCCGCTTCCAGCGCCGCCACCGGCCCCGCCAGCTGCTCGAGGATGGCCGGATCGCGCCGGGGCACGGCGACCGAGCGCAGCACCTGGGGCAGGCGCGTCATGGCGGCGGCGGCCAGATCGGCGAGGGAGGCGCCCGAACGGCGCACCAGGTCAGCCACCAACAGGCCGGTGAGCAACCCGTCACCGGTGGTGGCCAGGTCGTGCAGGATGACGTGGCCCGACTGCTCACCCCCGAGCGACCAGCCACCCCGTTCCAGCGCGGCCAGGACGTGGCGGTCCCCCACCGGCGTCTCCACCACCGAGACACCGTGCGCGGCCAGGGCGTGGCGCAACCCCAGGTTGGACATCACGGTGATCACCACCGTCGAGCCCCGCAGGCGCCCACGAGCCAGCAGGTCGGCGGCCAGGAGGGCGACGATCTGGTCGCCGTCGACCAACCCTCCCCGGTGGTCGACGGCGATCATCCGGTCGGCGTCCCCATCGAGGGCCAGCCCGAGGTCGGCTCCGCTGTCCACCACCGCCCGGGCCAGCCCCTCGGGGTAGGTCGACCCGCAGCCGGCGTTTATGTTGACGCCGTCGGGTGAGCCGTGGACGACGTGCACCTCGGCGCCGGTGCGGGCCAGCACCTCCGGGCCTACCTTGGCGGCCGCACCGTGGGCGGGGTCGAGCACCACGGAGAGACCGTCGAGGCGGCGCCCCTCGAGGCAGGCCAGCAGATGGTCGGCGTAGCCGGGGCCGATGTCGTCGCGGTCGCTCACCGTGCCCACGGCGGCGCCCGAGACCACGCTGGCGACGGCACCGGCACCCGCCGTGGCTGCCAAGGGCCCGTCGAGGAGGCGGCGATGGAGCTCACCCTCGAGACGGGCCTCGGCCTGATCGGACAGCTTGTGCCCACCGGCTGCGAAGAACTTGATCCCGTTGTCGGAGAACACGTTGTGCGACGCCGAGATCATCGCCCCGGGCACCTTCTCGTTCGCCGCCACCCAGGCCACCCCAGGGGTGGGCAGGACCCCGAGTCGCTCGACGAGCACCCCGTGAGCGGCCAGGCCCGCAGCCAGGGCCGACTCCAGCATCGAGCCCGAGCGCCTGGTGTCCCGACCGATGACGAGGCGATCACCCGGCCGGGGGGCCAAGACGGTGGCCGCGGCCCGCCCCAGGGCGACGGCGAGCTCCGGGGTCAGCTCGGTATCGGGCCCACGGATGCCGTCGGTGCCGAAGCGCAGGCGGGCTACGCCCGCCTGGAAGGGCGATGTGCCGCCTTGGGCGGCACTCGTGCCTGATGCTGACAAGGCAAGCTCGCTTTGCTCGCGCCTTGTCAGCGCTTGGAGTACTGCGGCGCCTTCCGAGCCTTCTTCAGCCCCGCCTTCTTGCTCTCCTTCTCTCGGGAGTCGCGCATCAAGAAGCCGGCCTTCTTCAGCTCGCCCCGCAGGTCCGGGTCGAGGGCGATCAGCGCCCGGGCCACTCCCAGGCGCATGGCGCCGGCCTGGCCGGTGGTGCCCCCACCGTCCATGGTGCAATCGACGTCGTAGGCCTCGTCGGTGTTGGTGAGCCGGAGAGGTTCGGTGACCACCATGCGGTGGGTCTCGGAGGGGAAGTAGTCGTCGAGCGAGCGGTGGTTGACGGTGACGGTGCCTTCACCGTTGCGCAGACGCACCCGCGCCACCGCACGCTTGCGGCGACCGGTGGTCTGGACGAGGGGCTTGTCGGCCATGTCGGGTGTCCTTCCTCAGCCGGTCCGACCGGGCGCGCGCTGCTCCCGGCGGGCGGACGCCAGATCCCACACGAGCGGAGACTGGGCGGTGTGGGGATGGGTCGGCCCGGCGTAGACCTTGAGCTTGCCCAGCGTGGCCCGGCCGAGGCGGTTCTTGGGGAGCATGCCCCGAACCGCTCGACGCACCGCCTCTTCGGGCTTGGCGGCCAGGAAGTCGGCGTAGCGCGTGGCGCGCAGCCCCCCCGGATAGCCGCTGTGGCGGTAGACGACCTTCTTGTCGGCCTTGTCGGAGGTGAGCACGACCTTGGCCGCGTTGACCACGATGACGTGGTCGCCGGTGTCGAGATGAGGGGTGAAGGTGGGCTTGTGCTTGCCCCGCAGCACCCGGGCCACCTCAGTGGCCAGGCGACCGAGCACCAGGCCCTCGGCATCGACGACGTGCCAGGCGCGGGTCAGGTCGGATTTCGTCGGGGAGAACGTGCGCACAGAACCTTCTCGGTCGCTCGGCCGGCCTTGCTCGGGAACGGGCCAGCTTACGGCTGCGAACGGGCCGGCGGCAACCTCGGGGCGAAGGGCCCGGAGCCCGACATGGCTGCGGAGCTCCACCGCCGCCCGGCCAGTCAGTCATAGCGCACCTCCCACAGGCACAGACCGTGGGGAGGCGCCAACTGGCCGGACCGCGCCCGCTCGCCGGAGGCGATGATGGCGCGCATCTCTCCCGCCGTTGTCCTCCCCGTGCCCATCTCCACCAGGGTGCCCACCACGCTGCGCACCATCTGATGGCAGAACGAGGAGGCCTCCACGTCGAAGCGCAGTACGCCGTCGCCCAGGTCGTGCCAGCGGGCGTCGAGCACCCGGCGGACCATCGAGGGCGCATCGAGGCCGGGGGCAGGCTTGGGACGCCGGCAGAAGGCGGCGAAGTCGTGCTCGCCGATCATCGGGTCGCAGGCCAGGCGCATGGCCGCGAGGTCGAGTGGTCGCTCGACCCACCAGGAGGTGGCGGCGAGGAACGGGTCGGGCACCGGCCGGTTGAGGACGGTGTAGCGATAACACCGGGCCCTCGCCGACCGACGGGCGTCGAAGCCGCCGTCGACCACCTCGGCCTTGCGGACCACCACGCGGGGTCGGCACTGGCGGTTGACCGAGCGCTGCACTGCCACCAGGTCGAGCTCAGCGACGCCGACGTCACGATCGACGTCGAACGACACCACCTGGCCCCAGGCGTGGACCCCGGCGTCGGTGCGTCCCGCACAGCTCAGCACCACGGGGTGGCCCACCACCCGCTCCAGTGCCGCACCCAGCACGCCCGCCACCGTCTCGACCCCGGCGTTGGCGGCGAAACCCCGAAACCCCGACCCGTCGTAGGCAACGACCAGCTTGACCCGCATGGCCTGACCGCTCCTCCCCACGCCGGACGGCCGGAGCACGACCGACTCGCCGACGAACCTCTGCTTCGGCGGCGATCACACGAGCTCGATCCTCGCCATGGGCGCGTTGTCGCCGTGGCGAGGGCCGAGCTTGAGGATGCGGGTGTAGCCCCCGTTGCGATCGGCGTAGCGGGGGCCGATCTCCTCGAACAGCTTGTGGGCCATGTCCTTGTCGCCCAGGAACGACATCACCTGCCGGTGGCGGTGCACGCCGCCCTTCTTGGCCTTGGTGATCATCTTCTCGGCCACCGGGCGCAAGGCCTTGGCCTTGGCCTCGGTGGTGACGATCCCCTCGGCGGCCACGAGTGACGCCACCAGGTTGGCCATCATGGCCTTCTGATGGGCACTGGAGCCTCCGAGGCGACGGCCTTTGGTGGGGGTTGCGGGCATGGCTACTCCTTGGTCCGCAGCGACAGGCCCCGCTCGTCGAGCTTCTCGGCCACTTCGTCGAGGGACTTCTGGCCGAAGTTGGTGATGGCCAAGAGGTCCTCCTCCGTCTTGAGCAGCAGCTCGCCGATGCTGTTGACCTGGGCCCGCTTGAGGCAGTTGCGGGGCCGCTCGGAGAGGTCGAGGTCCTCGATGGGCAGGTCGAGGTCGGGAGATCCGACCGACGAACGGCCCACCTCACCGAGCTCCAGACCGTGGGCGGCGTCGCTCATGTCGGCCACCAGCCCCATGAGCGAGCGCAGCGTCTGGCCGGCCGAGGCCAGGGCCTCTCGGGGTGAGATGGAACCGTCGGTCTCGATGTCGAGCACGAGGCGGTCGAAGTTCGTCGACTGCTCCACTCGGGTGGGTTCCACGGCGAAGGTGACCCGGCGCACCGGCGAGAAGATGGCGTCGACAGGGATGAGACCGATGGTGGCGACGGTGTTGGAGCGGTCGGCCGAGACGTAGCCCCGCCCCTGCTCCACGGTGAGATCCACCGAGAGGCGACCCTTGTCGTTGAGCGTGGCCAGGTGCAGCTCGGGATTGAGGACCTCGACGTCGGCGGTGGTCTGGATGTCACCGGCGGTGACCTCGGCCGGGCCCTGGACGTCGAGGCGCACGACGACGGGTTCGTCGGCGAGAGTGGTCAGCACCACGTCTTTGAGACTGAGGATGATGTCGGTGACGTCCTCGGTGACCCCGGCGATGGTGGAGAACTCGTGGAGGGCGTCGTCGAAGCGCACCTGGGTCACCGCCGCTCCCGGGATGGAGGACAGCAGCGTCCGCCGCAAGGCGTTGCCCAGCGTGTGCCCGAAGCCCGGCTCCAAGGGGCTGACGGCGAAGCGCTGCCTGTTGGCCTCGGGCTCGGTGACGGACTCGACGCTCGGACGTTGGATGACCAGCATGGGCCCTCTCTCCTTGATGATTCGCGGGGGGTGGGGTCCCGGGCCCCGGATAGGAAGCGCCCGGTGACTCCTACTTGCTGTAGAGCTCGACGATCAACTGCTCACGGACAGGAACGTCGATGTGTTCGCGCCGTGGGTCGTCGCGCACGTTGACCGAAGCCGACTGGGGATCACCCTCCAACCACGGAGGCACCCGCCGGTCGAGGGTGTCGAGGTTGTGACGGATCACGATCATGGCCTTGGCCTTGTCGCCCAGCTCGACGACCTCGCCCTTGCGCACGGTGTAGGAGGGGATGGTGACCCGCCGCCCGTTGACCTTGACGTGGCCGTGGCGGACCAACTGGCGCGCCTGGGACCGGCTCGCCCCCCACCCGGCCCGGAACACCACGTTGTCGAGCCGCAGCTCGAGCATGCGCAGCAGGTTCTCACCGGTGACGCCCTTTTGGCGGTTGGCCTCCTGGTAGAGGTTGCGGAACTGCTTCTCCATGAGCCCGTAGATGCGCCGGGCCTTCTGCTTCTCACGGAGCTGGACCAGGTACTCGGAGTCCTTGCGCCGGAGCTGGGTGCGGCCGTGTTCACCCGGGGGGTAGGGACGGCGCTCGATGGGGCACTTCATGGTGTCGCACTTGGCCCCTTTGAGGAACAGCTTCATCTTCTCGCGTCGGCACAGCCGGCACACCGGTCCGGTGTAGCGCGCCATCAGACCCTCCGACGCCTTGGGCTGGCCTCGCCAGCCGTCGTGGAGTGCATCACACCCTCCTTCTCTTGGGTGGTCGGCAGCCGTTGTGGGGCATCGGGGTGACGTCTTTGATGCCGGTGACCTCGATGCCCACGCCCATGATCGAGCGGATGGCGGTCTCGCGACCTGAGCCCGGTCCCTTGACCAGCACATCGACGCGCCGCACCCCGTGCTCCATGGCTCGCCGGGCACACTGCTCGGCGGCCATCTGGGCCGCGTAGGGAGTGGACTTGCGGGAGCCCTTGAAGCCGACGTTGCCGGCCGAGGCCCAGGCGAGCACGTTGCCCTCCTGGTCGCTGATGCTGACGATGGTGTTGTTGAACGAGCTCTTGATGTGGGCGATCCCGTAGGTCACGTTCTTGCGCTCACGGCGCCGAGGGCGGCGCCCTCCGGGCTTGGGCTTGGCCATGTTCTCCTACTTCCTGACCTTCTTCTTGCCGGCCACGGTCTTCTTCGGCCCCTTGCGGGTCCGGGCGTTGGTGTGGGTGCGCTGTCCGTGCACGGGGAGGCCGCGCCGGTGGCGCAGGCCCTGGTAGCAACCGATCTCCATCTTGCGCTTGATGTCAGTGGACACCTCGCGACGCAGGTCCCCCTCGACCCGCAGGTTCTGGTCGACCCAGCCCCGGATCTGGGCCACCTCGTCGTCGGTGAGGTCGCGCACCCTGGTGTCGGGGTCGACGCCCACCGCGGTGCACACCTCCCTGGCCCGGCTGGGCCCCACCCCGTAGATGTAGGTGAGGGCAATCTCCAGCCGCTTCTCGCGGGGGATGTCGACTCCTGAGATCCGTGCCATTGGCTACCCCTGCCGTTGCTTGTGGCGAGGGTTGGTGCAGATGACGTGCACGCGGCCGTGCCGTCTGATCACCTTGCACTTCTCGCACATCGGTTTGACGCTCGGACGTACCTTCATCACTTGTACCTGTAGGTGATACGGCCCCGGGTCAGGTCGTAGGGCGTCAGCTCCACCTGGACGCGGTCGCCGGGAAGGATGCGGATGTAGTGCATGCGCATCTTGCCCGAGATGTGGGCCAGGACCTGATGACCATTGTCGAGCTCGACCCGGAACATGGCGTTGGGCAGCGGCTCGGTCACCTTCCCTTCCAGCACGATCGCGTCTTCTTTGGGCTTTGGCAGTGTCGATCCTTTTGAGGCGGTGAATGGAACCAAGCGGGGCGCATCCGTAGTCCGTTGCCGGGCAGGACGCGCCGAGGCCCGAAGGCCGGTCTGTCATGGTACCCATCGAAACCCCGCTTCCACAAACGACGGGGACGAGGCACGAGCGCCGCCGGTGGGTTACAACAGCGTGAGGACGACAGGGCCGTCGTCGGTGATGGCCATGGGCGTGGTGGTCGAAGTGGGCTCGCCCACTTCCCGGGCCGATGTGGCGAGGCTCCCGAGCTCCCGTCAGGGCAGGGTCAACACGACAGGGCCGTCGTCGGTGATGGCGATGCTGTGCTCGAAGTGGGCCGACAGCGAGCCGTCGAGGGTCACGACCCCCCAGCCGTCGGCCAGCACCTGGGTCTCGCAACCACCCATGTTCACCATGGGCTCGACCGCGAAGACGTTGCCCGACCGCAGCTTGGGGCCCTTGCCCGGGTCGCCGTAGTTGGGCACCTCGGGCTTTTCGTGCATGGCCGTGCCGATGGCGTGGCCGACGTACTCTCGGACCACGCCGTAGCCGGCGCCCTCGGCCACCGTCTGCACGGCATGTCCGATGTCGGAGATCCGGTTGCCGTCGCGCATCTGCTCGATCCCGGCCCACAGGCTCTCCTCGGTCACCCGCAGCAGCTTCTCGGCCTCGGCCGAGATCTGGCCTACGGGCCAGGTGTTGGCCGCATCGCCGTGGTAGCCCTGGATGATCGCCCCGCAGTCGATGGAGATGATGTCGCCCTCCTCCAGCGGCTCGTCGTTGGGGATGCCGTGCACGATCATGTCGTTGGGCGAGGCGCAGATCACTGCCGGAAACCCGTGGTAGTTGAGGAAGTTGGACCGGGCCCCGTTGCGTTCGATGACCTCTCGGCCGATGGCGTCGAGCTGCAGGCCCGTCACCCCCGGGCGGATCGCCTCGCGGATGCGTTCATGCATCTCGGCCACCACGCGACCGGCCTTGCGCATCTTGGCGATCTCGTCGGGGCTTCGTCTCATGTCGATCGATCCTACTGGTCAGCCTGTCCCGTCCAGAAGCAGATCGAAGCGGCCGGCCGCCGGCCACGAGCGCCGCCAAAGGCGGCCCCATCTGGCTGGCGGCCCGACGAGCGGAGCTCGCCTGGCAAGTGGTCAGCGTGGAGTCGACGGGCTCTGCCCGGCGACGGAGCCCGTTTGGCTCGGCCGAACGGAGCGAAGCGAGTGAGGCCGAATCACTTGAGGAAGCTCTCGTAGTTGCGCATCATCAGTTGGCTGTCGATCTGCTTCATGGTCTCGAGGGCGACGCCCACGGCGATGAGCAGGGAGATCCCGCCGAAGCCCTCGAAGCCTCGGATGCCGTAGACGGCCAGCAGGACGCTGGGCAGCAGGGCGACCACGGCGATGAACAGGGCCCCGGGCAGGGTGATGCGAGAAAGGATCTTGGCCAGGTGTCGCTCGGTCTGGGGACCGGGCCGGATGCCGGGGATGAAACCACCCTGCTTGCGGATGGTGTCAGCCTGCTTGGCCGGGTCGAAGGTGATGGCGGTGTAGAAGTAGGCGAAGAAGATGATCATCAGCCCGAAGATGGAGATGTACCAGAAGTTGTCCGGGGCAAGCAGGTTCTCGCTGATCCAGGTTCGGATGCTGTCCCAGACCGCACCGGTGGGCAGCACGTTGGTGAGCAGCACCGGCAGGTAGAGCACCGAGCTGGCGAAGATCACCGGGATGACACCCGACTGGTTGACCTTGAGAGGGATGTAGCTGCTCTGGCCGCCATATTGACGCCGGCCCACCACCCGCTTGGCGAACTGCACGGGGATGCGGCGCTGCCCCTGCTCGACGAAGACGATGGCCACCAGGGCCACCAGGGCCAGGAGGACCACCAGGGCGAACACGAGGTTGCCGCCCTCGGCCCGTACCAGGGCGCCACCCGACGGGATGGCACTGACCACCGAGGCGAAGATGATGAGCGACATGCCGTTGCCCACCCCTCGCTGGGTGATGAGCTCGCCCATCCACATGATGAGGGCGGTGCCGGCCGTGAGCGACAGCACCACCAGCAACACCCGGGGCACGGTGAACTCCGGGATCAGATCGATGGCGGTGTTGCCGAAGAGGCCCCCGCCGCCGTTGTGGAACAAGAAGGCGAGCCCTGTGGATTGCAACAGGGCCAGGGCCACGGTGAGGTAGCGGGTCCACTGGGTGATCTTCTTTTGGCCCACCGCCCCCTGCTGTTGCCACTGCTCCAGCTTGGGGATGACCACGGCCAGCACCTGCATGATGATGGAGGCGGTGATGTACGGCATGATTCCCAGCCCGAAGACGGCCATACGGGTCAGGGCACCCCCGGAGAAGAAGCTCAGGAACCCGAGGACGCCTCCGCCCTGGGTGGCCTGCTGCTCCAGCTGCTGCACGGCGCCGAAGTCGACCCCGGGTGTGGGCACGTGGGACCCCAGGCGGTACAGGGCGATGATGAGCAGGGTGAAGAGGATCTTGTTGCGCAGATCCTCGACCTTGAACATGTTCTTCAAGCTGGACAGCACAGACAGACCTCTCGGAGAAAGGGGGACCAGGGACCGCTCCGGACGCTAGCGGTTGGTCAGGGCGTTTCCCCGGGCAGGGGGGCGTCCGTGGCCGAAGGGGGGCGCCAGGACCTCGACGGTCCCCCCGGCTCCGGTGATGGCGGCCTCGGCCGACGCCGAGAAGGCGTGGGCCCGCACGGTCAGGGCCCGGGTGAGCTCGCCTCGACCCAGTACCTTGACCAGACCTCGCTTGTGCACGAGGCCCCGGGCCCGCAGTGTCTCGGGCGTGGCCTCGTCACCGTCGAAAGCCTCGAGCGCGTCGAGGTTCACCACGACGTAGGCCACCCGGAAGGGGTTGGTGAAACCCTTGAGCTTGGGCAACCGGCGCTGCAGGGGCATCTGGCCACCCTCGAAGCCGACGGGTACGCGGCTGCGAGCCCGCTGACCCTTGCTGCCTCGCCCGGCGGTCTTGCCGCCGTGGCCCCCGATGCCTCGACCGACGCGCCGGCGCCGGGTGTTGGAACCCGGAGCGGGCTGCAGCTCGTGGACCTTCACTTCGCACCTCCGTGGTCGTCGATCCTTCGGACCTCCACCAGGTGGGGAACCCGGGCGATCATGCCCCTGATCTCGGGACGATCAGGCAGCACGTTGGTCTTGCCGATGCCTCTCAGGCCCAGCGCCCGCAGCGTCCCGCGGTGCTTGGGCTTGGTCCCGATGGCCGAGCGCACCTGGGTGACGGCCAGGGTGGCCTCGGGGACCGGACGGGCGGCATCGGGCCCAGCGGCGTCGGAGCCGGCGGCGTCGGTCATCACGCCACCTCACGCGGCGGTGGGCTGCCCCGGCGGTTCGAATCCCGGTAGGCGTTCAACAACCCGGCCGGCGTGACCTCTTCGGGCGAGAGCCCGCGTCGGCGGGCGACGACGTCGGGTCGCTGCAGGGCCTGGAGCCCGGCGATGGTCGCCCGGGCCACGTTGATGTGGTTCGACGAGCCCAGCGACTTGCACAACACATCGTGGACCCCAGCCTCTTCGAGGATGACCCGGGCCGCACCGCCGGCGATGACACCGGTCCCGGGCGCCGCCGGCTTGAGCATCACCCGGGCGGCGCCGAACTCGCCCATCACCGGGTGGACGATGGTGGAGCCGGCCAAGGGGACCGCGAACACGTTCTTCTTGGCGTCCTCGGTGCCCTTTTGGATCGACAGCGGGACCTCACGGGCCTTGCCGTAGCCGAGGCCGACCCGCCCGGCACCGTCGCCCACCACCACAAGGGCGGCGAACTGGAAGCGGCGCCCGCCCTTGACCACCTTGGCTACTCGGCGGGGACGGGTGATGAGCCGCCCGTCACGAAGTCCTGCGTCAGACATCAGAAGGTCTCCTCTTGGAGGTTGGTCACAGCTCGAGCCCGGCCTCACGGGCGGCGTCGGCCACTGCCGCCACCCGCCCATGGTAGAGAAAGCCCCCTCGATCGAAGACCACCTTGGTGATCCCCGCCGCCCGGGCCCGCTCGGCCACCAGCCGGCCCACGGCCGCAGCGGCCGCACGGTTGCCCGTCGGGCCGGCAGCTCGCAGATCGGCCTCCAGGCTCGAGGCGGCGGCCAACGTGCGACCGGTCAGGTCGTCGACCACCTGCACCGCCATGTGGCGGTTGGAGCGGAACACGGCCAGGCGAGGCCGCTCGGCGGTGCCCCGCACCTTCTTGCGCACCCGGCGGTGCCGCCGCACGCGGGCGACGTGCTTCTGTTTGACCGACGAGCTCATCGAACACTCCTCATCATCTTCACTTGGCCGCCTTGCCCGACTTGCGGATGATCCGCTCCCCGGCGTAGCGCACGCCCTTGCCCTTGTAGGGCTCGGGCTTGCGAAGCTGGCGGATGTCAGCCGCCACCTGGCCCACGAGCTGCTTGTCGATGCCCTCCACCACGACCCGGGTGGGCACGGGCACGGCGAAGGTGATGCCCTCCGGCGCGTCAACCGACACGGGGTGACTGAAGCCGAGGGCCAGATCGAGGCGGCGGGGGCCACCGGCGGTGGCCCGGTAGCCCACGCCCACGATCTCCAGCTCCTTGGTGTATCCCGCCGTCACCCCGGTGACCATGTTGGCCACCAACGAGCGGACGAGGCCGTGCAGGGAGCGATTGAGGCGTTCGTCGTCAGGCCGCTCGACGAGGAGCTGCCCGTCGTCGGCACGCACGGTGATGGGCGAGGGCACCTCGCGCTCGAGTGAGCCCTTCGGTCCCTTGACGGTGATCCGACCGCCCGCCACCGTGACGTCGACCCCGGAGGGCACGGGGATGGGCGCCCGGCCGACGCGGCTCATGCGGGCATCTCCCTGGTTCGCCTGCTCATCACGTCACCGTCCTCACGGGACATCGCCTCACGGGACATCGCCTCACGACTCATCGGCTCACGGCTCATGTCTCACCACACGTAGCAGAGGATCTCGCCGCCGACGTGGCGCTGTCGCGCCTCGCGATCGGTCATCAGCCCCTGGCTGGTCGACAGCACGGCCACTCCCAGGCCGCCGAGCACCCGGGGCAGCCCGTCAGCCTGACGGTAGATGCGCAGGCCCGGCTTCGAAATCCGTTTGATGCCCGAGATGGTGCGCTCCCGATCGGGAGAGTACTTCATGTCGACGGTGAGGATGCGCCCGGGACGGCCCGGGTCGTCGGCCACGGAGAAGCCAGCGATGTAGCCCTCCCGCTCGAGCACTGCAGCCAGTGCCTCCTTGAGCTTCGACGAGGGCATCCGCACCTGATCGTGGAAGGCGACGTTGCCATTGCGCAGACGGGTGAGCATGTCGGCGACGGGATCGGTCATGCTCATGTTCGCACCGCTCCTCTGTCGTGTCCGATCTCGCGCTCGGTCTCGCTCTTGTCGACGCGCATGGCGGTGCTCACCAGCTCGCCTTGGTCACGCCGGGCACCTCGCCGGCGTGCACCATCTCCCGGAGGCAGATGCGGCACAGCCCGAACTTGCGGAACACGGCGCGGGGGCGCCCGCACCGGCGACAACGGGTGTACGCCCGCACCTTGTACTTGGGCGTGCGCTTCTGCTTCTCGATCAGGGCCTTCTTCGCCATGGGCTCGGCTAACTCCTGGGGGTCTCTCGACGGAATGGGAAGTCGAAGGCGTCGAGCAGCGCTCGACCCTCGGCGTCGGTGCGGGCGGTGGTCACGATGACGATGTCCATGCCTCGTGGGGCATCGACCTTGTCGTAGTCGACCTCGGGGAAGATGAGCTGCTCGGTGACCCCAAAGGTGTAGTTGCCCCGCCCGTCGAAGCTGTCCGGAGGCAGGCCCCGGAAGTCGCGGATGCGGGGGATGGCCAGGGCGACCAGGCGATCGAAGAACTCCCACATGCGATCACCGCGCAGGGTGACCTTGCAGCCGATGGGGTTGTCCTCGCGCAGCTTGAAGCCGGCGATCGACTTGCGGGCCCGGGTGACCACCGGCTTCTGGCCGGTGATCTGGGCGAGGTCGCGTACGGCGCCGTCGAGCAGCGACGGCTGGGCCACGGCGCCGCCGACCCCCATGTTCACCACGATCTTCTCGAATCGGGGCACCTGGTGGACGTTGGCCAGGCCGAGCTGGTCGGCCAGGGCGGCGCGCACCTCGGCGTGGTAACGCTGGCGCAGCCGGGGTTGCACGGCTCCCCCTTCGGCTCCCGACCTGGCTTCGGTGGTGGTCACGAGATCTCCGCGCCGGTGCGCCGGCAGACGCGGATCTTGGTGCCGTCGTCGTCGAATCGGTACCCCACCCGGGTAGGCCTGCCGTCGCCGGGGCTGATGACGGCCACGTTGGAGACGTGCAGGGGCATGTCCTTGTCGATGATGCCGCCCTGCATGGTCATGCGGGTGGGCCGCTGGTGCTTCTTGGCCACGTTGACGCCCTCGACGATGACCTTGTTCTCCTTGGGCAGGGCGCGCATGACCACACCCTCCTTGCCCCGGTCCTTGCCCGAGAGCACGATCACCCGGTCACCCTTCTTGATCTTCATCACAGCACCTCTGGAGCTAGAGAGACGATCCGCATGAACCTCTTGTCGCGCAGCTCGCGGCCCACGGGACCGAAGATGCGTGTGCCGCGAGGCTGGCGTGCGTCGTTGATGAGCACGGCGGCGTTCTCGTCGAAGCGGATGTAGGAGCCATCCGAACGGCGCTTCTCCTTCTTGACCCGCACCACGACACACTTGACCACGTCGCCCCGCTTGACCCCAGCACCGGGAATCGCATCCTTGACGGTGGCTACGAAGACGTCGCCGATGGAGGCGTAGCGCCGCCGGGAGCCGCCCAACACCTTGATGCACAGCACCTCCCTGGCGCCGCTGTTGTCGGCCACGCGCAGGCGGGACTCTTGTTGGATCATCGTGCCCCAGCCCCTCTACCGGGCCCGGTCGAGGATCTCGACCAGGCGCCAGCGCTTGAGCTTGGACAGCGGTCGGGTCTCTTGGATCCGGACCCGGTCGCCCACACGGGCGTCGTTGGCGCCATCGTGGACGTAGAGGCGCCCGGTCCGCTGCATGGTCTTGTCGTACCGAGGATGGCGGACGCGGTCGACGACGCGCACCACGATGGTCTTGTCCATGGAGGTCGATGCCACCACCCCTTCCCGGATCTTGCGGGCGTTGGGACGGACAACGGCGGTGGTGTCAGCCACGTGCGTTCCTCTCCTGATCCTGGGCCGCAGCCAGGGCCTCGGCGGCGGCGATCTCCCGTTCGCGCAACAGGGTGGCCAGTCGGGCCACCTCCCTGCGCACCTGGCTCAGGCGGGCGTGGTTGTCGAGCTGGCCGGTCACGTGCTGGAAACGCAGGTTGAACAGCTCGGATCTGGCCTCGGCCAGCCGCTCCACCATCTCCTCGTCGCTCAGGTTGCGCAACTCGGTCGTCGTCGTCGCCACGGCCCTAGACCTCCTCGGCCATGGCCCGGCTGATGACCCGGGCTCGGATGGGAAGCTTTTGGATGGCGCGCTCGAGGGCGCCCCTGGCCAGCTCCTCGTTGACCCCGGCCAGCTCGAAGAGCACCCGACCGGGCTTGACGACGGCCACCCAGTGCTCGGGGTTGCCCTTGCCCGAGCCCATGCGGGTCTCGGCCGGCTTCTCGGTCACGGGACGGTCGGGGAACACGGTGATCCAGACCTTGCCCCCGCGCTTGACGTGGCGCGTCATGGCGATTCGGGCCGCCTCGATCTGGCGGGCGGTGATCCATCCCGGCTCGAGTGCCTGGATGCCGTACTCCCCGAAGCTCACCGAGGTGCCGCCCGTAGCCCCACCCGTCATGCGACCGCGGTGCTGCTTGCGGTGCGCCACCTTCTTGGGCATCAACATGGGCTAGTCACCCTCGCCGGGTCGGAAGTGGGGCGTCTCGTGGTGCTCGCGGGTGAGGCGCTCGATCTCCTCCTCCTCGGCCAAGAGGCGCTCGAGCTCGGGATCGGCCTCCTTGATGATGGGCTCGGTCTCACCCTTGTCGCCGGTGCCGGGCGTGGTCACCTCGCCCTCCTCGGGCCGGCGGCGACCGCCGCCAGCGGACACCACCCGACGGGGTCGGGGTGCGCCCGACGTCTCGCCCACCGCCATGGCTGCCTCACGCGTCGCCTTGTCGTCGCCCGAGGTCTTGTAGGGCAGGATGTCACCCTTGTAGATCCACACCTTGACGCCGATGCGACCGTAGGTGGTGCGGGCCTCCCGAAAGCCGTAGTCGATGTCTGCCCGCAAGGTGTGCAGGGGGACGCGACCTTCCCGGTACCACTCCGTGCGGCTCATCTCGGCGCCGTTCAAGCGGCCCGAGCACTGGACCCGGATGCCGGGGACGCCCGCCTTCTGGGCGTTCTGCACGGCCCGTTTCATGGCTCGACGGAAGTTGACGCGGCCGGCGAGCTGGTCGGCCACCCCCTGGGCGATGAGGGCGGCGTCGAGCTCGGGCTGCTTGATCTCCTGGATGTTGAGCTGGATCCGGTTGTTGCCGGTGATCTTGGCCAGGCCGGTCCTGAGCCGGTCGGCCTCGCTGCCCCGCCGGCCGATCACGATGCCGGGGCGGGCGGTGTGGACGTCGACGCGGAGGCGGTCCCGGGTACGTTCGATCTCCACCCGGCTGATGGCCGCATGTGGCAACTGGGTCATCAGATAGTCCCGGACGTGCCAGTCCTCGATCAGGTAGTCCCGGTACTCCCGGTCGGAGAACCAACGCGACTTCCAGTCGGTGGTGATCCCCAGGCGGAACCCGTAGGGGTTGACCTTGTGTCCCATGGTCAGGCTCCCCCTGTTCCTTCAGGCTTCTGTTGGGGAGCCCCTGGATCAGCGTCCGCCTTCGGCGGAGTGTCTGACGTTGGTTGCGCTGCTCGGGTCACTTCTGGCTCCGTCTCCTCAGGCGCATCGAACAGGCCCAAGCCGTCGTCTTGGGTTGCTTCGGGCTCTTGCTCTGGTTGGGGACCTTGGGTCGATGTCGCCTCGGCTGCTTCTGGCTGTTCGGACTTCCCGGCTTCGAGCTGCTGCTCGTCGGGGTCGGGCTGCCCGGGTTCGGGCTGAGCCCGCTCGCTGGGTGAGGGCGTGGGTGCTGCCGGCGTGGTTGCCGCGGCCCCGCCGCGGCCCTTGGTGCGGCGCCGGCGGGTGCGGCTCGGAGTGCGCTCTTCAGCGGCTTCCTGGCCGGCGCGGCGGGAGGCGCGGGTGGCGGGGCGGGCCGCCTGGCGGTTGCGCCGACGCTCGAGCTGCTCCTCGGTCATGCGACTGACCACGATGGTGATGTGGCAGGTGCGCTTGCGGATGCGGGTGGCACGGCCCCGGGCACGGGGACGGAAGCGGCGGATGGTGCGGCCTTCGTCGGCCCAGCAGGCTGACACCACGAGGTCGTCGGCAATCTGGTCGTCGTTGTGCTCGGCGTTGGCGATGGCCGAGCGCAGTAGCTTGGCCACGACCGCGGCGGCGTCGCGCTCGCAGAACCGCAGCGTCTCCCCGGCGGTCGCCACCTCGGCCCCACGGATGAGGTCCAGCACCGCACGCGCCTTGGTGGCTGACATGCGCACGTAGCGCACGCGCGCCACTGTCCCTGCCGGCTGACCCGGCCGAGCGTTGTAGGTCGCCGTCATCTCAGCGCCTTCCGCCACGCTCTTGGCCGGCGTGGAAGCGGAACGTCCGCGTCGGTGCGAACTCCCCGAGCTTGTGACCGACCATCGACTCGGTGATGTAGACGGGCACGTGCTTGCGTCCGTCGTGGACGGCAATGGTGTGGCCGACCATCTCGGGGATGACCGTGGAGCGCCGGGACCAGGTCTTGACGACCCGCTTCTCCCTCTGGCTGTTCAGGTCGTCGACCTTCTTGAGCAGGTGGTCGTCGACGAACGGGCCCTTCTTCAGGCTGCGCGGCATGTGGCCCCCCTCCTAGCGTCGGGCACCGCGGGTGCGGCGACGACGGACGATCATCTTGTCGGAATCCTTCTTGCCCGACCGGGTGCGGCCTTCAGGCTTGCCCCACGGCGACACCGGGTGGCGCCCACCGGAGGTCTTGCCCTCACCACCGCCGAGCGGGTGGTCGACGGGGTTCATGGCCACGCCCCGGGTCTGGGGCCGGACGCCCTTCCAGCGGTTGCGGCCGGCCTTGCCGATGGAGACCAACTCGGCCTCGGCGTTGCCCACCTCGCCGACGGTGGCTCGGCAGTCGATGGGGACCCGACGCATCTCCGTGCTGGGCAGGCGCAGGGTGACGAAGTCGCCCTCCTTGGCCACGAGCTGCACGCTGGCCCCGGCGCTGCGGGCCATGCGGGCGCCGGCCCCGGGCTTGAGCTCGACGTTGTGGATGGTGGTGCCCACCGGGATGAAGCGCATGGCCAGGGCGTTGCCGGGTCGGATGTCCGAGCCCTGGCCGCTGCGGAGGACGTCACCGACGGCCACGCGGGCGGGGGCGAGGATGTAGCGCTTCTCGCCGTCGTGGTAGTGCAACAGGGCGATGCGGGCGTTGCGGTTGGGGTCGTACTCGATGGCCGCCACCGTGGCCGGCACGCCGTCCTTGGTCCGCTTGAAGTCGATGATGCGGTACTGCTGCTTGTGGCCGCCACCTCGGTGGCGGGCGGTCTTGCGGCCGTGGTTGTTGCGCCCGCCCGTAGACGAGCGGGGCGCGAGCAGCGAGCGCTCGGGGTGGTCCTTGGTGATCTCGGAGAAGTCGGCCACGGTCTGGAACCGACGACCGGCGCTGGTGGGCTTGCGCTTGCGCAGGGGCATGTCGTTGGCCTAACTCTCGAAGAGGTCGATGCGGTCACCCTCGACGAGGGTGACCACGGCCCGCTTGGTGTCGGGGCGGCTCCCGTAGGTGCCGTTGCGCCGGTTGCGCTTGCGCTTGCCCTTGCGGTTGAGCGTGGTCACCTTGTGCACGGTGACCCCGAAGAGCTCCTCGACCGCCTTGCGCACCTGGATCTTGTTGGCGTCGGGGTGGATCTGGAAGGTGTAGGCACCCTCGTCGAGCAGGGCGTAGGACTTCTCGCTGACGACCGGCTGCTTGATCACCTGGTGGGGGTCCATCAGCGCGCTCCCCCTCTCGGCAGGTTGTCACGGGTGAACACGACCCAGTCGCTGCACAACACGTCGTAGGCGTTGAGCTCACCCACGGCCAGGGTGTGGACGTCGGGCAAGTTGCGGAAGCTCTTGCGGGCGATGTCCGTCCCCGGCGACAGCACCACCAGGACCCGACCGGTGACACCGAGGGCGTCGAGCGCCGCCCTGGCCGCCTTGGTGCTCGGCGTGGCGAAGTCCCACGAGGACACCACGACGATGCGCCCATCGGCGGCCCGGTCGGACAGCGCCGAGGCCAGCGCGCCCCGCACCATCTTCTTGGGCGTCCGCTGCCGGTACGAACGGGGCTTGGGACCCAGGGCCACACCACCACCGCGCCACTGGGGGGAGCGGATCGAGCCCTGTCGGGCCCGCCCCGTCCCCTTCTGGCGCCAGGGCTTGGCCCCGCCCCCTCGGGCCTCGGCCCGGGTCTGGGTCGATTGCGTGCCCGAGCGGGCAGCCGCCAGTTGCGCGGTCACCACCTGGTGCATGAGGGCCACGTTGGGCGTCATCCCGAACAGTGAGGCGTCCAGCTCCACCTCGCCTGCACTGTTACCGGCGCCGTCGCGCACGGCGACGCGCAGGCCCGGCGCCCCAGGTGCCGCCTCGGTGGCGGTGTCGGTCGGGTTTGCCGACTGCGTGTCGGTCATCACGGCCTGCCTTTGATGGCGTTGCGGACCAGCACCAAGCCACCCCTGGGCCCGGGGACCGAACCCTTGACCAGGACCAGCTCTCGTTCGACGTCGGCCGAGACGATCTCCAGGTTGAGCGTGGTCACCTTGGCCGCACCCATGCGCCCGGCCATGCGGGTGCCCTTGAACACCCGGGCGGGCGTGGCACAGGCGCCGATGGCGCCCGGCGCCCGGTGGACCCGGTGGGCGCCGTGCGACGCCGGGAGGCCCTTGAAGTTGTGCCGCTTCATCCCACCGGCGGTCCCCTTGCCCTTGCTGACCGCGGTCACGTCGATCCGCATCCCCGGGGCGAAGAGGTCGGCGCCCAGCTCCTGGCCGAGCTCGTAGCCGTTGGTGTCGTCCATGCGCAGCTCAACCAGACGCACACCGGGCTCCACGGCCGCCTTGTCGAAGTGCCCGGCCTCGGGCTTGGTCATCGAACGGACCTTCTTGTTGCCGTAGGTCACCTGCAGGGCGCTGTAGCCGTCGCTCTCGGGCCGCTTGATCTGGACCACCCGGCACGGGGAGACCTTGAGGACGGTGACGGGCACGACCCGGTTCTGGTCGTCCCAGACCTGGGTCATGCCCACCTTCTCGCCCACCAGCGCTTTGTCGGCCATCAGGAAGTTCCATCTCTCGTTCTTCACGCGAACGCTCCGCACGGGGAGAAAGCCCCGGCGGAGCGCCGATCGGTTGTGCCACGCGGTATCCGCTCGGGATGCTCCCCGTGAGGAGGCCCCCAGGACCGGCGCGGACGTCAGTTGGTTGGAGCGGGCCCCGGCAGGGTGCCAGGTGCAGAGGAGCAGCATAGCTGCGTCGGGTGAGGACGACCACTTGACCCGTGCGTCGCCCGTACGCTGGATGCGTGACCATTCGCCGCTGGCCAGGCGAGTCGCCATGGTGACAGGGGTGAGCCGGCGCTCAGCTGTCGGCTGCGCCGCGGCCGGACGGCTGCTGGCCGGCCAGGTCGTCGACTCCGAGGGCGGGTCTCGCCGCTGGTGCACCTGATGCCCGGCACCCTTGACATCGTCCCGGCCACCCTGATGCTCGCTCGGGGGTTGGCCAGGCGGTGCCCCGTCTGCGGTCGGGGCGGATTGTTCCGCCACTGGTTCACCATGGCCGAGCGGTGCCCGCACTGCGGGTTGCGCTTCGAGCGCATCGAGGGCCACTGGGTGGGGGCGCTGGGGATGAACACCATCGTGTCGTTCACCATCCTGTTCGTGGTCGTCGTCACCGGCCTGGTGCTGTCACACCCGACCTACCGCATGGCTCCCCTCGTGCTCGCCGCCGCCCTCACCGCCATCGTGGTGCCCCTGGCCTTCTTCCCGTCGTCGAAGACCCTGTGGACCGCCATCGACCTGATCATGCGACCGCTGGAACCCGGCGAGGCGCAGCCTCCAGCCCAGGGCCCCTGACACACCGGAGCAGTGGTGGTCGAGGTCTCCGCCGAGGTGGTCGAGGTCTACCTGACGCCAGCGGGGGCGAGTGACGCCGAGGGGAGGGGCCGCGGGGCCCGTCGGAACCCGGAAAAGAGCCTCGCCGAGGCGAGGCTTTGGCTTTGTCCTTCGGCGAGCGAAGCTCGCCGGTTACGCCTGTTGGATCTTGATCTCGATGTCGACCCCGGCCGGCAGGTCGAGACGCTGCAGCGAATCGACCGTCTTGGCCGAGGGCTCGAGGATGTCGAGCAGGCGCTTGTGGATGCGCATCTCGAAGTGCTCCCTGGAGTCCTTGTCCTTGTGGGGCGAGCGGATCACCGTGTAACGGTGCTTCTCGGTGGGCAGCGGCACCGGTCCCCGGATGGTTGCCTGCGTGCGGATCGCCGTCTCGACGATCTTCTTGGTCGACTGGTCGATGACCTCGTGGTCGTAGGCCTTGAGCCGGATGCGGATCTTCTGGCTCATCCGGGGGCTCCGCCCCCGGAAACCCCCGAAAGACCCGATGCCCCTCCGAGGCGCTGTCCTGCCGTTCCGGCAGGACCAGGCCCCTTCGGCGCTGCCCTGCCGGTCACTTGAGGATCTTCGTGACGCGCCCGGCGCCCACGGTACGGCCGCCCTCGCGGATGGCGAAGCGCAGGCCCTCGTCCATGGCGATGGGGTTGATCAGCTCGACGGTGATGGCGATGTTGTCGCCGGGCATGATCATCTCGGTGCCCTCGGGCAGGGTGATCTGGCCGGTGATGTCGGTGGTGCGGAAGTAGAACTGGGGCCGGTAGTTGTTGAAGAAGGGCTTGTGGCGCCCGCCCTCCTCCTTGGTCAGCACGTAGACCTGGCCCTCGAACTGGGTGTGGGGCGTGATCGACCCGGGCTTGCACAGCACCTGACCCCGCTCCACGTCCTCCTTCTTGGTCCCCCGCAACAGCGCGCCGATGTTGTCCCCGGCCCGACCCTCGTCGAGGATCTTGCGGAACATCTCCACGCCTGTGCAGGTGGTCGACTGGGTGGGCCGGATGCCCACGATCTCCACCGTGTCGCCGGTGTGGACCGCGCCCTGCTCCACCTTGCCGGTCACCACCGTGCCTCGGCCGGTGATGGAGAAGACGTCTTCGATGGGCATGAGGAAGGGCTTGTCGAGCTCACGGGTGGGCTCGGCGACGAAGGTGTCGACCGCCTCCATCAACTCGAGCACCTGCGCCTTGGCCGCCTCGTCCCCCTCGAGGGCCTTGAGGGCCGAGACCCGTACGACCGGGGTGTCGTCGCCGGGGAACTCGTACTCGCTGAGCAGCTCCCGCACCTCGAGCTCCACCAGGTCGAGCAGCTCCTCGTCGTCGACCATGTCGGCCTTGTTGAGGGCCACAACGATCGAGGGCACCCCCACCTGGCGGGCCAGCAGCACGTGTTCACGGGTCTGGGGCATCGGCCCATCGGCGGCGGAGACCACCAGGATGGCGCCGTCGACCTGGGCGGCGCCGGTGATCATGTTCTTGATGTAGTCGGCGTGGCCCGGCATGTCGACGTGGGCGTAGTGGCGGTTGGGCGTCTCGTACTCGACGTGGGCGATGGAGATGGTGATGCCGCGGGCCTTCTCCTCGGGCGCCTTGTCGATCTGGTCGAAGGCCATGGCCTTGACGTTGGGGTTGTCCTCGGCCAGCACCTTGGTGATCGCCGCCGTGAGGGTGGTCTTGCCGTGGTCGATGTGGCCCATCGTGCCCACGTTCAGGTGGGGCTTGGTGCGCTCGAACTTCGCCTTGGCCATGTGCTCAACGTTCCTTTCGAGGGGTCGCTTCCATCATCGACGTACGGTGGCTGGCACCGGGCTACTCGCCCCGGACCCGGGCCACGATCTCCTCGGCGATGGCCTTGGGGACCTGCTGGTAGGAGTGGAACTGCATGGTGTAGGTGGCACGGCCCTGGGTGCGCGAGCGCAGGTCGGTAGCGTATCCGAACATGTCGGACAGGGGCACCTGGGCCCGGATGGCCATGCTGTTGCCCCGCTGCTCGCTGGCCTCCACCTTGCCCCGGCGGGCGTTGAGGTCGCCGAACACGTCGCCCATGTAGTCCTCAGGGGTCACCACCTCCACGGCCATGATGGGCTCGAGCAGCGCCGGCTTGGACTTTCGGGCCGCCTCTTTGAACACCATGGAGCCGGCGATCTTGAACGCCATCTCAGAGGAGTCGACGTCGTGGCTGGAGCCGTCGGTGAGGATCGCCCGCACGTCGACCACGGGGTAGCCGGCCAGCACGCCCGAGGCCAGCGACTGCTGGATGCCCTGGTCGACCGAGGGGATGAACTCCTTGGGGATGCGGGCGCCGGTGATCTTGTCGATGAACTCGTAGCCCCCACCGGGACCGGTGGGCTCGAGGTCGATGACCACGTGGGCGTACTGGCCCGAGCCACCGGTCTGCTTGACGTGGCGGTAGACCACCTTGTGCGCCGGGGCGGTGATGGTCTCGCGGTAGGCCACCTGGGGCTTGCCCACGGTGGCGTCGACCTTGAACTCCCGCAGCATGCGGTCGACGATCACCTCGAGGTGGAGCTCGCCCTGTCCCGAGATCACGGTCTGGCCGGTGTCCTCGTCGGTGCGCACCTGGAAGGTGGGGTCCTCCTCGGACAGCGCCTGGAGGGCCTTGCCCAGCTTGTCCTGGTCGGACTTGGTCTTGGGCTCCACGGCCACGTGGATGACGGGCTCGGGAAAGTCGATGGCCTCCAACACGATGGGCCGATCGGGATCGGAGAGCGTGTCACCGGTGGTGGTGCCCTTCAGACCGATGGCGGCGACGATGTCGCCGGCGAAGCAGGCATCGAGATCGGCCCGGGTGTTGGCGTGCATCTGCAGCAGGCGGCCCACCCGCTCCTTGCGGTCCTTGGTGGAGTTGTAGACGTAGGACCCGGCTTCGAGGGTCCCGGAGTAGACCCGGAAGTAGGTGAGCTTGCCCACGTGGGGGTCGCTCATGATCTTGAACGCCAGCGCGGCGAAGGGCTCGGCGTCGTTGGCCGGCCGCTCCAGCTCCTCGATGCCCTTGACGTCGATGCCCTTGATGGCAGCCAGGTCGGGAGGCGCGGGCAGGAAGTCGACCACCGCGTCGAGCATGGGCTGCACACCCTTGTTCTTGAAGGCCGAGCCGCACAGCACGGGGACGCACTGGCTGGCGATCGTGCCCCGACGCAGGGCGTGACGCAGGTCGTCAGCGGTGATCTCCCCGTCGCCGGCGTACTTCTCGAGGATGATGTCGTCGAAGTCGGAGAGCACGTCGAGGAGCTTGGCCCGCCAGGCCTCGGCCTCGGCCACCAACTCATCGGGCACGTCGGTGACGGCCCACTCCTCACCCTTCTCGCCGTCGGCGTCGGCCCACACCAGGCCCTTCATGTTGATGAGGTCGACCACGCCTCGGAAGTGGCCTTCGGCACCGATGGGGATCTGGACCACGGCCACCTTGGCCTGCAGCCGGTCCTCGATGGAGTCGACGGCGGCGAAGAAGTCGGCCCCGATGCGGTCCATCTTGTTGATGAAGCAGATGCGGGGGACGCCGTACTTGTTGGCCTGGCGCCACACCGTCTCGGACTGGGGCTCGACCCCGGAGACGGCGTCGAAGACGGCTACGGCGCCGTCGAGCACCCGTAGCGACCGCTCGACCTCGACGGTGAAGTCGACGTGTCCCGGGGTGTCGATGATGTTGATGGTGTGGTCATGCCACTTGCAGGTGGTGGCCGCCGAGGTGATGGTGATGCCCCGCTCCTGCTCCTGGACCATCCAGTCCATGGTGGCAGCACCCTCGTGAACCTCGCCGATCTTGTAGTTCTTCCCCGTGTAGTAGAGGATGCGCTCGGTCGTCGTGGTCTTGCCCGCGTCGATGTGGGCCATGATCCCGATGTTGCGGACACGGCCGAGAGGCGTCTGGCGACTTGCGCTCATGGGAACTCCTTCGCGGGATGCGCGTGAGCCTGCCGCGACTAGAGGGGAATGACGGCTGCGGCCGGAGCCGCGGAGCTGTCGTCAGCCTAGCGGCGAGGACGACGCACGGGACGGCCCTCTACCAGCGGTAGTGGGCGAAGGCCTTGTTCGACTCGGCCATCTTCTGCAGGTCTTCCTTGCGCTTCATGCTGGCCCCGATGCCATTGGAGGCGTCGAGCAGCTCATTGGCCATGCGCTCGGCCATGGTCTTCTCCCGGCGCTGGCGGGCGTAGCCCACGACCCAGCGGATGGAGAGGGTGTTGGCCCGCCGGGCGGGAACTTCCACCGGCACCTGGTAGGTGGCGCCGCCGACCCGCCTGCTCTTCACCTCGAGGGCGGGCTTGACGTTCTCCATGGCCCGCTTGAGGGTGGTGATGGGCTCGGCGCCGGTCTTGTCCTTGATGATGTCGAGGGCGTCGTAGACGATGCGCTCGGCGGTGGAGCGCTTGCCCCGCTGGAGCACCTTGTTGACCATCTGGGTGACCAGCAGCGAGTGGTAGATCGGGTCGGGCATGAGCTGGCGGCGGGGCGGGGGACCTTTGCGGGGCACGGGCTACGCGCCCTTCTTGGCGCCGTAGCGGCTCCGGGCCTGCTTGCGATCGCGCACACCGGCGGCGTCGAGCGCACCGCGGATGACCTTGTAGCGCACACCGGGGAGGTCCTTCACCCGGCCGCCGCGCACCAGGACGATGGAGTGCTCCTGGAGGTTGTGACCCTCTCCGGGGATGTAAGCGGTGATCTCCATCCCGCTGGTGAGGCGCACCCGGGCCACCTTGCGCAAGGCGGAGTTGGGCTTCTTCGGAGTGTTGGTGTAGACGCGGGTACAGACACCGCGACGTTGCGGGGCGCCCTTGAGGGCGGCGGTCTTGCCCTTCTCGGGCTTGGACTCTCGGCCCTTGCGGACCAGCTGCTGGATGGTGGGCACGAAGGGTTGAGTCTACGAGGCGAAGCGCGACGAGGACAACCTGCGTGGACCGAGAGGGCCGGCTGAGGTCTCGTGCGCGTGAGTTCCGTTTCTCGGAAATCTTGCGCACGAGACTTGTCGATTCTCCAACAGCATCGCCGGGATGGGATCAACCTGGTGGCAGGAGGTAGACGATCTCAGCCCACAGGAGGTAGACGAGGACCACGCTGAGGTACGGCACCCACTCGCCCTGGAAGCCGTAGGGATGGTCGCCCTCGAGCATCAGTTCCATCCTCCACTCATGGGGGCAGGGCAGAACTTGGCGGATTCCGCTGTACCAGACGGACGTCCACACATTCTGGTGGAGCAGCAACAGCCGTCGGTCCGTAGCGAGCACCCAGAGCTCGCCGAGCGGGCGCCACTGCTCCACGGCATACGCGCGAGCCTCAGCCCGACGACGACGGTTCCCGACGGCGGATGCCGCTGCGGTCAGCCCCAGCATCCCGAGGCCTCCGAAGGCCAAGACCTGGCGTTGCTCGTACATGGTGTTCACGCCGTACCGGCGCCAGCAACCGGCGCCAACACTGGCATGCAAGGTCTCGCCGGGCCCCAATAGGACCTGGCTGGCCAGGCTGGGCAGGCAGTCTCCTGTCTGCAGGCGATGGGCCAGCTCGACGGCGGCCGACCAGGGACCATGGTACTCCGGCGGTCGAGAACGTCGAAAGACCATGGCAAGACAGTAGTGGGGACGTTCTGGCAGTGGAACCGTTGTGTTCACGGCCACGGTTCCACTGCCGGAAGCGCAGGCCGCCCCGGGCGCTCCCTCGGTCGGGCCGGTCTAGGCGGAGTCCTCCCTCGGGAGCTCGACCACCTCGGCCAGTGCCGGCTCGGCCTGCACCTCACCGCCACCATCCACGGCGCCGGACACGCCGTCACCGTCACCGTCGTAGGCGTCGTTGCCCTGGGTGGCCAACCACGAGGCGAGGTCGTCGCCCTCGGTGTCGTCCTCGGAGGTCCAGAACTGCATGGGCTCGTACTCGGGCGCAACCGTCTCGAAGGCGCGGTAGCGGTCCATGCCCGTGCCCGCAGGGATGAGCTTGCCGATGATGATGTTCTCCTTCAGGCCGACCAGCGAGTCGGACCTCGACTCGATGGCCGCCTCGGTGAGCACCCGGGTGGTCTCCTGGAACGACGCCGCCGACAGCCACGAATCGGTGGCCAGTGACGCCTTGGTGATGCCCATGAGCTCGGGCCGGCCCTCGGCCGGCACCTGGCCCGCCTGCAACAGCTGCCGGTTGGTCTCGGCGTAGACCCGGGCGTCCACCTGTTCTCCGGGGAGGAAGGGGGCGTTGCCCGGCTCCTGCACCGCCACCCGCCGGGTCATCTGGCGCACGATCAGCTCGATGTGCTTGTCGTGGATGGACACGCCCTGGTCCCGGTAGACCCGCTGGACCTGGTCCACCAGGTACATCTGGGTCTCTCGCACGCCCTTGATCTCGAGCAGCTCCTTGGGGTCGCGTGGTCCCTCGACCAGGGCGTCGCCGGCCACCACCTCCTGGCCGTCGGTCACCTCCAGGCGGCTGGGCCCGGGCACGACGTAGCTGTCCTCGGTGCCGTCGTCGGCCACCACGGTGATGGTGCGGCCCCGGCCCTCGTCGTCGCCGATGCGGACCACTCCCGACACCCGGGCCAGGGTGGCCTTGCCCTTCGGGCTGCGGGCCTCGAACAGCTCGACGACCCGGGGCAGACCACCGGCGATGTCGCCGGTTCCCGAGGACACCCCACCGGTGTGGAAGGTACGCATGGTGAGCTGCGTCCCGGGCTCTCCGATCGACTGGGCCGCGATCACGCCCACCGCCTCACCGAGCTCGATGTGCTTGCCCGTGGCCAAGGACCGTCCGTAGCAGGCGCCGCAGATGCCCTGGGGAGCGTCGCAGGTGAGCACCGAGCGCACCCGCACCCGCTCCACCGCCGGGTCGTCGCGCAGGGCGACGAGGTCGTCGGGGCCGAGCATGGTCCCCGTCGCCAGGGTGCGCCCGTCGGACAGCGACACGTCGTCGGCCAGCACCCGCCCGTCGAGGCGGGTCTCGAGGTAGCTGCGCTTGCCGGCGGCGTCGGGGACGACGCCTTCGATCCACAGGCCCCGGGGCGACGCACAGTCGTCCGAGCGCACGATCAGCTCCTGGGCCACGTCGACCAGGCGACGGGTGAGGTAGCCCGAGTCGGCGGTGCGCAGCGCGGTGTCGACCAGGCCCTTGCGCGCTCCGGGCGTGGCGATGAAGTACTCCAGCATGGCCAGGCCCTCACGGAAGTTCGACTTGATGGGCCGGGGGATGAAGTCGCCCCTCGGGTTGGTCACCAGGCCCCGCATGCCGGCGATCTGGCGGATCTGCAGCACGTTGCCTCGGGCGCCGGAGGTCACCATCATCTCGATGGGGTTGAAGACCTGGGACTCCATGCCCGTGCGCATGGCCGCCTCCACCTCGGCGGTGGCGTTGGTCCAGATCTCCACCTCCTTCTGGCGTCGCTCGCCGTCGGTGATGATCCCCCGCTTGAACTGGGTCTCCACCTTCTCGGCCTCGGCCTCGTAGCGATCCAGGATCGAACGCTTCTCCACGGGGGTGCGCACGTCGTCCATGGAGAAGGTGAGCCCCGACTGGGTGGCGAAGCGGAAGGCCACGTTCTTGATGGCGTCGGCGCAGGACGCGACCACGGCCTTGGAGTAGTTGTCGGAGAGCTGTTCGATGATGGCGCCGATGTTGGTGTTGCGCTTGCCCACGACGTCGTTGACGTAGCCGAAGCCCTCGGGCAGCGTCTGGTTGAAGAACAGACGACCGGCGGTCGTGGCCGTGTAGACGGACGTGCCATTGGACGCAGCTACGTCACGCAGCTCGGGGATGCGGACCTCGATCTCCTCGTGCAGGGTGATGTCCCCGGCCTCGTAGGCCCGTTCCACCTCGTGGAGGCGGCGGAAGACGCGCCGATCCTCCTTGGGCTTGGGTGTGAGCAGGGTCAGGTAGTAGGCCCCGAGCACCATGTCCTTGGTGGGGGTGATGATGGGACGACCGTTGGCCGGCGAGAGGATGTTGTTGGCCGACAACATGAGCACCCGGCTCTCGGCCTGGGCCTCGGCCGACAGCGGCAGGTGCACGGCCATCTGGTCGCCGTCGAAGTCGGCGTTGAACGCGGTGCACACCAGTGGGTGGATCTGGATGGCCTTGCCCTCCACCAACACCGGCTCGAAGGCCTGGATGCCCAAGCGGTGCAACGTGGGCGCCCGGTTCAACAGCACCGGGTGCTCCTTGATGACCTCGGCCAGCACGTCCCACACCTGGGGACGGCGGCGCTCGACCATGCGCTTGGCCGACTTGATGTTCTGCGCCAACTCGGTGTCGACCAGGCGCTTCATGACGAAGGGCTTGAACAGCTCGAGGGCCATCAGCTTGGGCAGGCCGCACTGGTGCAGCTCGAGGGTGGGCCCCACGACGATGACCGAACGGCCCGAGTAGTCGACCCGCTTGCCCAGCAGGTTCTGGCGGAAGCGGCCCTGCTTGCCCTTGAGCATGTCGGAGAGCGACTTGAGGGGACGGTTGCCGGGCCCGGTGACGGGCCTTCCCCGGCGGCCGTTGTCGAACAGGGCGTCGACGGCCTCTTGCAGCATGCGCTTCTCGTTGTTGACGATGATCTCCGGGGCGCCCAGGTCGAGGAGGCGCTTGAGCCGGTTGTTGCGGTTGATGACCCGGCGGTAGAGGTCGTTCAGGTCGGAGGTGGCGAAGCGGCCGCCGTCGAGCTGGACCATGGGACGAAGGTCGGGGGGGATGACGGGCACCACGTCGAGGATCATGGCCCGGGGGTTGTTGACCCGCCGTCCGTGCTCATCGCGCCGGTTGAAGGCGCTGACGATCTTGAGCCGCTTGATGGCCTTCTGCCTGCGCTGGGCCGACAGCGGGCGCTGGCCCTCCTGGGGGTCGATGACGCCGCGGAGCTTGATCTCCTCCTCGTCGAAGTCGATGCGCTCGATGAGGCTGGCCAGCACCTCGGCCCCCATGCCCCCCTCGAAATAGGCGCCGTAGCGGTCCTTCAGCTCCCGCCACAGCAACTCGTCCTCGATGATCTTGCGCCCGTGCAGGCTCTTGAACTCGTCGAAGGCACGCTGCACCAGCTCCAGCTCGGCGTCGGCGCGCTCGCGCACGTTGGCGATGTCGCGCTCGGCCAGGCGCTGACGGGCCTTGAGGTCGGCGTCCTTGGTCCCTTCGGCCTCCAGGGCGGCCAGCTCCTCCTCGAGGGCCTTGTACTTGCGGTCGATCTCGAGGTCACGCTGCTTGGTGACCTCCTCGAGCTCCTCGGCCAGCTCGGCCTCGAGGTTGGGCAGCTCCTCGTGACGCTTGTCCTCGTCGACCCAGGTGACCAGGTTGGCGGCGAAGTAGATGACCTTCTCCAACTGCTTGGCCTTGAGCTCCTCGCGGGCCTCGATGCCGGCCAGGAGGTAGGCCAGCCACGAGCGGGTGCCGCGCAGGTACCAGATGTGGACCACCGAGGCGGCCAGCTCGACGTGGCCCATGCGCTCCCGCCGCACCTTGGACCGGGTGACCTCCACCCCGCAGCGCTCGCAGATGATGCCCTTGAACCGCACCCGCTTGTACTTGCCGCAGTAGCACTCCCAGTCCTTGGTGGGACCGAAGATCTTCTCGCAGAACAAGCCGTCCTTCTCGGGCTTGAGCGTGCGGTAGTTGATGGTCTCCGGCTTCTTGACCTCCCCGTTGGACCACGTGCGGACCGAATCGGCGGTGGCCAGACCGATCCGGAGCTGATCGAAGTTGTTCACGTCAAGCATCGGTGCCTCCCAGCATCAAACCCGTTCCCTGCGTCGCTCGTCCTCTTCGTCAGATCCCCGCTCGGGGCGGGACAGGTCGATCCCCAGCTCCTCGGCCGTGCGGAATACGTCCTCGTCGAGCTCGCGCATCTCGATCTCGGCCCCGGCGTTGTCCAGCACCTCGACGTTGAGGCACAGTGCCTGCATCTCCTTGATGAGCACCTTGAAGCTCTCGGGGATGCCCGGCTCGGGGATGTTCTCGCCCTTGACGATGGCCTCGTAGACCTTGACCCGGCCCAACACGTCGTCGGACTTGATGGTCAACAGCTCCTGGAGGCAGTAGGCCGAGCCGTAGGCTTCCAGGGCCCACACCTCCATCTCCCCGAAGCGCTGGCCGCCGAACTGGGCCTTGCCTCCCAGAGGCTGCTGGGTGATCATCGAGTACGGGCCGGTGGAGCGGGCGTGGATCTTGTCGTCGACCAGGTGGGCCAGCTTGAGGATGTAGACGAAGCCCACCGTGATGGGGTTGTCGTAGGCCTCGCCGGTGCGGCCGTTGTAGAGCACGGTCTTGCCGTCGGGGCCGATCATGCGACCGCCCGCGCCGTAGTCGGCGTCGACCGCCTCCGGGTGCAGCGACCCGAAGATCTGCTGGATGGTGGGGTGCCTGCCCTCCTCCTCGTCCCAGTGGGCCCCGTCGAACACCGGCGTGGCCACCAGGGTCGACGGCGGGGTCGAGGGCCGGGTCTTGGTCTCGGTACCCCGGACCGGCTCGTCGCCCACGTCGCCCTTGCCGTCGCCGGACAGGTCCCAGCCCCAGCGGGCGGCGTAGCCCAAATGGGCCTCGAGGACCTGGCCCACGTTCATGCGAGAGGGGACGCCGAGGGGGTTGAGGATGATGTCGACGGGGGTGCCGTCGGCCAGGTAGGGCATGTCCTCGACCCGCAGGATCCGGCTGATGACGCCCTTGTTGCCGTGGCGGCCGGCCAGCTTGTCACCAACGGAGATCTTGCGCTTCTGGGCCACGTAGACCCGCACCAGCTGGTTGACGCCGGGGGGAAGCTCGTGAGCCTCGTCGCGGCTGAAGACCTTGACGTCGATGACCTTGCCCGACTCGCCGTGGGGCACCTTGAGGCTGGTGTCACGCACCTCACGGGCCTTCTCGCCGAAGATGGCTCGCAGCAGGCGCTCCTCGGGGGTGAGCTCGGTCTCGCCCTTGGGCGTGACCTTGCCCACCAACACGTCGCCCGGGTCGACCTCGGCCCCGACCCGGATGATCCCCCGGTCGTCGAGGTCGGCCAGGATGTCGTCGGAGAGGTTGGGGATGTCCCGGGTGATCTCCTCGGGACCGAGCTTGGTGTCGCGGGCGTCGATCTCGTGGCTGTGGATGTGGATCGACGTGAGCACGTCGTCGCGCACCAGGCGCTCGGACAGGATGATGGCGTCCTCGAAGTTGTAGCCCTCCCAGGGCATGAAGGCGACCAACAGGTTCTTGCCCAGGGCCAGCTCACCATGTTCGGTGGAGGGGCCGTCGGCCAGCACGTCGCCGGCCTTGACCCGGTCGCCCTCGCGCACCCGGCCGTGCTGGTTGATGCAGGTGTCCTGGTTGGAACGGCGGAACTTCGACAGGCGGTGGACCCGGCGCCGAGGGCCACTCCCGTTGGCGTCGTACTCCACGGTGATGTGGTCGCCACTGACCTCGGTGACCGAGCCGTCGGCCTCGGCCAGCAGTATCTCGCCTCCATCCCGGGCGGCCCGGGCTTCCATGCCGGTGCCGATGTAGGGCGCCTCGGCCCGGATCAGGGGAACGGCCTGCTTCTGCATGTTGGCGCCCATGAGGGCGCGGTTGGCGTCGTCGTGCTCCAGGAACGGGATCAGGGAGGTGGCCACCGAGACGATCTGGCGGGGGGCGACGTCCATGAGCTGGACCTCGTCCGGGGGTACGGCGCTGATCTCGGTGGTGGCGCCGAAGAAGACGTCGCGCTCGAGCTGGAGCTTGAGATCCGACAGCGAAGCCGAGGTGGGGCTGCGCCGCACCAGCACCCGCTCATCGGTGAAGTTGCCCTCGTCGTCCAGCGGGGTGTTCGCCTGGGCGACGACGTACTCCTCCTCCTCGTCGGCAGCCAGGTAGACGATCTCGTCGGTGACCTTGCCGTCGACCACCTTGCGGTAGGGGGACTCGATGAAACCGAAGGGGTTGACCCGGGCGTAGGTGGAGAGCGCCCCGATGAGACCGATGTTGGGGCCCTCGGGCGTCTCGATGGGGCACATCCTCCCGTAGTGGGAGAAGTGGACGTCTCGGACCTCGAAGCCCGCCCGCTCCCGGGAAAGACCGCCGGGGCCGAGGGCCGACAGGCGCCGGCGGTGGGTGAGGCCGGACAGGGGGTTGACCTGGTCCATGAACTGGGAGAGCTGGCTCGTGCCGAAGAACTCCTTGATGGCGGCCACCACGGGGCGGATGTTGATGAGCGTCTGGGGGGTGATGGCCTCGACGTCCTGGGTGGTCATGCGCTCGCGCACCACCCGCTCCATGCGGGACAGCCCGATGCGAACCTGGTTCTGGATGAGCTCGCCCACGGATCGGATGCGCCGGTTGGCGAAGTGGTCCTGGTCGTCGAGGCGGTAGCCGATCTCACCGGAGGCGAGGTGGAGCAGGTAGGTGGTGGCGGCCAGCACCTCGACCCGGGACAGGATCGACTGGTCGGGATCGGGGCGCTCGAAGTCGGTCAGGCCGAACAACGACTCGAGTCGGTCGATCTCGGGACCGAGCTTGCGGTTGAGCTTGTAGCGGCCGACGCGCGACAGGTCGTAGCGCTTGGGGTTGAAGAACGCGTTCTCGAAGTAGTTGCGGGACGCGTCGGGCGTGGGCGGCTCGCCGGGCCGGGCCCGCTTGTAGATCTCGATCAGCGCCTCTTCCTGGGTGGGGGCGAGATCGCGGTCCTTGTCCCACTGGCCCTCGAGGAAGTCGAAGTGGCGCACCAGGCGGTCGAGGAACCCGGGGTGGTGCTCCTCGTCGTAGCCGAGGGCACGCAGCAGGACGAACAGGCTGAGCCGGCGCTTGCGGGCCACCCGTGTGCCGGCGGTGACGTCCTTGCCCGGCTTCTGCTCGACGTCGAACTCGATCCACTCACCGCGGTAGGGGTGGACCGTGCCGGTCACCAGCTGGTGCTTGGCCAGGTTCCGCAGGCGGAAGCGCTCGCCCGGCTGGAAGATCACACCGGGGCTGCGCACGAGCTGCGACACCACCACGCGCTCCGTGCCGTTGATGATGAACGTGCCCTTGTCGGTCATCATCGGGAAGTCCCCCATGAAGACCGTCTGCTCCTTGATCTCACCGGTCCCCGCGTTCATGAACCGGGCCCGCACGAAGATCGGAGCCGAGAAGGTCATGTCCTTCTCCTTGCACTCCTCGACGCCGAACTTCGGCGGAGGGCACAGGTCCTCGTCATTGGGGTCGAACTCCAGCTCGAGGCGGAGCGACCCGCTGAAGTCCTCGATGGGGCTGATGTCGCGGAACGTCTCGGTCAGACCGTGGGAGAGGAACCACTCGAACGACGACGTCTGGACGGAGGTCAGGTCGGGAAGGGTCAGGACCTCGTCCAAGTTCGCGAACGAATAGCGGTCCCGGGCGACGGGGCGAGCAGGCAAGGGGCTACTCCTCGGACACGGAGAACGGAGGGAGAGACGCGCCGGGTCCGCCGGAGAGGGAACGGGGACACCAGGGCACGGGCACGGCAACCCGTAAACGTACAGTGGAACGCGTCAGCATGCAACCCCTGCGGGGGTCGCCAACGAACGACGGCTGGACCGCCTGACGGGCAGGACAGTACGCGGCACCGCCAGGCGCGTCAACACTTTCGGCGCCCCGCCCTGCCACGGTTCCATCGGTGGAAGGTGGCGTCCGCCGCCACCTTCCCCGCCGGAACGGCTACTTGACCTCCACGCCGGCGCCGGCGCCCTCGAGGGCGGCCCGGGCCTTCTCGGCGTCCTCCTTGGACACCTTCTCGAGCACCGCCTTCGGAGCCCCGTCGACCAGATCCTTGGCCTCCTTGAGGCCGAGGCTGGTGAGCGAGCGCACCTCCTTGATGACCTGGATCTTCTTCTCGCCGGCGGCGATGAGGACGACGTCGAACTCGTCCTGCTCCTCCTCGGCCGGCGGTGCGGACTCGGCACCGCCCCCTCCGGGAGCGGCCACGGCGGCCGGCGCTGCGGCCGTCACCTCGAAGCGCTCCTCGAAGGCCTTGAGCAGCTCCGACAGCTCGAGCACGGTCATGCCCGAGATCGCGTCGAGGATCTCGTCCTTGGTTGCCATCATGCACTCTCCTGGGATGGGGTATCGGTGGTGGTCGGGACCTCGCCGGGCCCAGTCGCCGACCGCTGGTCGACGAGGGCCTTGAGGCCGTAGGCGAAGTTGCGGGGCAGGGCCTGGAGGAGCCCGGCCAGCTGTTGCATGGGGGCGGCCAGGCCGCCGGCCAGGCGGGCCAGCAGGACGGGTCGGGGAGGCACGTCGGCCAGCGCCCTGGTCTGGTCGGCGGACAGGGCCCGAGTGCCGAGCACGCCCCCCTTGACCACCAGGGCGGGATGGACGCGGGCGTAGTCGCGCAACACCTTGGCCACCTCGACGGGATCGCCGGTGACAAAGGCCAGGGCGGTGGGGCCGGTCAGGAGGGACTCGAGGCCCTCCAGCTCGAGCGACTGGGCGGCCCGTCGTACCAAGGTGTTCTTGTAGACGCGGTAGTCGCCCCCCGCCTGGCCCACGTTGCGGCGGAGCTGGGCCAGCTCGGCGACCTTCAGGCCGCGGTACTCGGTCAAGATGGTGGCACCCGACGCCGACAGCCGTCCGCGAACCTCCTCGACCACCGCCACCTTCTCCGGCCTGGGATCGTCCATCACGTCCTCAAAAACGCCATCGGGGCTCGCGCCGACGCGAACCCCGGGAACGTGGAGTTCGCCTCGTCAGGTACGGGAAGCATCCCGTTTACGCGCTGGGCGCGCACCGGAGGTCTGCGGCGAGCAGAGTCGAGTTGTGGTGCCACCATAGCAGCTCACTCCGCTCGCCGAGGCGTAGCGGGCACCGGGCGGCCGGGCGCTAGGCAGGGGCCAGGGCGCCGGCCTGGACCAGGGCGGGGTCGACCCTTATGCCGGGTCCCATCGTCGATGACACGCTCACCCGCCTGATGTAGCGCCCCTTCGACGATGCCGGCTTGACCCGGTGGAGCTCGTCCACCAGGGCGGCGAAGTTGGCCATGAGCGCATCGGTGCTGAAGCTCGCCCGTCCGATGGGCACGTGCACGTTGGCGCCCTGGCGCTCGGTGCGGTACTCGACCCGCCCGGCCTTGAACTCCTCCACGGCCCGGGCCACGTCGGTGGTCACCGTGCCGGTCTTGGGGTTGGGCATCAGGCCCCGGGGGCCCAGGGTGCGGCCCAGGCGGGCCACCTGGGCCATCTGATCCGGCGTGGCGATGGCCACGTCGAAATCGAGCATCCCTGCCTGGACCTGGGCGATGAGGTCGTCGGCGCCGACCAGATCGGCGCCGGCGGCCCGGGCCTCGGCGGCGGCCTCACCGGTGGCGAACACCGCCACCCGCACCTCCTTGCCGGTGCCCGCAGGCAGGGAGACGGTGCCACGCACCTGCTGGTCGGGTTTGCGGGGGTCGACCCCGAGTTGCACCGCCACCTCGATGGTCTCGTCGAAGCGGGCCGTGGCCAGTCGCTTGGCCAACTCGACCGCCTCGAGCGGGCTGTGGAGTCGCTCGGGGTCGAACCGACGGGCAGCGTCGCGGTAGCGCTTGCCGGGGGGGCTCATGGTGCCACCTTGATGCCCATGGAGCGGGCGGTGCCCTCGACCTGGAGCTTGGCCGCATCGAGGTCGTTGGCGTTGAGGTCGGGCAGCTTGGTCCGGGCGATGTCGCTGACCTGCTCGTCGGTGATGGTCCCGGCCTGCTCCCGCCCGGGGTTCTGCGAACCCTTCGCCAGGCCCAGCGCGTCACGGATGAGCACGGCCGTGGGCGGGGTCTTGAGGACGAAGGTGAACGAGCGGTCCTCGAACACCGTGATCTCCACCGGGACGATGGTGCCGCGCTGGGCCTCGGTGGCAGCGTTGTAGGCCTTGCAGAAGTCCATGATCGCCACGCCGTGGGGACCCAGCGCGGTGCCCACCGGGGGCGCGGGCGTCGCCGCGCCGGCAGGTATCTGGATCTTGACCACGGTGGCCACCCTCTTCTTTGCCATGTGCTCCCTTGCTCTTTACAGCTTGGCTATCTCGCTGAACTCCAACTCGACCGGGGTCTCCCGACCGAAGATGTTGACCAGCACCTTCACCTTGAGCTGATCCTCGTTGATGTCGGCGATCTGGCCGGAGAAGTCGGCGAAGGGGCCCTGGCGGACCCGCACGCTCTCGCCCACCTCGTACTCCAACCTAGGACGCTGCCTGGTCGTGATCGGGCCGCCGACCTCGTCGGGCTGGGCCAGAGCGGCCTCCACGTCGGATCTCGACAGCGGCAGGGGCTTGCCCGCACCGCCGACGAACCCCGTCACCCCCGGCGTGTTGCGGATGACGTCCCAGGAACGGTCGTCGAGGAAGCACCGCAGGTAAAGGTACCCGGGGTAGACCTTCTTCTGTACCACGACCTTCTTGCCACCCTTGAACTCGATGACGTCTTCCATGGGGATGGCCACCTCGAAGATCGAGTCCTCCATCCCCATCGACGCGATGCGGCTCTGCACGTTGGACTTGACCTTGTTCTCGTAGCCCGACTGGGTGTGGACCACGTACCAGTCGCCCGGACGGTCGTAGGGGCTCTGGCGGCGAGGGACCTCGGCGATGAGGTCCTCGGCGTCGACCACCTCCACGTCGTCGCCGGCGTGGGCGACCTGGTCCTCGGCGACCGGGGCGTCGGAACGGCCCTCAGGGGCGAGGATCTCGCCGGCTGCGGCGCCGCCGGCGCCGTCTCCGCCCAGGATGGCCGCTGCCTCCCCGGCGGTCATGCCGTGGGCCGGGCCCGTGTCGTCGCCGGTGTCGTCTGGTGTGTGGTCTGGTGTGTGGTCGGTCATGGATCAGCCCCCGAAGAGGAAGAAGACGCTCTCGGCGAAGGCGTAGTCGAGTCCGAAGATGAAGGTCGTGAGCACCACGAGCGCGAACAGCACGATGCCCGAGTAGCGGACGACCTCGGCTCGACTGGGCCAGGCCACCTTGCGCAACTCGGTGCGGACCTCGTGCAGGTACTCCTTGGGACTGGTGCGCTCCTTGGCCGGCCGGGGGGCGGGTCGGGCCTGCTGCTTGGGCTTGGCCCGTGCCGGTTCTCCGTCGGGGCCGAGCTCACCCTGGCGCTGCAGCATTCGCTTGGTCTGTCGGTTCATCGCCATGTCGCACCACTACCGTCGTCGTCGGCTGGGAGGAGGTCGAGGGCCGGGGCCAGCAGGGCAGGAGGGACTCGAACCCCCAACCGCCGGTTTTGGAGACCGGTGCTCTGCCAAATTGAGCTACTGCCCTCCGGGAGGGTCGCAGACGAGGATAGCGGGTGGGACGATCAGCCGGCGAGGGGAACCCGGCGACCGCGTGACCGGGAGGCGATGACGAGCGCACCGGCCGCCCCGGCGGTGGCCACCGCCAGCCCCCCGACGTAGGCCACCCGGTGGCCGCTCAACAACGAGCGCAGCAGGTGGCGCTCCCCCGCCTCCTCCAGGGAGGCGAGCACGTCGGCCACGAGCCCCGGACCAGGATCGAAAAGATCGGTCCGCAACGTGCGCAAGGTGCGCAACAAGCGGCGGTAGCGCACCAGCTCGGCCTGGCAACGTAGGCACGTCTCCACGTGGCGACGACCCCGCCAGTCGTCGACGGCGACTCCGTCGGCCGTGGTCGACACCATCCCCGCCAGCTCCTCACACCGCACAGGTACCCACCTCCTCGGTGGGCAGCGTCACCTTGGGGGCGGGGAAGAGTCGCTCGCGCAAACGGGCCCGGGCCCGGTGCAGGCGAACCTTCGCCGCCGTCGCGGTGATCCCCAGCTCGGCCGCGATGGCCTCGTGGGGCAGGTCGTAGATGTCGCGCAGCACCACGACCGCACGCAGGCGGGGCGGGAGCTCCTGGAGGGCCTGGCTCAGCTCGTCGCGCAGCGCGCTGACGTCGGCCCGGGCCTGGGGGTCTCGTTCGGCGCTGCCGTCGGCCAATGGGGCGTCGACGGCCAGCTCCTCGTGACGATGGCGCTTGCGCCGCTCGAGTTGGGTGACCGCGCAGTTGGCGGTGATGCGGTACATCCAGGTGGTGAAGCGGGCGTCGCCCCGGAACTTCGAGATGCCGCGATAGGCCCGCAGGTAGGCCTCCTGGACCACGTCCCGAGCGTCGTCCTCGTCGCCCATCAGCCGGAAGGCGAGGGTGTAGGTGTCGGCCGAGGTGAGCCGCACCAGCTCCTCGAACGCGCCCCGATCACCCTCGCGGGCGGCTGCCACCAGGGTCTGGGAGCGCTCCAGGGTCTCGCTCATCGCGGAGTTGGACCCGGGCGGCACACCTGGGGTTACGTCGGTGGGATCGATGGCTATCGGGTCTCCCGGTGGGTCGTGTGCCGGCGGTCCCAGCGGCAGTACTTCTGCAGCTGGATCCGCTCGCGATCGTTCTGCTTGTTCTTCTTGGTGATGTAGTTGCGCCGCTTGCACACCTCGCAGGCGAGGGTCACCTTCACCCGCTTGTCGCTGGCCATGACGTTCGTTCCCCTTTTCCTTGCGCTTTTCCAATGATGCCCGCTGGAAGTGATCCGATGTGTGGTAGCGGCGGCCGGACTCGAACCGGCGACCCCTCGATTATGAGCCGAGTGCTCTCACCAACTGAGCTACGCCGCCACGAGGCCCGAGGTCTCCCCCAGTCCTGGGGACCCTCCGGTCCCTGAGCCCCCTGTCAGAATCGAACTGACGACCTTTTCCTTACCATGGAAACGCTCTACCGACTGAGCTAAGGGGGCGCGGGAGGCCGAGCATATCGGAGCGTCACCGGTAGCCTGCTGGGCTCGTGGAGGTCCGTCCGGCCCGAACCGACGACGCCGAGCCCATCCGAGCCATCTACAACCTCGAGGTGACCACCTCCACGGCCACCTTCGACCTGGTGCCCCGGAGCCGGCGCGAGCAGCAGGAGTGGCTGGCTCACCGTTCGGGCGCCCACGCCGTGGTCGTGGCCACCGCCGAGGACGGTCAGGTGGTCGGCTTCGGGGCACTGTCGCCCTACAGGGACCGGCCCGCCTACCGGACCACCGTGGAGGACTCGGTGTACGTGCACCGGGGTCACCAGGGCACGGGCGTGGGTTCGCTGGTCCTGGCCGAGTTGGTGACGGTGGCCTCGGCCCACGGCTTCCACGCCATGATGGCCCGTATCGTGGGGGGCCACCAGGCGTCGATGGCGCTCCATCGCCGCCATGGCTTCGCCGTGGTGGGCACCGAGCGCCAGGTCGGTCGCAAGTTCGGGCGCTGGCTCGACATCGTCGTCATGCAGCGCCTCTTGTGAGGACGTCGAGGGCGAGTGGGTGGGCCGGGGAGGATTCGAACCTCCGTAGGCTATGCCGGCAGGTTTACAGCCTGCTCCCTTTGGCCGCTTGGGTACCGACCCGTGGAGGGGCCACGATAGCGTGGGGCAGTGCCGAGCTTCGACGTGGTTTCAGAGGTCGACGAGCAGGAGGTGCGCAACGCCGTGGACCAGGCCCGGCGTGAGGTCACCACCCGCTTCGACTTCAAGAACACCGGGTCCGACATCGAGCTGGGCAAGGAGGAGATCACCCTGCGCTCGGGCACGGAGGACCGCCTGGCTGCCCTGCGTCAGGTGGTGGAGGAGAAGTTCGTCCGCCGCAAGCTGTCGCTCAAGATCCTCGACTGGGGCCGGGTGGAGGAGGCGGCCGGGTCGACCGTGCGCCAGGAGGCGGGACTGCGCGCCGGGATCTCCAGCGACACCGCCCGGGACCTGCACAAGCGCATCAAGGGCCTCGGGCTCAAGGGCATCCAGTCCCAGACCCAAGCCGACTCCGTCCGGGTGACGGGCAAGAAGCGTGACGACCTACAGGCGGTCATCGCCGCCCTCAAAGAGGCCGAGGTCGACCTGCCCCTGCAGTTCAAGAACTTCCGCGACTGACGCTCTCCCACTCGACGGTGCCGGCGATGCGCGCCGCCTCGGCCTCGGCCAGGGCCAGGGCGCCACCGCTCGGGCTCATCGCCGACGCCCACAAAAGGGCGGACCGGGGCGCTTCCACCACGGGTTCCGTGGCTCGTCCTGGCGGCTCCAGGCCGGGCAAGTCCAGCTGGGCGCCGGCGGCGGCGCCGGCGGCGTCGGCGTAGCGCTGGATCAGGGCGGGCGCCTCGGCCACGGCGTCGGCCAGGAACTGGTCGAGGATGGCCTTGGGGTCCACGGCAGCCCCGCCGCGGGGGTGGTACTCGGCGTGGACGTGGGGTGAGCCTCCCCTGGCGTTGCCCGAGTCGCCGACGAAGCCGACGACCTGGCCCACGGTGACGGGAGTGCCCTGGCTGAGGCCCTCGGCCAATCCCGAGAGGTGGGCCAGGTACCAGAAGGTGCCGTCGGGCTCGACCACGTAGACGGCCAGGCCCCCAAGGCCGCCGTTGGTGATGCGGACCTTGCCCTCGCTGGGTGAGCGCACCGGGGCACCCATGGCCGCGAAGATGTCGGTACCCATGTGCAGGCGCCAGCCCGGGCCGAAGCGGGGGAACCACCAGTCGTGGGTGTAGTTGGCCTGGCCGGCCACAGGGAAGCGACCGAAGCCGATCAGGGCGGCCTCCTCGGGACTGACGCCGTAGTCACCGAGCGGCGCCAGCGCCTCCATCAGGGCCTTCGTGTTGCTGGCGCCACTGCGCTTCACCGAGTTCTGCAGGCGGCGCAGGTTCTCGGGAAACGGCCCGGCGTCCGCCGGAGGCTCCTCACCGTCGCCGGGCAGGGGCGGGGGCGGGGGCGGCTCCCCCGGGACGGGCGGTGCGCCACCGGGGCCGGGCGGGACCGCGGCCGGCGCTGGCGCTGGGCCCACGGGGTCACCGGGCTTGGGCGCCGGCTGCGGCGGCGGTCCCGGCGCCGGCGATTCCCCGGGGGGCGGAGGAGATGGGGTCGGGGGGGTGGTGTCGTGGTCCAGGCACACGCCGAGCAGGCAGTCCGACGCACCCGCCGACCAGGTGCCCGAGGTGCCCAGCGAGGCCAGGACCAGCACCACCACGACGATGGCACGCCTACGAGCAGATGATCCGGACGACATGAGCGTCAGGTTTCTACACCATGCAGTCAGGTCTCCGCCACTCCCCGTGACGTCGCGGGGTTTCCACGCTCTATCTGGCCCACTCCTGGGACCGCAGCCGGGCCACCCGGTCCTCGGTGGGCGGATGGGTGCGGAACAGGTTGGCGAACTGGATGCGACGACCGCTCAACGGGTTGACGATGTAGGCCTGGGCTTGGCTGGGCTGGACGTCCATGGGGATGGACCGGGCTCCCTGCTCCAACTTGAGCAAGGCCCGGGCCAGGGGCTCGCCGGTGCCGATGAGGCGGGCGCCGCTACGGTCGGCCTCGAACTCCCGGTTGCGGCTGAGGGCGGCCTGCAACAACCCGGCGGCCAACGGGGCCAGCAGGGCGGTGGCGAGAAGGGCGATGGGGTTGGGGCTGTCGTCGTCGCGACCACCGCCGCCGAAGATGGCCGCCCACTGGGCCATGTAGGCCAGGTAGGTGACGGCCGTAGCGATCGCCGCGGCCACCGAGCCGATGAGGATGTCGCGGTTGCCCACGTGGCTGAGCTCATGGGCAAGGACCGCCCGCAACTCGTCCCAGTCGCAGATCTCGAGGATCCCACGGGTGACGGCCACCGCCGCGTGCTGCGGGTCGCGCCCGGTGGCGAAGGCGTTGGGCTGCAAATCGGGGGTGACGTAGAGACGGGGCATGGGCATGCCCGCGCCTTGGCTCAGCTCCCGCACGATGGCGAAGTACTGCGGCATCTCGGCTTCGGTCGCGGGTACGGCCCGGGCCGCCCTGATGGCCAGCCTGTCGGAGAACCAGTAGGAGCCGGCCACCATGGCAAAGCTGACGAGGAGCATGATGGTGGCGCCGGTGGCGCTGCCGATCCAACCACCGACCGCCACCAACAACCCGGTGAGGCCGGCCAGCAGGACGAAGGTCTTGAAGGTGTTCTTCGCCATGGTCGCGGTCTCCTCCTTGGCCCACGAGGGATCTTCCCTGTGGGCAACGCCAACGACCTGGCAAACGTTCCCCATGCGTGGGCCAGGCCCCGGCGGCAACGGACGTGGCGCCGATTCGTCGGTGACCCTGGCCGGGACTTGACTTTTCAAGCTCTCGAAACGTAGCTTTCATCGCCCTTCGAACGCCGTGGCTGGCGAGCGCACCCCGCGCACGCCGGCACGGAAGCAACCCGCACCAGCGACCCCTCACCCACGACCCCTCACCAGCGACAAGGAGGCACTCGTTCCGATGCCTGGCGTACTCGCCGCGGAAGGTGGCTACCAGGTCTTCGAGTTGGGTGGTGCGGAGTGGTTCTGGCTGGCCTTCTCCGCCGCCACCGCCGTGCTCGCCCTGCTCGTGGGCCTCTCGCTGATGCGAGGGGTCCTGGCCGCCGACCGAGGCACCCCGAAGATGATCGAGATCGCCGAGGCCATCCAGGAGGGGGCGGGAGCGTACCTGCGCCGCCAGTTCCGCACCATCGCCGTGATCTTGGTCCCTCTGGTGGTGATCGTCTTCGTCACCTCCACGGCGGTGGCCGGGCCCGACGGCGACGAGGCCCTCAGCTTCTTGCAGTCGGGGCTGTACCGCAGCCTGGCCTTCGTGGCCGGCTGCGTCATGTCGGGCCTCACCGGGTTCATCGGCATGGGCCTGGCGGTGCGAGGCAACGTCCGCACCGCGGCTGCAGCCCGCTCCGGATCGCTTCCGGCCGCGCTCAAGGTGGCCTTTCGTACCGGGGGCGTGGCCGGGATGTTCACCGTGGGCCTCGGCCTGCTCGGCGCCACCGCCATCATCATGGCCTTCCAGAACACCAGCTCGGCCATCCTGGTCGGCTTCGGCTTCGGTGGGTCGCTGCTGGCGCTGTTCCTGCGGGTGGGTGGGGGCATCTTCACCAAGGCGGCCGACGTGGGCGCCGACCTCGTCGGCAAGGTCGAGGCCGGCATCCCCGAGGACGACCCGCGCAACCCAGCCACCATCGCCGACAACGTGGGCGACAACGTGGGCGACTGCGCCGGCATGGCCGCCGACCTGTTCGAATCCTACGAGGTCACGCTGGTGGCCTCCATCATCCTGGGAGTGGCCGCCTTCGAGTCCATCGGCGCCAACCCCGCCCTCGGTCTGATCTTCCCGGTGATCGCCCGGGCCATCGGTGTGCTGGCCTCGATCGTCGGCGTCTACGCGGTGCGGGCCACGCCCCAGGACAGCAGCGCCATGGCCCCCATCAACCGGGGCTTCCTCACCGCCGGGATCCTCACCATCATCGGCACCGGCGCGGTGGCCCTGCTCTACGTGGGCAACGACAACGGCAACGAGGGGTGGAAGGTCTTCGCCGCGGTGGTGACCGGCCTGGTCCTGGCCCAGATCGTCAGCCGCCTCACCGAGTACTTCACCTCGACCGAGACCGCTCCCGTCCGGGAGATCGCCGAAGCGGCCCGCACGGGGCCGGCCACCACCGTGCTGTCGGGCATCAGCTCGGGCCTCGAGTCGACGGTGTGGGCGATCGTGGCCATCGCCGGCGCCCTCGGCGTGGCCATCGTCCTCGGTGGTGGCAACATCCAGTTCTCCCTCTACCTGGTGGCGCTCACCGGCATGGGCATGCTGGCCACCACCGGTGTGGTGGTGTCGGAGGACACCTTCGGCCCGGTCGCCGACAACGCCGCTGGCATCGCCGAGATGTCGGGCGAGTTCGAGGGCGAGCCCGAGCGCATCATGGTGAGCCTCGACGCCGTGGGCAACACCACCAAGGCCGTCACCAAGGGCTTCGCCATCGGCTCGGCCGTGATCGCGTCGGTGGCCCTCTTCGCCAGCTTCATCGAGACCATCGGAGGAGAGCTGGGGCTCGGCCTCGAGGGGTCAGAGCTGTTCGAGTCGCCCCTGACCTCGATCAACGTGGCCAACCCCACGACGTTCATCGGGCTGCTCATCGGTGGCTCGGTCGCCTTCTTGTTCTCCTCCTTGGCCATCCGGGCGGTGAGCCGCACCGCGGCGGTGGTGGTCCAAGAGGTGCGCAAGCAGTTCCGGGAGCACCCCGGCATCATGGACTACACCGAAAAGCCCGACCACGGCGCGGTGATCGACATCTGCACCGCCGCCTCGCTGCGGGAGCTGACCACGCCGGCCCTCCTCGCCGTGCTCACCCCGGTCATCATCGGCTTCGGCATCAACTACTTCGCCCTGGGGGCGTTCCTGGCCGCGGTGATCCTCACCGGCCAGCTCATGGCCAACTTCTTGTCCAACGCCGGCGGCGCCTGGGACAACGCCAAGAAGTACATCGAAGACGGCCACGAAGGGGGCAAGGGCTCAGAGGCCCACAAGGCCGCCGTCATCGGTGACACCGTCGGCGACCCCTTCAAGGACACCGCTGGCCCCGCCCTCAACCCGCTCATCAAGGTGATGAACCTGGTGTCGCTGCTGATCCTGCCGGCGGTCATCAACCTGCAGGACAACAACGGCGTGCGCTACACCGTGGCCGGGCTGGCGCTGGTGGTCCTGCTGGCGGCCATCGCCTTCTCCAAGCGCAAGACGGGGACCATGGACGAGGGTGCGCCCTCCGACAGCCCGGTGGCCCGGGCCAGCCGACCGCAGACCACCGACGGCTCCGAGGCCCCCGAACGCCTGGCCGTCGACGCCTTGGACCGCTGGATCGTCGACCTCGGTGACGAGGACGTCGAGCTGCGGGCCCAGCTCAACCAGGCTCGGGACAAGCTGGGCGCCGATTCCTGACCCTCGGCACGAGGTCGTTCGCGCAAGACGCCACCGGCTCAGTCCTCGGTGGGCGCCTCGGTGGCTCGCCGGCGGATCTCCTCCACCACGGAGGGATCGGCCAGCGTGGTGGTGTCGCCCAGGTCACGCCCCTCGGCCACGTCACGCAGCAGCCGGCGCATGATCTTGCCGCTGCGGGTCTTGGGCAGGTCGTCGGTGAAGATCACCGTCTTGGGCCTGGCGGTGGGGCCGATCTTGGTGGCCACGTGGCCCCGCAGCTCTTGGCCCAGCTCGTCGCCGGCTTCCTGGTCGCCTTTGAGGGTGACGAAGGCGACGATGGCCTGGCCGGTGACGTCGTCCTTGGCCCCCACAACCGCCGACTCGGCCACACGCGGGTGGTCGACCAGGGCCGACTCCACCTCGACCGTCGACACCCGGTGGCCGGAGACGTTCATCACGTCGTCCACTCGACCCAGCAACCAGAAGTAGCCGTCGTCGTCGACCCGGGCGCCGTCGCCGGCGAAGTAGCGGCCCTCGAAGCGACTCCAGTAGGTGTCGTGGTAGCGCTCGGGGTCGCCGTAGAGACCGCGCAGCATCGACGGCCAAGGCCGGGTGAGGGTGAGGTAGCCCCCACCCCGCGTCACCGTCTGGCCGGCGTCATCGACCACCTCGGCGGCGATACCGGGGAGCGGGAAGGTGGCCGAGCCCGGTTTGGTGGTGGTGGCGCCCGGCAGGGGCGAGATCATGATGGCGCCGGTCTCGGTCTGCCACCAGGTGTCGACCACCGGGCACCTGTCGCCGCCGATGTGCTGGCGGTACCACATCCACGCCTCGGGGTTGATGGGCTCGCCCACGCTGCCCAGCACCCGCAGCGACGAGAGATCGTGTGCCGCCGGCTCGTCGGTCCCCCAC
>JAHWJI010000039.1 GCA_019348495.1 Actinomycetota bacterium | reverse complement strand
CCAGGGCCGCCAGCAGGCCAAGGGCGACGAGCACGTAGTAATGGTGGGCCAGGCCGGTCTGGAGCCGGCGACTGTGACGGCCGGCGGCGCCCGTCCCTCGGGCCAGGGCCTCCACGGCCCCGTCGACGGCCCGCTCGTCGCTGCGGCGGGACGCAGTGGCCAGGCGGACGGTCGTGACCGCGGTGCCCCGCACGATGCCGTCGACGCCCCGCTCGCCCCACCACGACAGGGCCCGGGAGCATCCGGCGGCCACGCGGGCGGCGGCGCGGACGCCGGCATCGATCACCCGGTCGTCGGCGGCCGCCAGGGCCTGCGCCAGCGCCAGCGTGGGGTCGACCACGGACCGCCGGGCCAGGGCGGGCAGGCCCAGCCAGGCGGCGACCCCGGCCCGGGCCCGCTCGGGCAGGGCGAGGGTGGCCAGGCGTCCCCGGAGGCAGAGCAGGGCGATCAGCCCGCCGGCGAGAGCCACGGTGGCGAGCGAGGCCGCCAGCTCCCACGCCTCACCGCCGACCAGGGAGCCCCCGGTGGCCCCCTCGACCAGCTCGGCTGCGCCCGGCAGCCACAGGGCGGACAGGGCCAGGGTGGCGGCGGCCAGGGCGCCCAACGCCCACCGCTCGGCCGCCGGCGGCGGTTCGATCGGGTCGTTGTCGAGGCTGCGCCCCGGAGAGCGACCGCGATGCTCCGCAATGCCGGGGCCGAAGGCGAGCAGGGCCAGGCGTCCGGCGTAGAGGGCGCTGAGGAAGGAGGCGACGAGCACCCCGGCGCCCAGCCAGGCACTGTCGTGGACGGCCGCGGCCAGGATGTCCTCCTTGGACCGGGCCGCACCCAATGGGGGGACGGCGGCCAGGGCCAGGGCGCCCACGGCGAAGGTGGCGGCGACGAAGGGCAGGGCCCGGCCCAGGCCGAGCGAGCGCAGGTCGAGGGTGCCGGCGGCGTGGAGGGCCACGCCGGCGCCGAGGAACAGCAGTGACTTGAGCGTGGCGTGGGTGACCAGGTGGGTCCCGGCGGCGGCGGTGGAGCCGGCGCCCACGGCGACCAGGACGAGGCCGTACTGGGCCGAGGTCGACGCCGCCAGCGCCCGCTTGAGGTCGGTCTGGACGCTGGCCACCATCCCGCCGGCCAACGCGGTGGCCAGCCCCAGGCCGGCGACCGCCGGGGCGAGCCACGACGCGCCGCCGAGGAGAGGCACGGTGCGGGCCAGGGCGTAGGCGCCGGCGGCCACCATGGTGGCCGAGTGGAGCAGGGCGCTGGCCGGGGTGGGGCCGGCCATGGCCGAGAACAGCCAGGGCGAGAACGGGAGCTGGGCCGACTTGGCCGCCGCAGCCACCAGCAACCCGGCCGCCACCACGTGGACGGGCCAGCCGCTGAGATCGCCGAGGGTGCGGTAGTCGGTGGTGCCGGTGACGGCCAGGGTGACGCCGGCGGCGGCCACCAGGCCCAGGTCGCCGGTTCGGGTGGCGAGCAAGGCGTGCAGGGCCAGGGGCGGCGTCTGCGGATCGTGCCAGTCGTGGGCGACGAGAGCCCACGAGGCCATGCCGACGAGCTCCCAGCCGACGAGCAGGGTGAGCAGGTTCGAGGCTGCGACCAAGACCACCATGGCGCCGACGAAGGCGAGCAGGATGCTGAGCAGGCGGGTGAGCCCGGCGTCGCGGCCCAGGCTGGCCCCGGCGTAGGCGATCACCGGCAGGGCGATGGCCGGCACGAGCACGACCATCACCCGGGCCAGCCCCTCCACCGCCAGCCCCAGCGCCAGGTGCTCGCCCCAGCGCCAGGCGGCGCCAGGCTGGGCGGCTGCGGCCCAGATCCCCACCGCCAGCGAGGCGGTGGCCCCGGCGACGGCGAGGGGCAACAGCAGGCGGGTTTGCCGGCGGGCGCCGACGACCACGGCGGCACCCGCCAGGGGCACGAGGACCAACAACCAGGCCACGTCAGCGGCCCCTCAGCCCTTGAGCTGTTCCAACATCTCGGTCATGTCGGCCTGGCGGGTGCGGAAGATCCCGATGACGAGGGCGAAGCCCAGCGCCGCCTCCACGGCCATGACGGTCATGACGATGACGGTGAGCAGCTGGCCCTTGGGGGCGCCGGCGCCGCTCATGGCCCACAGGGCCACGGCGGCGAGCATGGCCCCGTTCAACATGAGCTCGATGCCCATCATGATCATGACGAAGGTCTGCTGGGACAGGGCCCCGTAGACGCCGATGCCGAAGAGGGCGGCGCTGACCACGAGCAGGAGCTGGAGCTCCATCAGTGGTGCATCCCGCCATGGCCGCCGTGCATGGGTGACGGGCGGGCATCGGGCCCGGCCGGGGCATCGGGGTCGACCGGAGGTGGGGCCGAGCCCTCCTGGGCGTTGCCGAAGCGGCCCCGCTTCCCGGCGATGGCGATGGCCCCGATCATGGTGGCGAGCAGGGTCACGCCGGCGGTCTCGAAGATGAGCATCGAGTCCCCGAGCAGCTCCTCGCCCAGCTCGGCCGTCGGTTCCGACGCGGCGTCGACGGGGCGGTCGGGGAAGTCGGCGGCCACACCCACAAAGGCCAGGCCGGCGAAGGCGACCACGCCGGCGACCTTGGCCGTGGTGTGCTGGTGGACCATCGACATGGGGTTGAGACCGGCCGGGTTCATCATGAACATGACCATGAAGGCGGCCATGATCGTCATCTCACCGGCCATCATGAGCACCAGCACCAGCCCGAGGAAGCGAGCCTGGAGCAGCACCATCACCATCCCCACGGCAACGAAGGAGGCCAGGAGCCAGTAGGCCGCCCGTACCATCGAGTCGGTGCGGAACACCCGCCAGGCGGCGACGACGCTGCTCCCGCCGAGGATCCACATGGCCACGCCGGCCAGCTCCGGGCGGCTCACAGGACCAGGGCTCCCGAGACGAAGACGTCGATCAGGGCGAGGGGGATGAGCACGGCCCAGGCCACCACCACGAAGCGCTCCAGGCGGATGCGGGCCACCCGGTGGCCCACGCCGACCAGAACGGCGAGCAGGACGAGGGTCTTGAGGGCCATCCACAGCCCGCCGGCCAGGACCGGACCGTGCCAACCGCCGAGGAAGACGGCCGCGCCGGTCACGGCCACGGCGACGAGGACGAAGCGCCGGGCCAGGGCCCACACCAGGCGGGCGCCACCGGAGCTCTCGGCGCTGGTGCCCCCGGCCAGGTCGGTGCCGTCGGACATCCCCAGCGGCCCCCAGGAGGCCAGGCCCATGCCGGCCACCAGGAACAGGGGGAGGCCCAGGGGTTGGCGCACGACGTTCCACAGCCCCTGCTGGGACTCCACGATGGCGCCCACCGACAGCGACTCGGCGGGCAGGGCGGCGGCGATGAGGACCAGGGCCAGGGGCATCTCGTAGGACAGGGCCAGGGCGACGAAGCGGTAGCCCCCCACGAGGGGGAACACGGAGTTGGACGACCAGCCGTGCAGGTAGACGCCCACCATGACCAGGGCCATGGCCGCCCCGAACAACACGATGCCGTCGGCCACGTCGGCCACGGCCACCCCGGGGGCGAGGGGGACGGTGGCCACCGCCACGGCGGCCATCCCCGCGAGCAGGGCGGGGGCCAGCGCCCAGGTCTGGACGTCGGGGCGCTCGGTGGTGGAGCGACGCATGTGGGCCAGCAGGGCCGCCTCACGCCAGGGCCCGAGCACCAGCTCGCCCAGGCGTAGGCGCCGCCCGGCGACCAGGTGGGCGGCTGCGGTGTCGAGCACCGAGGTGGCGTAGGCCCCGGCGACGAGCACGGCCCCCACGAGCAGCACCGCGGGCAGAGGATCCGACCAGCTCACGGCGTCCTCGTCGATGCCGTCGACGTCCCGGTCGGCGTCTGTGGCCACGCCGTGGCCGACTGGTCCACGGCGGCCTCCTCGAGGTCGAGGTCGAGGCTGGCCACGGTGGTGACGGCGTCGCCCCACTCCTGGCCGTCGAGCAGGGTCGGTAGCAGGTGGATGAGCGAGCTCGACGGCATGGTCCGCCCTGGGGCCAGAGGCCCTCGGGGCCCCTCCACCGGCGGGCCCGGGCTGCGCACGGCGTCGCCGGCCCGCTCGGCCAGGGCCAGGGCCTGGGCCGCCTCGGCCACCCGCTGGCGCAGCCGGGCCCGGGCGTCGCCCCCGTGGTGCACGACCGGCTCGAAGTCGAGGCCGGCGTAGGCGGGGTCGTCGGTGCGGGCGTCGATGGCCACACCGGCGGCGCGGGCCACGGGCCCGCCGGCCAGCTCGATCCCCAGCGGCTCCAGCGTCGCCTGGTCGGCCACCCCCACGCCGGCGGTCGCCCCGGCCAGGCCCCGGTCGCGTCCCAGGCGCCGGGCCAGGGCCTCCACCGCCGGGCGGTCGGTGGCCGAGAGCCCGCCGGCCAGGGCCGCGATCCGTCGGCCCCGGGCGTCCAAACCGTGCAACCGCAACGTCCGGGCCAGCCAGCGGAGGTGGTGGCGGGCCCGGGCCACCTCCAGGGCGGCCACGGTGGTGGGCGAGGTGCGGGCGTCGAGGAAGGGCACGCTGTCCAGGGGCCCGACGGGCGGGTCACCCGGCCAGGACCGGTAGGGGTTGTCGCCGAGGGTGACGCCCCGGATCACGTCACCCTGGAGGCCCAGGTGCAGGACCAGGCCGGGGGGCAACGCCGGGAACAGCGGTCCGATCTGGAGCGGGAGCTGGTCGAGCATGAGGCCGTCGGGGTCCTGCGCCATCTCGGCGAACGGTCGCCCGTAGGGGACGCCGCCCATCATCCCCTCGCCGCCGTGACCGTAGGGACCGACGCCCCTCCACCGGGGTGACTCGATGTCGGCCAGCGCGGGCGGGCCCCAGGGTCGCCGCCCGGCGAGCAGGTCGGCGAAGACCGCCCGCAGCCCGGCGGCGTCGCCGGCCGTGGTGGTGACCACGTCGGGCAGGGCGGCCAGCAGGCCCTCGTCCCCGTCGGTGCCGTCGTCGGCCGGGCGGCCGTCCACCGGCCACCACAGCGTCGCCCTCGGTCCGGGCATCTGGTCGTGGACCAGGAGGACGGGCTGCAGCAGCGCCCGGGTCAGGCGCCCGATCACGACGAGGACGGCGGCGGCCCGGGGGGTGTCGACCATGCGCACGCCGGGAAGCAGCCACAGGGCCTCGGCCGCCTCCCGTCCCCCCGCGCCCACCACGGGGAAGACGGGGACCTCGGCCCGGCTGGCGGCGGAGGTCAGGAGGCCCACGACAGCGCGCCCTCGCGCCAGGCGTAGAGGATGCCGAGGAGGAGGATGGTGATGAACATCAGCATCTCCATCAGGGCGATCGCCCCCTCGGCGGCGAAGACCACCGCCCAGGGGTACATGAAGACCATCTCCATGTCGAAGGCGAGGAAGAGCAGGGCCATGGCGTAGTAGCGGATGTGGAAGCGGCTCCAGGCGTGGACCTCGGGAACGCCACCGCCGAGGAACGGGATCCGCTCGGGAGCAGTGGGTGGCGGACCGTCGGCCCGAGGCAGCCACCGGGTGGCCAGGACGGCGATGCCCGTAGCCAGGACCACGACCAGGGCAGTCCCGAAGGGGCCCACGCTCATCGCCCGGCTCCGAGCCGGCCGGCTCGCACCCGTCTCGGGATGATGACCGTCGTCGCCATGGCTCTCCTCCGTCCTGCCCACAAGTCCGCCATCGCACCGTCGTGGAACTTCTGGTCAGCAGTATACCCCCCCAGGGTATAAGGGGAAAGCGGGGCAGTGATGTGCCCCAGCGGACGTCGCTGTGGGAACGTGGGGCGTCGGCTCCGCCGGAGCTCCGCCCCCGGGGACCGACCGGGTCGCCCGGACCGGAGCACGAGAGGAAGACCGATGGATGTGCTCAGCCTGATCGCCCAGCAGGGCCGCGGCCTAGGCGGGGGCAAGATCGACAACTTCATCGTCCCGTCGTCGGTGCACCAGCTCAACGGCGGGCTGGTGGTGGTCTCGTTGCTCGTCGCCGGCGGGTGGTTGACGTGGCTGGCGGTCAAGCGGCGCCCCTTCGACCGCAGCGCCCAGGTGCTCGTGGCGCTCAGCCAGGTCTTCTTGATCGTCCAGGCCCTGCTCGGCATCAAGTTGCTGGACCAGGGGATGGGTGTGGTCCAGCTCTACATCCACTACGTCGGGGGAACGATCCCGCTCGGTTTCTACCTGATCGTGGGCTGGTTCCGCTTCGCCGACCCCGTGCGTCGGGCCCGGGTGCTGGCCGTGCTGGTCGACATCGGCCTGGCCAGCGCGGTGATGGCCTACCTCATCGGCCAGGCCTACGTGAACGGCTGAGAGCAGTTTCGCCGGGTCTCGCACTCGACGGGCCTCGCTGATCAGATGTTGGCGGGGAACAGGCGGGCGACCTGCTCGAAGCAGACGAACAGCGCGACGAGCACCACGGGCACGCCCACGAGGTAGGCGGGCCAGCGCCGCCAGGTCCGGGCGATGAAGGAGGTGGCCAGCCACACGGCGGCGGCCAACAGACCCCACAGCACAGCCGGGACCCGGGCCGTGGGGTCGCCCGTGAGCGCCCCGCCCTCGAGGGCCACCGGGTCGGGCGTCGTCGCCTCGGGTGGCGGGGGCAGGGCTGGCGTGGGCTCGGGCGCGGGGGCCGGCTCACCCATCAGCACCGCCGAGACGATGAGCCGCTGGGCGGCGCTGTAGCGGGGGTTGCAGGTGGTCAGGGTGAGTCGGTCCTCCTCGGTGGGGTCGAGCACCTCGACCTGGGTGGGGGCCACCACCGACGTCGCGTCGACCACGTAGCGGAACTGGCCCTGGAGGGTGCGGACCAGGATCTCATCGCCCGTCCCGAGTTGGTCGAGCTCGAAGAACGGGGCGCCGTAGGTGGTGCGGTGGCCGGCGATGGCGGCATTGCCGGGCTGGCCGGGCATGGGCGTGTCGGGGTAGTGGCCCGGCCCCTTCTTCAGGTCGGTCAGCCCCACGCCCTCCACCACCACCTTCTCCACGCCGATCCTGGGGATGCGGATGACGGCCACGGCCTCGCCCGGGGGCGGGGGCAGGGGTGCGGGGACCTCGGCCGGCTCCGCGGGGTCCACAGGCTGGGCAGGCACCGCCGCCGCCTGGGTGAACGCCTCGGTCAAGGCGTCCTGGGCCTGGGCCTCCCGCAGGCCCGTGCCCCAGAGCTGGTAGACGACGAAGAGCAGGACCACGACGCCGGCGGCGATCAGCACCCGCCCCAGCGCGCCGATGACCCGATAGAAGCCTGGCACGAAGGGGAAGCTACCGGGTCCCCGGCGGTCCCGACCGGTCGGGCCACCTGGCCGGCGGCGCTGGCAACTACCTGGTCCGCAGGACCCCCCGGTACCGTGGCGGGCGACCATGGACGACGTTGTCCGACTCCGCTCCGCCGTCTGTCTGCTCGGGCGCTTCCCCGCCCTCGCCGGCGTCGATCTCGTGGTCCCCAAGGGTGAGACGCTGCTGGTGCGGGGGGCCAACGGAGCGGGCAAGACGACGCTGCTGCGGGCCCTGGCCGGGCTGGTCCCGGTGGTCGGGGGAGAGGCCCAGGTGCTCGGCTGCGACCTCCGCCGCGACCGGCGGGCGGTGCGGCGCCGAGTGGGGCTGCTGGGCCACAGCGCCGCCCTCTACGACGACCTCACCGTGGCCGACAACCTGCGCTTCTGGTCCCGGGCCGCCCGGTCGCCCACGCCCGACCTGGCCGGCGCCATGGCCCGTCTCGGGCTCGACGGCCGCCTGGCCGGTGTCCCGGCCGCTCGGCTGTCGGCCGGGCAGCGCCGGCGGAGCGCGCTGGCCGTCCTGGTCGCCCGCTCACCCGAGCTGTGGCTCCTCGACGAGCCCCACGCCGGGCTCGACGCCGCCGGTCGAGACGTGCTCGACGACCTGGTCAGGCAGGTCACCGCCGCCGGCGCCACCGTCGTGCTGGCCAGCCACGAGCTGGACCGCGCCGCGGCGCTGGCCACCCGCTCGGTGACCGTGGCCGGAGGGCGCATGGTCGACGACGGGGCCTGCGTGAGCGACATCGTTGAGGGTCCCTCGCAGCCGGAACCCGTCCATGTGGCGTGACGCCCTGTTGGTGGCGGGCAAGGACCTGCGCATCGAGGTCCGCTCGCGTGTGGCCACCAACCAGGTTGCGCCCTTCGCCCTGCTGGTGCTGGTGCTGTTCGCCTTCGCCCTCGATCCCGACCGGGGCGTGCTGACCCGGGCCGCGGCCGGGTTGTTCTGGGTGGCGGTGCTGTTGTCGGCCCTGCTGGCCGTCCAGCGGGCCCAGACGGTGGAGTCGGCCGAGGGTACGGGTGATGCCCTGCGCCTGTCGGGCCTCGATCCCGCCGGCATCTTCCTGGGCAAGGCCGGCGCCGTCGTCGTGCAACTCCTGGCCCTCGAGCTCCTGCTCGGCGTCGGGGTCGTCGTGCTCTACGGAGTGGACCCGTCGGGTTGGGCCACGCTGGCGGCCACCGCCGTGGCCGCCACCATGGGGCTGGCTGCCGCCGGTACCCTCTACGGGGCCTTGGCCGCGGGTTCGCGGGTGCGAGAGACGTTGCTGCCGCTGCTGCTCCTACCGGCGGTGGCGCCGGTGCTCATCGCCGCCACCAGGGCGTCGGAGGCGGCGCTGGGCACAGGAGGCCTCGACGTGGCGTCAGGCGACTGGCTCGCCCTGTTGAGCGTGTTCGCCGTGGTCTACGTAGCCTTTGGCGTGGTGGCTTTCGGGCCCCTGATGGAGGAGCAGTGACGACCGAGACCTCGACATCCGACATCGCAGAGAAGGACCGCTCGACCGGCGACCCGAGCGGGCCGGGACCCATCGGGCCCACGAGCGGTGGGCCCCTCACCCTGAGCCTCGGCCTGGCCGCCATGGTGGCGCTGGGAGCCACGTTGGTGCTGGGCCTGACCCTGCCCGCCACCGTGGAGCAGGGCGACTACTCCCGACTCATCGCCATCCACCCGGGCGTGGCCTGGGCGTCGTACATCGCCTTCGGGATGACCGCCCTGGCCAGCGTGCTGTGGCTGTGGCCCCGCACCCGCTCGGGCCACTGGGACCGGGTGGCGGGCGCCTCGGCGGAGATCGGCGTGGTCTTCACCGCCCTCACCCTGGCCACCGGCAGCATCTGGGGCCGCGCCACCTGGGGCGTGTGGTGGGTCTGGGACGCCCGCCTGACCCTCAGCGCCCTGATGCTGGCGCTGTACCTGGGCTACCTCGCGCTGCGCCGGGTGCCGGCCTCACCCGACGTCCGGGCCCGCCGCTCGGCGGTGACCGCGCTCCTCGCCGTCACCGTGGTGCCCCTCAACCACTTCGCGGTGACGTGGTGGCGCACCCTGCACCAGGGTCGCTCGATGGCCCAGATCGATCCCGGCAACGATCTCGACGGGGCGTTCATCGGGGCCATGCTGCTCGGCCTGTTGGCCATGACCCTGGTCTACGCCTGGCTGCTGGCGCAGCGGGTCCGCGTCGCCCGCCTCGAGGACGAGGCCGAGGAGGCCACCCTGGCCCAGGCCATCGTCGAGCGCAGGCGAGAGGCGGCGGTGGTGTGATGGACCCCTACGTCGCCGCCGGCTACGGCGTCACCGTGGTGACGCTGGGCGCCTACGCCCTGCGGATACTGCGCCGGGGGCGCACACTGGCCCGCTCGGCGCCCGAGCGGGCGACGGTACCCCTGGCGAGAGAGGAGCGCAGGTGAACGGGCCCGAGGCCCCCGACACGACGGAGCCCGCCGGGGCTGCGGCGGGCGTCCAGGCAGCCGGCCGTCGCTACGACCCCACCCGGCTCCGGCTGGGGATCGTCATCGCCTTGATCTGCGGTGCCCTGGCCTTCTTGGTCCTGCAGGGCCTGGGCGAGGCCACCACCTACTTCTACAACGCCGACGAGGCCCTGGCCCGCCGGGCCGAGCTGGGCGACGACCGCTTCCGCCTGCAAGGCACGGTGGTGCCCGGGTCGGTGCGCCAGTCGGGCGACGAGGTGGCCTTCCAGGTCGAGTTCGCCTGCGCGGTTGTCGGTGTGCGCCACCAGGGTGCACCCCCCGAGCTGTTCGCCGACGGCATCCCCGTCGTCCTCGAGGGTGGCTTCGCCCCGTCCGGCGACACCTACGCCAGCGACCGGATCCTGGTCAAGCACACCTCGGAGTACCGCACCGAGGAGGCCGACCGCCTCGCCCTGGCCGAGACCCAGGGGTGCCCGCAGTGAGCGCGGCCCTGGGCAGCGCCGGGGTGATGCTGGGCTTCGTGGCCTCGGTGCTCGGTGTGCTCACCCTGGCCGCCGGCCTCCGTCAGCGCAGCCGGACCGGCCAGGACCGCGACAGCGGGCTCGGGCTGTTGTGGCTGGGTCGCTCGTTCGCCTGGCTGGTGCTGGGTGGGGCGCTGTTGGCCACGGTGGCCATGCAGATCGCCCTGGTCACCCACGACTTCTCCCTCCAGTACGTGGCCGACAACGGGAGCCGCTCGACCCCACTGCTCTACACCGTCGCTTCGATGTGGTCTGCCCTGGAAGGGTCGATCATCCTCTGGGCCCTGGTGTTGGCCGGCTTCCTGGCCGCGGTGGTGCGCCGCTTCGCCGACCGGGCCCATGATCCGCTGGTGGCCTGGGCCACCTTGACCATCTTCGCCGTGGCCGCGTTCTTCTTCGCCCTCATGCTCGGCCCCGCCGACCCCTTCACCACAATGGCCGGCGCCATCCCGGCCGACGGCCCCGGGCCCAACCCCCTGCTGCAGAACCACCCCCTCATGGCCATCCACCCACCCATGCTCTACCTGGGCTACGTGGGCTTCACCGTGCCCTTCGCCTTCGCGGTGGCCGCCCTGGTCACCGGTCGGGTGGGGGAGGGCTGGCTGGCCGCCACCCGGCGCTGGACCCTGGTGGCCTGGGGCTTTCTGACCGCCGGCATCGTGCTGGGGGCGTGGTGGTCCTACGAGGTGCTGGGCTGGGGAGGCTTCTGGGCCTGGGATCCGGTGGAGAACGCCTCGTTCCTGCCCTGGCTGACGGGCACGGCCTACCTGCACTCGGTGATGATCCAGCAGCGCCGGGGGATGCTGCGGGTCTGGAACCTGTCGCTGCTCGTCGCCACCTTCTCTCTGACCATCCTGGGCACCTTCCTCACCCGCTCGGGGGTGCTCGACTCGGTGCACTCCTTCACCGAGTCACCCATCGGGCCCTGGCTGCTGGGCTTCTTCGGGGCGGTCGTGGCCGTCTCCCTCGGTCTCATCGGCTGGCGGGGAGATCGCCTGCGGGCGCCGGGGCACATCGACTCGCCCTTGTCGCGAGAGGGAGCGTTCCTGGCCAACAACGTGGTGTTCGCCGCCTTCGCCTTCGTGGTCCTGTTGGGCACGGTGTTCCCCCTGCTGGTCGAAGCCGTCAACGACGACCGCATCTCGGTGGGCACCCCCTACTTCAACCGCATGACGATGCCGCTCGGCATGGTGCTGCTGTTCCTCATGGCCATCGCGCCGGTGCTCCCGTGGCGCAAGGCGTCGGGCGAGCTGCTGCGCACGAGGCTGCAGTGGCCGGCGTGGGCCGGCACGGCGACGGTGGTGGTGGCCGTGCTCCTCGGTGCCCGGGGCCTGGCCCCGCTGGTGGCCTTCGGCCTCGGGGCATTCGCCGCTGCCGCCGCCCTGCGTCAGGTGCTGCTGGCCGCCCGGGCCTCGCGCCGGCGGGGTGGTTCGGTGCTCGCCGGAGTCATCGGGCGCACCAACGGCGGGATGGTGGTGCACCTCGGGGTGGTGGCCGTGGCCGTGGCCTTCGCCGCCGCCTCCTCCTACGCCGCCAGTGACGAGGTGCGCCTCGCCCCCGGGGAGTCGGCCACCCTCGCCGGCCACACGGTCACCTACCTGGGCATGAACGAGCCGGTCCGTAGCAGCCAGAAGACGGTGTTCAGCGCCCGGGTGGCCATCGACGGCGGGCAGGTCTACGAGCCGGCGCTCAACCAGTTCCCCAACGCCACCCAGACCATCGGCACGCCCTCGGTACGCACGGGGCTGACCGAGGACGTCTACCTCACCCTGGTGGCCGGGCCCGACCAGGCGGACGACCCCGCCGTCATCGGGGTGATCGTCCAGCCCATGGTGGTCTGGCTGTGGATCGGCGGCGGGCTCATGGCCTTGGGCACGGTGCTGGCCGCCTGGCCCGGGGAGCGCCGTCGGCGACCGGCGGCGCCGGAGACGGGCGCAGGCCACGAGGACGACCACCCAGCCGACGACGACCGAGCTGGCCGGGACGGCGCCGATCGGGTCGCCGGCCGGGACGCCGACGACGACGACTCGGCCGACGCACCGTCCCCTGCTCCGGCCACGGTGGGGAGCCCGTGACCGAGACGTCGACCGGGCAACAGGCCACGACGTCAGCGGCCGGGCCCGGCGGTAGCGGGCCCGCCGGTAGCGGGCCCGGCGCTACCGAGCCCGGCGCCGGCCACACCCGCCACACCGCCCGCAACACCGCCATCGGGCTGGGCCTGGTGGCCGTGCTGCTGGTCGCCGTCCTGGCCACGGCCAGCTCCTCGGGTCGTCGCCTGGGCGAGAGCCCGCTGCTGGGGCGCCCCGCGCCCGAACTGGCCGGGCCCTCACTGCTGAGCGGCCCCGGCGACTTCGAGTTGAGCTCCCAGGCGGGACGCTGGGTGCTGGTCAACTTCTTCGCCACCTGGTGCGTCCCCTGCCAGGCCGAACACCCCGACCTGCTCCGCTTCAGCGCGGCCCACGCCGAGGCCGGCGACGCCCGGGTGGTCAGCGTGGTCTTCAGCGACGACGCCGACGATGTGCGTCGGTTCTTCGAGCAGCAGGGTGGGAGCTGGCCCGTCCTCGACGACCCGGTGGGCCGGGTCGCCCTGGAGTGGGGCGTCACCGGGGTGCCGGAGTCGTTCCTCGTCGGCCCCGACGGCACCGTGCGGGCCAAGGTCACGGGCGGTGTCGACTACGAGAGGTTGGAGAACCTCCTGGCCCAGGCCCAGGTCGACCCCACGGGGCGCGGGTGAACGGTCGTCAACGGCTCGGGTGGCTGGCCCTGGCCCTGGTGCTGGCCGGGGCGCTGGTGGTGGGCGTCACCGGCGACAGCGGCCCGCCGACCAGCGCGGAGCGGGCCGAGGCGCTGTCGAGGCAGTTGCGGTGCCCGACGTGTCAGGGACAGTCGGTGCGCGACTCCAACGCGCCGGCGGCCGAAGCCATCCGCGCCGAGATCCGGCGTCGGGTCGACCAGGGCGAGGACGACGAGGAGATCCTGGCCTACATCGACGGCCAGTATCCCGACTCGCTGCTGTTGACGCCGCCCCGGTCCGGGCTCGGTTCTCTGGTGTGGGTCCTGCCCGTGGCCGGCCTGGTGGTGGCCGTGGCCGGCCTGGTCATGGTCTTCCGGCGCTGGAGGGCCGCACCCACTCCGGAGGTGAGCGACGACGACCGCCGTCGGGTAGCCGAGGCCCTGGGGGGCGAGCAGTGAGCCACCCCGGCGCCCCTGCCCATCTCGATCCCGATGCCCGGGCCGAGCTGGAGGAGGAGCGAGAGTTCCTCTTGCGCTCCCTGGAGGACCTCGACGCCGAGCGGGCCGCCGGCGACCTCCACGACGCCGACTACCAGGCACTCAAGGACGACTACACCGCCCGGGCGGCCGAGGTGCTGCGGGCCATCGAGGAGCATCGGGTACCGGTCACCGTCACGAGCACGCCGGGACGGCGGGGTCGCCGGCTCGTGGCCGGGTTCGTGGTGGTGGCCATGGCGGCCACCGCCGGCCTGTCGGTGGCGTCGTTCTCGGGCACGCGCCAGCCGGGTGAGACGGTCTCGGGCGACATCCGCGAGACCACATCGGGCCAGCTCGCCCAGGCCGCCGCGCTGGTCAACGAGGGTGACGTGACCGAGGCGTTGCGGATCTACGACGAGGTGCTCGCCGACGACCCCGAGAACCTCGAGGCGCTCAGCGAGCGGGGCCTGTTGCTGGTGTCGCTGGGCTTTTCCACCCGGCGCCCGGCGCTGAGCGAGCAGGGCCGGGTCTCGATCGAACGGGCCCTGGCCCTCGACGCCGACAACGCCCGGGCGTTGTTCTACCTGGGCCTGTCCCTGCGCCTGGAGGGCGACGACGCTCGCGCCGCCGACGCCTTCACTGCCGCTCTGGCCAGCGATCCGCCGCCAGCCCTGCGCCAAGCCATGGAGGAGTTCCTGGCCTCCATCGCCTCGGGCGATCCGATGCCCGCCCCCCCAGCTCCGCCAGCTCAGGCCGGCGGCGGAGAGTAGCGAGCCTGGGCGAAGTCGCCGTCGGCGCCGACGTCGATGGTCCACACCGAGCCCTTCTTGCACGTCCACCGGTCGGTCACCAGCTCGGCCCCGCAGCGATGGAGGCGGTCGAGGATGGGCCCGATGAGGTTGCCATGGGTGCACACGACCGCCTCGACGCCGGCCAGCTCCTCCAGCAGCTTCCAGGTCTGGTCCGGGTCGGCTTCCTCGGCCAGGGCGGGGTGGGTCTCGACGTCGATGCCCACGCTGGCGGCCAACGGTTCCACGGTCTGGGTGCAGCGTCGGTAGCGGCTGGAGAGGATGCGCTTGACCGGGCACCCGACCAGCACGTCGGTCAGCGCCCTGGCCTGGCCGGCCCCCTTCTTCGAGAGCGGGCGCAGCTCGTCGGGACCCTCCCACTCTGACCGCTCACCCGCCTTGGCGTGGCGCACGACATGGATGCTCACTGCGCCAGAGCGTAGGCGGCCGACCCCGGAACCGACCAAGGAGCGTCCCCGGCAGTAGCCGGGGCGCTCGCGGGGAAGAACGGGCGGGTGCCGACCGAAAACTTCACCGTGGGCGTCGAGGAGGAGTTCCACATCGTCGACGGGGAATCGCTGGCCCTGCGCTCGGCGGTGCGCAGCGTGTTGGGCTCGGCCCGACGGGTCCTCGGTGAACAGGTGCAGGCCGAGCTGCTCGACCCCCAGATCGAAGTGGAGACCGGCGTGTGCGACACGCTCGACGACGTGCGCCTCGAGCTGACACGGCTGCGCACCGGGCTCGTCGCCGCTGCACAGGCCCAGGGCAGGAGGATCATGGCGTCGGGCACGCACCCGTTCTCGCCCTGGCAGGACCACGGCGTCACGCCCAAGCCCCGGTACCAGCAGCTGGCCGACGACTACCGCCAGCTCGCCCGGGAGCAGCAGGTGTGCGCGTGCCACGTGCACGTGGGGGTGACCGATCCGGACGAGGCCGTGCAGGTCATGGACCGGACCCGGCCGTGGCTCGCGGTGTTGCTCGCCTTGTGCGCGAACTCGCCGTTCTGGCAAGGCGAGGACACCGGCTACGCCAGCTTTCGCATCCCTGTCTTCGATCGTTGGCCGACGACGGGGACGCCGCTGCCGCTCGGGTCCCGAGCGGCGTTCGACACGGTGGCCGCCGACCTCCTCGCCACCGGCGTCATGCGCGACATGGGGGCCCTCTACTGGGACGTGCGTCCCTCTGCCCGCTATCCGACCCTCGAGTTCCGCATCGCCGACGTGTGCCCGACCGTCGACGAGGCCGTCATGCTGGCCGGTCTGACCCGGTCGCTGGTTCGCACCACACACGCCCAGCTCGGGCGGGACGAGCCGCTCACCCACATCCGTCCCGAGGTGCTGCGGGCTGCCCGCTGGCAGGCGTCACGCCACGGCCTGGACGCCGCACTGGTCGACCCCGACGGACCCCGACCCGTTCCGGCGGCCGAGTTGGTCGAGTGCCTGCTCGGGACCCTGCGGGACGACCTGGAGGAACACGGCGAGTGGGACGAGATCTCCACGCTGGTGTCTCGCCAGCTCGGCCAAGGCAGCGGGTCACGTAGGCAACGGGAGGTCGCCGAGCGGGGAGGAGGTCTCGAGGCGGTGGCCGAGCACCTGTTGGTCCCCATCCCCTGAACGTGACGAGCGTGCTCTGCGCCTCCTCGGCTCAGGTCTCCAGGTCGTCTCGGGGTCGTCCCCGCGGGGTCCCTTCGGGCGATCCGGGGAAGGGAACCCCCATGGCTGAGCTCGTCCGCTTCTACTTCGATCCCATCTGTCCGTGGTGCTACCAGACCTCCCGGTGGGCGATGCGCCTGGCCGAGCTGGGGGAGATCCAGCTCAGTTGGGGCCTCTTCTCCCTGGAGGTGCAGAACGCGGGCCGTGAGCCCGAGGACATGGCCAGCTCGCACGCTCGGTCGGCCCGGGGCCTGCGTACCGCCGTGCTCGTGCGCGACCAGGCCGAGGCGGCGGCGGGTGCCTTCTACGCCGCTCTCGGTCGCCGGGTCCACGAGGAGGGTCAGGACCTCGATGCCGCCGAGACGGTGGAGGCGGCCCTGCGCGACGCCGGGCTCGACGCCGCGCTGTGCGACAAGGCGTGGTCGGACCCCTCGACGCAGGAGCGGGTGGCCAGCGAGCACCGGGCCTTGTGTGACCGCACCCGAAGCTTCGGTGTGCCCACCATCGTGCTCGACGGTGGTGACGGCCCGGCCATCTTCGGGCCCGTCATCTCCGAGGTTCCCGACGACGACGCGGCGGTGGAGCTGTGGCGCCACGTCCGCTGGTTGACCCGCTACGACAACTTCGCCGAGCTCAAGCGCGACCGGACGTCGTTGCCCGATCTCGAGTCGGTCCGACGCTCACGCCGTTGAGCGAGCGCCACCGCCTTGTCGGGCGGCGACCGGATGTCAGCTGTCGGTGGCGGCTCGGGATGGCGCAGGGAGCTCGAGGTCGCGCTCGACGACCGCATGGGCCATCGCGTCGATCTTGACGTTGTTGTTGCGGGCATGGCTGCGCAGCAACTCGAAGGCTTCGTCCACCGAGACGCCGGCTTCGCCGGCGAGCTTTCCCTTGGCCTGTTCGATGATCACGCGACTGTTGAAGGCATGCTGGAGGTTCCCCTCGTTGCGAGCCCCCGCCATGGCGACGGCTCCGTGGGCTGCGAACACAGCGCCGACGGCGACATCGTCCTCTCCGAACGCCTCCACCTGCTTGGAGTAGAGGTTGAGCGCTCCCATGGTGTCCTCCTCGACGAAGAGCCGTAGCGAGAGCACGCTCTCCACCCCCGTCTCGTCGTGGGCTCGCCGGGAGAAGTCGGGCCATCGTCCCTCTTGTGAGAGCCGACCGGTGCAGAACGTCTCCTGCTCCTTGATGGCATCGAGGCATGGGCCCTGGCCCACCTCGGTCTGGAGGTCGTCGAGGGTGGCCGGGACATCATCGGTCCTCGGACCTGAGGTGATCTGGCGCCGTCTGAAGAGTGAGATCCCGGCGTGCTCGCACGCCTCGAGCGTCTCGACGGCAAGGTGGACGAGCTTGGTCAGGGTTGCGTTCACATCGCCTTCAGCCTGCAGCGAGCGTGCGGCCTCACCGAACGTCTCAGCCAGCTCGATGCGATCGTCTCCCTCGCCCACCCACCACGACGCTAACGGCCGAGGCACGCCGCGCGTCGAGACGTCCCGGTAAAGTTCCATGGCCGGGTGACACCCTTGCGATCCGGATCCGAAAGGAGACCGATGGCCAACGACCAGAGTCTCGTCGCCATCTCGTTCAGCGACAGCTTCCGGGCCACAGAGTTCCTCACCGTGGCCAGCCGGCTCGCCGCCGATGGCCACCTCCTCGTACGGGACGCCGTCTACCTGGTCAAGGATGCCGACGGCAAGACCTACGTCAAGGAGACCACCGACCTCGAGACCGCGGAAGCGGCCCTTTCGGGCGCGTTGTGGGCCAGCCTGCTCGGTCTGGTCCTCGGCGGTCCGGTCGGGCTCCTGGTGGGTGGGGGGATCGGGGCGGGCGCCGGAGCTCTCACCGCCAAGGCGGTCGACATCGGGGTGAGCGACGAGCTCATCTCCCAGCTCCGAGAGGCCGCCCAGCCGAGCACGACCACGCTGATCCTGCTGGTGAGCCACATCGACGAGGAGCCGCTGCTCTCGGAGCTGCGCCGCTTCGAGGGTGCGCAACTGGTCTACGGCGACCTGCCCGAACACGCCCTCGACCGGGTCCGGGCGGCTCTGAGCGGCGAGACAGGCCCCGGCTGAGCCCGGAGCCGTCTCTCGGAGAGCGGGTGACGGGTGTCGAACCCGCGTCACCAGCTTGGAAGGCTGGAGCTCTACCGTTGAGCTACACCCGCGGCAGCCCGCCAGACTAGCGCCCGGGATCGCAGCCCGGCGTCGGGGAGACGGGATTTGAACCCGCGACCTCCTGCTCCCAAAGCAGGTGCGCTACCACTGCGCTACTCCCCGGGCCTGCGCAGGGTACCGGCTCGGGACCGGTCGCCGCCCCGTTACACTGCCCTCCTTGGTGCGGACCACTGTCGAACCCCTCGAGGGCAATCGGGTCAAGCTCGTGGTCGAGGTCGATGAGGCCGAGTTCGACAAGGCCCTCGACGCCGCCTTCCGGCGCATCGCCCGGGAGGCACGCGTTCCCGGCTTCCGCCCGGGCAGAGCGCCCCGGCGCCTCCTCGAGGCCCGTCTGGGTGCCGGCGTGGCCCGCGAGGAGGCGTTGCGCGAGGCCCTGCCCGAGTACTACGACCAGGCGCTGGCCGACAGCGCCGTCGACGCCATCGCGTCCCCCGAGATCGACATCACCGCCGGCAAGGACGAGGGCGCCGTCGTCTTCGACGCCGTGGTCGAGGTCCGGCCCAAGGTGGCGGTGCCCGGCTACGACCACCTGCGGGTCACCGTGCCCAACCCCCGGGTGTCCGAAGAGGAGGTCGACGCCCAGCTGGAGCGCCTGCGGGCGCAGTTCGGCGAGCTCTCGGTGGTGTCCCGTCCGGCGCGCGACCGGGACCACCTCACCATCGACATCGCCGGGTCCCTCGGAGGTGAGCCGGTCGAGGGTCTGACCGCCGACGACTACCTCTACGAGGTAGGCAGCGAGGCCATCGTCCCCGAGCTCGACGATCAGCTCCGCGGGGCCAAGGTGGGCGACATCCTGGTCTTCGACGTCGAGCACCCCGACCCCGACGAGCACCGTCGCATCAGCTTGCGGGTGTTGGTCAAAGAGGTCAAGGAGAAGATCCTCCCCGACGTCGACGACGAGTGGGCCAACGAGGCATCGGAGTTCGACACGGTGGCCGAGCTGCGAGACCACCTGCGGGGGCGCCTGGCCGACATCAAGCCGGCCCAGAGCCGGGTGGCGCTGGAGGAGGGCACCATCTCGGCTCTCATCGACCTGGTCGACGACGAACCACCCGAGACGCTGGTCGACGCCGAGATCCGGCGCCAGGCCGAGCTGCTCGCCTTCCGCCTCCAGTCCCAGGGGATGTCCATCGAGGACTACCTGGCCAAGACCGGACGCAGCGGCGAGGAGCTGGAAGCCCAGTTGCGCAGCCGGTCCTACGAGGCCGTCAAGGCCGATCTGGCCTTGCGGGCGGTGGCAGCAGCAGAGTCCATCGAGGCTTCCGACGCCGAGATCGACGCCGAGATCCACCGCCTCGCCCACCAGATGGGGGAGAAGCCCGCTGTGCTCCGGCGCCGCTTCGAGCGTGCCGACCAGCTCCAGGCGATACGCTCGGACGCCGAGAAGGCCCTGGCGCTGGCGTGGCTGACCGAGCGCGCCGAGATCGTGGACGAGGAGGGCAGGCCGGTCGACCGGTCCGACTTGGAGACGCCGGCAAACGATGAGCCCGCCACGACCGACGAGCCCGCGACGGACGGGACCGATACCGACCACCACCAGGTGGAGATCGCCGAGGAGCGCAGCGCATGACCGATCCGAGACGCAACCTGGCCACCCTCGCCGGCGGCGAGAAGCGCCTGGAGGCCTACAGCTACCTGGTTCCCACCGTGGTCGAGCAGACCAATCGGGGGGAGCGGGCCTTCGACCTCTACTCCCGGTTGCTCAAGGAGAACATCATCTTCCTGGCCACGCCCATCGACGACACCATCGCCAACCTCATCGTGGCCCAGCTGTTGCACCTCGAGTCCGAGAACGCCGATCGTGACATCAGCCTCTACATCAACTCTCCCGGCGGCGACATCACCGCGCTGTTCGCCATCTACGACACCATGCGCTACCTGCGGGCACCGGTGAGCACCATCTGCATCGGCCAGGCAGCCTCCATGGGGGCCGTCCTGCTCGCCGCGGGAGCGACGGGCAAGCGATACGCGTTGCCCAACTCGCGGATCATGATCCACCAGGGATCCGGTGGGTTCCGGGGCAACACGCCCGACGTCGAGATCCAGATGCGCGAGATGCTGCATCTCACCGACCGCCTGATGCAGATCCTCGCCGAGCA
>JAHWJI010000038.1 GCA_019348495.1 Actinomycetota bacterium | reverse complement strand
ACGCCATCGTGGCCGAGGGGGCGCTGCCGGCGGGCGCCGGCGCCGGGCCCGCGGGGGCACAGCGGCCGACCGGTCGTCACAACGGCAGCCGCCGGAACACCGGTCGGGGCAGGTGGCGGATCACGGCGAACAGCCACCGCAGCGTGGGGGGCACGTGCACCACCTCCGCCCGGCGCCCGAGGGCGTCGACGATGGCGCGGGCCACGGCCTCGCGCTGTTCCCGGGCCTCGGCCTGCTCACCATGGGGCGGGAAGAAGTGCTCGGTCTGCCCCTTGCAGGCAGAGTCCCGCATCCAGTCCTGCTGGGTCCACCGAGGGAGGAGGCGATTGAGCGCTCCGTCGGGCGCTGCGACGCTTGTGCTTCCATTCACTTGCTCCAATGTACCCCATCGAGAAGCTTTTTGAGCACCACTCCCGGGAGAGTCACGGACGATGGCGGCTCTGGGCCAACGGTTAGCTTCGTCCGGTGGCCCACGAGGAGGTGCGATCGGCGATGGAGCGGGCGGTCGCCGCCCTTCCCGGCGGTGGTGAACAGCGTCCCGGCCAGCTGCGCATGGCCGAGGAAGTGGCCGCCGCCATCGCCTGCGAACGGCACCTCCTCGTGCAGGCCGGCACCGGCACGGGAAAGTCGATGGCCTACCTGGTTCCCGTCCTGCTGTCTGGCCGGGCGACGGTCGTGGCCACCGCCACCAAGGCCCTCCAGGAGCAACTGGTGGCCCACGACCTACCCCTGCTGCACGGGTGCCTGGGGCGGGACTTCACCTGGGCCCTGCTCAAGGGGCGGTCGAACTACCTGTGCCGGGCCGCCCTGGGCGACGTGGCCCGCGGCGCCGACCAGGGGGTGCTCCTCGAGGGCCCCGGCCTGGGCCGGGAGCGTCTCGACGAGGTGGCCGGGTGGGTGGAGGAGACCGCCAGCGGCGACCGGGCCGACCTGCCCTTCGCCGTCACCAACGCCGAGTGGTCGCGCCTGTCGGTCAGCGCCGCCGAGTGCCCCGGTGCCCAGCGCTGCCCCGAGGGTGAGATCTGCTTCGCCGAGGGGGCCCGCCGCCGGGCGGCGGCGGCCGACGTGGTCGTCGTCAACATCCACCTCTACGGCGCCCACCTGGCGGCCGGGGGGATGGTGCTGCCCGACCACGACGTGGTGGTCATCGACGAGGCCCACGCCCTGGAGGACATCGCGGCCGCCGCCCTCGGGATCACCCTCACCGCCGGCGCCCTCGGCGCAGTCGCTCGGGCGGCCCGTTCCCTGCTTGCCGCCGACCACCCCACCCTTGGCCCCCTCGACGCGGCGGCGACGAGGTTCGCCACCACCCTGGCCGAGGTGGTCGGCCAGCGCGTCGATCCCGGTGCCGGTCCTCTCGGCCTCGCCCTGGTCGGGGCGGCCGAGGCGGTCACGGCCGTGGTGGGGGCGGCCCGCCAGCTCGACCCCAGCGGGGACGCCGCCAGCCGCAGGGACCGCCTGGTCCAGCTGGCCTCGGGCCTGGTCGAGGACGTGCGCCGGGCCGGGGAGCTCGGTGCCGACCAGGTGGCGTGGGTCGAGGACGGCCCGGTGCCGGCGCTGAGGGTGGCGCCCGTGGACGTGGGGTCGGAGCTGGCGGCCCGGCTGTTCGCCGAGACCACGGCGGTGCTCACCAGTGCCACCCTCGTGATGGGCGCCAGCTTCGAGCCGGTGGCCCAGCGCCTGGGCCTCGACCGGCCCTCGCCGGTCCCGGGCCTCGCCGGCCCCGGCGCCGAGGAAGGCGCCCACGAGGGCGAGGGCCGGGCGCCGGCGTGGCGGGGCCTCGACGTGGGCAGCCCCTTCGACTATCCCAGCCAGGCCCTGCTCTACTGCGCCGCCCACCTGCCGGGCCCCCGCACGCCCGCCTACGAGGAGGCCATGCTCGACGAGCTGGAGGCGCTCGTGCGCGCTGCTGGCGGTCGAACCCTGGCCCTGTTCACCAGCCGCCGGGCCATGGAGGCGGCGGCGACGAGGTTGTCCGGGCGCCTGCCCTGGGAGGTGCTGGTGCAAGACGTCCTGCCCCGACCCCTGCTGCACCGGGCCTTCCTCGACGACGAGACGTCGGTCCTGCTGGCCACCATGGGCTTCTGGCAGGGCTTCGACGCACCCGGGCGGACGTGCTCGCTGGTGGTCGTCGACCGCCTGCCCTTCGGCCGGCCCGACGATCCGCTGGCCTGCGCCCGCCGGGAGGCGGCCACGCGTGCCCGGCGCAACGCCTTCGCCGCCGTCGACCTGCCCCGGGCGGCCATGCTCCTCGCCCAGGGGGCGGGACGACTCATCCGCTCGGCCGACGACCGGGGGATGGTGGCGGTGCTCGACAAGCGCCTGGCCACCGCCTCCTACCGCTGGGACCTCATCCGCAGCCTCCCGCCCATGCGCCGCACCAAGGACCCCGAGGAGGCCCGTCGCTTCTTGGCCGAGCTGGCTGGCCTCCCCGCCACCTGAACGGCCCTGGATCCGTGCCATCCCGTGCAACCCGATCCGGGTGGGTGTCCACCAACAATGGGGTGCCAGCGGGGATACTGGCGGCGCCATGGGAACACACGTCGCCCGTCAGGGGAGCGAGGAGACCGCAAACGGAGGGCAAGGCGAGCCGGACCTGCCGCTGGGCACCGTGGTGGGTGCCGCCACCATCGCCTTCTCGCTGCTGGTCACCCCTCTGGTCCTGATCTCCGATCGTGTGGGTGGCGAGCTCACACCGGCGCCCCCGGCCCTGGTGGCGACCGCGGCCGAGGGGTACCTGGAGGCGTGGGAGCGTGGTGATCTGGCCACCATGGAACTGCTCATCGCCAACCCGGGCCCCGAGTTCGAGACGGTGCAGCGTCAGGTCAGCGAGCAGCTCCGGGTCGAGGCCGTGCGGTTTCGAGCGGGCCGGCCCGAGGTGGCCGGAGACCGGGCCAGCGTCCCCTTCGCCGCCAGCGTCGACCTCGCCGGTTTCGACACCTGGGACTACGAGGGGCGGCTCGACCTGGTCCTGGCCGTGCCCGCGCCCCGGGCGGTGGAGGCGGCCCCGGTGGTGGATCCCGACGGTGACACCCTCGACCGGCCCGGGCCCACGGCGGGAGCGATCCCGTTGCCGGTGGTGCAAGACGAGCAGCCCCGCTGGATGGTGATGTGGTCGCCGGCCACCATTCACCCCCGCCTCGTTCCCGGACGGACGCTCGTGCTCGAGCGGGTGGCCCAGGGGCGTGCGCCGTTGACCGGCGTGGACGGGACACCGCTCACCGGTGAGGACGCGCCCGACCTGCCGGCGCTCGACGCCCAGCTCCTCGGCGCCGTGGGCACCCTCGACGAGACGGCGGCTGCGGCCCGAGGTGCGGACTTCGTCGCCGGCGACGAGGTGGGGACCAGCGGTCTGCAGGCGGCGTTCGAGAGCCAGCTCGGTGGCCGCCCGTCGGGCTCGGTGAACCTGGTCGAGGTAGACGACGGCGATCTGGTCGAGGTCCTCCACGTCTTCGCCGGCGAGGCTCCTTCGCCGGTGCAGACCACGCTCGACCCCGCCGTGCAGGCGGCGGCGGAGTCGGCGCTGGCCCGGTTGTCCCGGCCCGCCGCCCTGGTCGCCATCGATGGGCCCACCGGCCAGGTCAGGGCCGTGGCCAGTCGGCCCATCAACGGCTTCAACCGGGCGCTGGTGGGCCAGTACCCGCCGGGCTCCACCTTCAAGGTGGTGACCACCACCGCCTTGCTGGCGGCGGGCACGGCCCCCGAGACGCCGGTGTCGTGTCCGGCCACCACGTCGGTCGGCGGGTTCCGCTTCTCCAACGCCGGAGGCGAGGTGCTGGGCGACATCCCTTTCGCCACCGCGTTCTATCGCAGCTGCAACACCGCCTTCGTCCAGCTCGCCAACGAGCTCGAGGCCGGCGAGCTGGTCACCGCGGCCGAGACCTACGGCTTCAACCAGACCTTCGACGAACTGGGCGTGGCGGCCGAGGCCGGTCGCTTCCCCGACCTCTCCGGCCCGGTGGACCAGGCCGCCGCCGCCATCGGCCAGGGCCGGGTCACGGCCACGCCGTTGCAGATGGCCACGGTGGCCGCGGCCGCGGCCACGGGTGTGTGGCACGAGCCCCGGCTCACCGTCTCCGAGGCGCCAGCTGCCGTCCACCCGCTCGAGCCGGCCACGGCCGCGACGCTGCGCGAGCTGATGCTGCTAGTGGTGGAGCAGGGCACGGCCACTGCCGCCGCCCTGCCCGGCGAGCCGGTGGGAGGCAAGACCGGCACCGCCGAGTTCGGTACGGCCCGCCCGCCCCGCACCCACGCCTGGTTCATCGGGTTCCGGGGTGACCTGGCCGTGGCCGTGCTGGTGGAGGACGCCGGCTTCGGGGGCTCGGTGGCCGCCCCCGTGGCCCGGGACTTCTTCGCCGAGGTGGGCTGAGCGGGCTAGGGCACCAGGGCCAGGCGGGTCACCCAGCGGTACCGGGCCGATCCCGGCGGGTGGCAGGCGAAGAGGGTGGCGGTGGGCTCGGCCGTCTGGTCGGTGATCCACATGGCCTTGTCGTCGACCACCTCGTCCCCGGTGACCCGGTAGACCGACCGCACCCCCCCGACGGTGAAGATGGCCTCGTCGCCCACCTCGAGGGTGTCGATGTAGCGGAAGGGCCGGGTGTTGGTGACCCGGTGGCCGGCGACGACGACGTTGCCGGGCTGGCCGGGCAGGGCGGTGCCCGGCCAGTGGCTGGGGCCGCGGTTGATGACCGGCATGTCGATGCCCTGGTGGAGCGCGACGTCGAGGCCCAGCGCGGGGATCTCCAGGCGACCGATGACGGTGTCGCTCCGGTCGGGGAGCACCACGGGAACCGGCTCGGGAGGAGGCGGCTCGGGCGGGGCCGGAAGGGCGGCGATCTCCTCGGCCTGCTCCAGCACCAGTGGGGGCTGGACGGGTACCTGGCCCAGCACGCCCGAGCCCTGGACGGCCACGATGGCGATGACCACCCCGAGCACCGAGCGACGGACCACCCGGCGGCGGGGGCGCCGGTGAGCCGGCCGGGGTGGGTACACCCTCACATGCTAGGGGCGAAGTCGCCACCGACCATGAGGGAGCGAGGCGGGCCGAAACTCACCCGGGGGCCTGCGATGATGACGGGCGTGTTCCTGGCCGCCATCGCCTACGACCCGCTGCTGCGGATCTCCCTCGGTCCGCTGGAGGTGTCGCCCCATGGGATCGGGGTGGCCGTGGGGGTGCTGGTCGGCGCCCGGCTGGTCCTGCCCGCCGCCGCCCGTCGGGGCATCGACGCCGATCGGTTCTACGACGTGCTCACCTGGGCGCTCTTCGGCGCCCTGATCGGGGCGCGGTTGGCCTACGTGGGCAACCACCTGGGTGACTACCTCGACGATCCGCTCCGCATGCTGCAGTTCTGGGAGGGAGGGTTCTCGCTGCTCGGTGGTCTGGCCGGGGCGGTGGTGGCCGGCTATCCCAAGCTGCGGAGGCACGGCATCCCCTTCTGGCGCTACCTCGACGCCGCGGTGCCCGGCATCGCCCTGGGCATCGCCGTGGGCCGCGTCGGTGACCTGGTGATCGCCGATCACCTGGGCAAGCCCACCGACTTCGCCCTCGGCTACGTCTGCCCCGAGGTCGAGACAGGCTCGCCCTGCCTGGCCCCGGTGGGCCAAGCCGTGCACCAGACCGCCCTCTACGATCTCGTCGGCGCCGCGTTGGTGTTCGCCCTGCTGTCCTGGCTCGCCCGCCGCCCCCGGCCCGAGGCCTTCCTCAGCGCCACCTTCGGCCTGAGCTACGGGGTGGTCCGCTTCGTGGAGGGGTTCTTCCGCCTCGACGTCACCCACGGCACCGGGCTCAACGGGAGCCAGTGGACGGCCCTGGCCGTGGTGGTGGCCGCGGCCGCGGCCCTGATCGTTCGCCGCCACCTCCCCGCGTCGGGGATCGGCGACGAACCTGGTGAGGAACCGATCGACGGGCCCGAAGCTGACGATGGGCCCGAGGAGGCACACAGGGGCGAACCGCCGGGCGAGGACGTCAGCCCGCAACCCAGGACGATAGGTTGACGCCGATGGAGCGGGTCGCCACCGAAGGTCCCCAGGCCGGCCCCGCTCGCCCCTCGACCCCGGCCGACGTGTGGATGCGCCGCCTGTTGCGGGTCCCCGACCGGGTGGCGCCCATCTCCGAGGCCGAGCTGCGGCGCGGGGCCAGCGTGTCGGTGCTGGTCTCGGCCACGCGCTGCCTGCTGACCTACATCGTGCTGCCGTTCGTGCTGCCGGCACTCAGCCTGGCCGCCGGTGTGGGCCCCCTCGTGGGCCTGCCCCTCGGCGTGGTGGCCATCGGCGCCAACGTCGTCACCGCCCGGAGGTTCTGGCTCGCCGATCACCGCTACCGCTGGCCCTACACCGCTCTGGCCACGGCGATCCTGGGCCTGCTGGTGGCCCTGGTGGTGGGCGACGTCCTCGAGTTGCTCGCCTGACATGGCCGCTGGCAGCGACGTCGGCGGCGTCGGCGGTGACGGCAGCCGTCGCCGGGGCCGGGCGCGGCGGTGGGGCTGGCTCGCCCTCGGCTGGCTGGCCGTCGCCCTGGGGGCGGTGGGCGTGGTCGTCCCTGGTTGGCCCACCACCGTGTTCTTCATCGCTGCCGCCTCGTGCTTCGCCCGCTCCAGCCCCCGCTTCGAGCGCTGGGTGCTGGGCCTGCCCACGATCGGGCCGATGGTGCGCGACCACCGGGCCGGCCTCGGGATGCCCCGGCGGGCCAAGGCCGTGGCCATCGCCATGATCGTGGTGGCGGTGTCGGCCAGCGTCGTGCTGGTCATCTCCGCGCCGATCTGGCGGGCCGCGGTGGTGGCGCTCGGCTTGGTCGGCGTGGCCTACGTCGGACTGCGGGTCCCGACTCGCGAGTTGGTCGTGGCCCGGTCCAGGGGGAGCGAGTAGCACCAGAGAGGGGCGCCGCCGGGGATGTGGCTGTCGCGCTCGGGCCGCCGGACGAAGCCCAGACGCAAATAGAGCTGCTGGGCCGCGACCATCACCGGCATGGTGCCGAGCACCAGCGAGCGCTTGCCCGCCGCCTCACCCCGCACGATGCACGCCTGCACCAGGGCGGTGCCGATGCCCCGTCCCTGGGACGCCGGGTCGACCACCAGCATGCGGATCTCGGCTTCGTCGTCGTCGACGAGTTGGGCGTAGGGGCCCGGGCCCGGGACGTAGGTGACGCCGCCCACCACCCGGCCGTCGTCGTGGGCCACCAGGACCTCGCACCCGGTGGCCAGGCGGCCCTCGGCGTCGCGCAGCACCTCGGCGTAGGTCTCGAGGTCACTGGCCAGCACCTGGCGGTAGACCCGGACCGCCAGCTCACCCAGCTCGGCGTGCTCCTCGGGCCGGATGGACCGGACCATCCCCGCCTGTGTCATGCCACCATGCACCTCGTGCTCCCCCCTCCGCCGATCGGCTACGACCCCGTCCCCCCCTCCTGGGAGACCGGGACGATCGTGCTGCTGCCCTCGCTGTCGTTCCCCGTCACCGAGCTGACCAAGATCACCGGGATCGACCACTACGAGGAGCGCCTGTTGTGCTCCATCCTGCTCCTCGCCCGCCCCGACCTGCGCATCGTCTACCTCACCTCCCAGGCCGTCGACCGGGAGATCGTCGACTACCACCTCGGCTTCCTCCCCGATCCTGGCGCCGCCCGTCGCCGGCTCCACCTGGTGGCCGTGGGCGAGGCCGGTCCTCGGCCCCTGACCCACAAGCTGCTCGACCGCCCCGACATCCTCGACCGGGTGCGCACGTTGGTGTCCGACGACGCCGGCGCGGCCCTGCTGCCGTTCAACGTCACCTCGGCGGAGTGGACGCTGGCGTCGGCCCTCGGTCTGCCCCTCGACGGGCCCCGTGCCGATCTGGTGGCCCTCGGGTCCAAGACCGGATCGCGCCGGGTGGCCCGCCGGGCCGGCGTGGAGGTGCTCGACGGTGAAGAGGGACTGGGCTCGGTCGAGGAGGTGGCGGCTGCCCTCGAGCGGCTGCGGCGACGGCGGCCCGAGGTGGCCACCGCGGTGGTCAAGCTCAACCTCGGCTTCTCGGGCCAGGGCAACGCCCTGGTCGACCTCACCGCCGCCGAGCCCCTGTCGGCGGGATCGACCACCTTTTGCGCCGCGGGGGAGTCCTGGTCCTCGTTCGCAGGAAAGATCGGGGCTGAGGGAGCCGTCGTCGAGGAGGTGGCGCCCGCACCCGTGGCCTCGCCCAGCGCCCAGGTCCGCATCAACCCCGACCGCGGCGTCCACGTGGTCTCCACCCACGACCAGGTCCTCGGTGGTCCGGGGGGCCACGTCTACCTGGGCTGTCGCTTTCCCGCCGACGCCAGCTACCGCATGGCCATCACCGAGGCTGCCCTGGAGGTGGGGCGGGTCCTGGCCGGCGAGGGTGTGGTGGGTCCCTTCGGGGTCGACTTCCTGGTCCTGGCCGGGGCCGAGGGTGGTGGCGGGGGCTCGACGGTGGCGCTCAGCGAGATCAATCTTCGCCTGGGGGGCACCACGCACCCCTTCTGGATGGCCCGGCTGGTCACCGGCGGGCGCTACGAGCCCGGGACCGGCGAGCTCCTGGTCGACGGTCAGCCGCGTTGCTACGTGGCCACCGACAACCTGAAGTCGCCCGGCCTGGCCGGCTGGTCACCGGCTGGGGCCATCGCCGCGGTGGCCGACGCCGGTCTGGCCTACGACGCCACCTCGTCGACCGGGGTCACCTTGCACCTGCTCGGCGCCCTGGCCCGGCACGGCAAGCTGGGCGCCACCTGCATCGGCGAGGACCAGGCCGGGGCCGAGGCCCGCTTCCAGGCGCTGGCCAGCCTCCTCGCCGCGGTGCGGGGCAACGCCGTGTCGCGACCGTGAGCGGAGCCGGGCCGACGGACGAGTCCTGTGCGTTTTGTCGCGTCGTGGCCGGGGCCCCGGCCCAGGTCGTGCTGGACGATGATCGCTGCCTGGCCTTCCTCGACGTGCGCCCACTGTTCCCCGGCCACACCCTGGTCGTGCCCAGGGCCCATCACGAGACCCTCGGCGACCTCCCACCCGAGCTCGTCGGGCCCCTGTTCCGACGCGTCCGGCGCCTGTCGCGAGCGCTGGAGGAGGGCCTGGGTGCGGCCGGGAGCTTCGTCGCCTGCAACAACCGGGTGAGCCAGAGCGTGGCCCACGTGCACGTCCACGTGGTCCCCCGCAACCCCAGAGACGGCCTGCGCGGTTTCTTCTGGCCCCGGCAGGGCTACGAGGACGAGACCCACATGGCCACCGTGGCCGCTCGCCTGCGCCAGGCCTTGGCCGCCCAGGGGGATGCGGAGCCGGACGTAGGCTGAGCCCGTGGAGGTGACGACGGCAGCACCAGTGGCTGTCGCCGAGGGGCCGCGATCGCTGCATCCGAGCCAGCTCCGGGTGTGGCGGCTGGGGTGGGGACTGGCGGCGCTGGTGGTGACCGTCGCGGTGCTGGGGGGGGAGCTGGCGGCGGCCACCCTGTCCGAGGTACCCGATCCGGCCTGGCCGACGGGCACGGCAACGGTGGTCGTGGCCGTGGTGGCCGGGGCCCTGGCCTGGCGGCTCCCCCGTCTGGCCTACGACGCCTGGCGCTACCAGCTGACCGCCTCGACCCTCGAGCTGCGCCGAGGCGTGGTGGTCCACAGTCACACCGCCATCCCCTACTTCCGGGTCCAGCACATCGACATCACCCGTAGCCCCCTCGAGCGGGCCCTGGGTCTGTCCCAACTCGTGGTGCGCACGGCGGCGGCCACCACCGACGCCCAACTCCCGGGCATCGCCGCCGCCGATGCCGAGATCCTCCGTGACCTCATCCTGGCCCGCACCGGTCGTGGCGATGCCGTCTGAACTCGAGGCGCCCGAGGCGTCGGAGGCGCCCGAGGCGCCCCCGGCCCCTCCCGCCGCCTCACCCCGGCGCCTGCATCCCGTCAGCCCGGTCCTCGACGTCTCGGCGCTCGGGCGCCAGCTCCTCGCCCCGGGGGCGGTGGCCTTCAGTGCCGGGGGGCTGCGACTGCTCGCCCTGGGTGTGGTGGTGGTGCTGGTCGTGCGGGTGCTGGCCTGGCGTCGTCGGACCTACGTCCTCGACGCTGCGGTGCTACGGCTCGAGGGCGGTCTCGTCGTGCGCAGCCAACAGGTCGTGCCCTGCGAGCGCATCCAGCAGGTCAACCTGGTCCAGAAGCTGCGCCACCGGATGCTCGGCGTCGCCATCCTCGAGGTGCAGACGGCGGTGGGTGGGCCCGGTTCGGGGCTCAGCCTCGAGGTGTTGGCCATCGACGAGGCCGAGCGCCTGCGGGCAGCGTTGCTGGCGGCCAAGGTGCGGGTCCAGCAGCGCACCGCCGACTCCGACGCCGGGATCATGCACGACGGCGGCGACGGGGGCGGGGTCGGGGAACCCGCCCACGCGCCCCGAGCCGAGCAGTGGGTCCCGGCTGCCTGGCCGGTGGTCGAGCTGAGCTACCGCCAGCTCACGCTCGCCGGCACCACCGGCGTGGAGCTGCTGGTCGTGCTGGCCCTTGCTCCCGCCACCGCGCAGGTGGCGTGGGCACTGCCCTGGCGGCCGTGGGACGACGTCCGGCTGCCGGCGCTCGATGTCCTCGGCCCGGTGTTGCTCGCCGCACTGGCGGTGGGGTTCGTGGCCGTGTGGCTGGCCAGCGCCGCCGCCGTGTCCATCTTCGCCAACGCCGGCTACCGCCTGAGCCTGGTGGGCGACGAGCTCCAGCTGAGCCGGGGCCTGCTCGACCACAAGGAGACGACCCTGCCCCTGGCTCGGGTGCAGGCGGTCCGGGTGAGCGCCTCGCTGCCCCGGCGCGTCCTCGGATTGGTGTCGCTGCGGATCCAAAGCGCAGGCACGGGGTCGAACTCCCAGGAGACTCGCATGGCCGTACCCATCCTGGCGGCGAGCGATCTCGGCCGGGTGCTGGCCCTGGTGCTGCCCGGCGCCGGTCCCCTCCCGGAGTTGCACCGCCCCCCGCCGGCGGCCCTGCGTCGGGCCCTGGTCCGCCACGTCGTGCCGATGTCGGTGGTGGCCGCGGTCATCACCCTGGTGGTGTGGCCCTGGGGCGCGCTGGCCCTGCTCGCGGTGCCGCCGGCGGGGGGCTTGGGCGTGGCTGCCTACCGGGGCCTCGGCCATGCCTTGGTCGACGGCTTCCTCGTGTCCCGGTCGGGCTCGTGCAACCGCCAGACGGTGGTGGTTCCCGTCGCCCGGTCCCAGAGTGCGAGCGTGCGGGCCAGCGTGTGGCAGCGGCGCCTGGGCCTGGCCACGCTGGCGGTAGACCTGGCCGGGCCCGGGCCCAGGCCGTTGGTGCACGACGAAGCCACAGCCGTGGCCGAGGACCTGCTGGGCCGGGTCATGGCCGGCGTCGGTGGCCCCGGGAGTGACGACGAGTCCGACCCGGGAACGACGGCGGGATAGCGTCGGCGGTCGTGCCGTGCGCCCTCACTCTTGCCGTCGCGCTCGTGGTGGCGGTCGAGACCACCACCACCGAAGTGCAGCGGGTGGTGGGCGAACCCCTCCCCACGTGGGTGGTGGTGGGGGCCGGCCTCGCCGTGCTGGCGCTCATCGTCATCGCCGGCGCCGTCGCCCGCCGCCACCGCTGAACTTGCTGGGAGTCGCTCAGGGCTTGCGGGCGACCCGGATCTGGCGGCGGTCGCCACCCTCTCCCCGCTCGATGCGCAACGCCAGCTGACCGTTGGCGAAGCTGGCCTCGGCCGGGCCACCGAAGCCGTCGGGGAGGTCCACGGAGCGCTCGTAGGGGCCGTAGTGCCACTCGTGGAGCACGTAGTCCTTCACCGCCTTGGTCCGCATCTCGGCGGCGATGGTGGCCGTGCGGCCCTCGATGACCACGGTGATGTCGTCGGCCATGACGCCCGGCAGCGGGGCGACCAACACGATCGCCTGCTCGGCCTCGTACATGTTGACAGGAACGACCTGGGGCCGGCCGGCCGCCGCCTCCGCACCGCCACTGCCGGACATGAGCTGTTCGTCTGCTGGGGTTGACATGGTGGGGGCCTACCCGCAGGGAGCGGGACTGAGGCACGCCCCCCCGACGTGCCCCAGCCCGCATCCACTTCCCCCGTCCGAGCGATGTCGGTCGGGCGAGGAACTCCCCACATGTTCGCCGCCCCGATCGCCGGTGTCAACGTCGGCTCCTCCGCCGGTGGCGGACCGCGCTCCCATGGCCGGGTCACACCCGGTCGATGTGCTTGAAGGCCTCGCCCGCCACCACGTCGCCCAGGGCACCCATCTCGCCGAGGCGGCCGTGCACCCGGTGGCGGAAGGCGTCGACCTGGGCCTGGTCGCCGGCGTCGTCGATCTGGTGGGTGGAGCGGTACTGGCTGCGGTGCTCCAACAGCGCGGCGACCTTGGTGTCCTCGTGACCCGAGACGTCCTCGACGTGGTCGACCTCATCGGCCTCCCACAACAGCATGGCCACGGGCCGGTGGTGGGGGAGCTGCTGCTCGGGGAAGAAGTGCGGGTCCCGGGCGGCCACCACCCCCTCGACGGCCAGAAGGCCGGCGTGGCGATGATCGGGGTGCAGCCGCCAGCGCTTCCACGGATCGTGGCCGAGCACCACTTGAGGGCGGAGCCGGCGGATCCAGTAGGCCACCTCCCAGCGCTGGCGCAGGCCCGACTCCAGCTCACCGTCGACCCACCCCAGGAACACGCACTCGCCGCCGGCCCCGAGGGCTCGGGCCGCGGCCTGCTGCTCGGCCTGTCGCTCCACCACCAGGCGGGCCGTGTCGGCCGCCGGGTCCCACGATCCCTTGGAGCCATCGGTGCAGACCAGGTGGTGGACCACGCACCCCTCGGCCGCCCACTTGGCCAGCGTGGCCCCGCAGCCGAACTCGACGTCGTCGGGGTGGGCGCCGATGGCCAGCGCCACCTCGGGGACCGCGAGGTTCACCTGCACGGGAGCAACGGGTGGCGGGGGAGGGCCAGGTCGGCCGGGACGTCGACGTCCCAGGCCAGCTCCGGCGCCCGACGCACATCCACGGCGAGCCCCAGGCGCTCGGCTTCCCGCCGGTGACGACCGAATGAACCGGGCCCGTAGGCGAAGCGGAAACCGGCGTTCGCCGGCACCACGGCCACGTTGGTCCCATCGTCACGCCGGTCGGGCACGAGCAGGACCCCTTCGCCGGCGGCCAGGTCTTCGAGGGACCGGGCGAGGGGCAGGTCGGCGTGGGCCACGATCACCCGGGAGAAGCCCAGCCCACCCACGTAGCTGACGCCCGAGGCGACCGCAGCGTCGAGGCCCCGACCCGGCGCCCACACCACGGTGGCGCCACGCTCGACAGCCCAGGCCGCCACCTCGGTGTCATCGCAGACCACGCTGACCGGCAGAGGCCAGGCAATGGCGACGACGTGGCCGGCCATGCGCCGGGCCAGCTCGGCCCGTGCCGGTGCGTCGAGCGCGGGGGCGAGGCGCAGCTTGGCCCGGGAGAACGCCTTGACCGGCACCAGCACCGCTGCTCCCATGTGCCGGCGAGTCTACGGACCCGGGGGCGGTCGACCTAGGGTCGGCGACTGTGCGGGTGGCGGTCATCGGGTCGGGCTCGTGGGGTACGACCTTCGCCGCCCTGCGCTGCGCCAACGGGCCCACGTCGCTGTGGGCCCGCCGCCCGGTGCTGGCCGAGGAGATCAACCACCGCCACACCAACGGTGATTACCTCCCGGGCACGGTGTTGCCCCTCTCCCTGCGGGCGACCTCCGACCTGGCCGAGGCCGTCGCCGGGGCCGACGCCGTCGCCGTGGCCGTGCCCACCCAGGGCTTCCGAGCCGTGCTCGGCGAGTTGGCTGCCTCCCTCGCCGGGGGTGTCCCGGTGGTGAGCTTGACCAAGGGCCTCGAGCACCACAGCCGCCGGCGCATGACCGAGGTCGTGGCCGAGGTGCTGCCCGGGCACCCCGTCGGCGCGCTGACCGGGCCCAACCTGGCTCGGGAGATCGTCGCCGGACTGCCTGCGGCCTCGGTGCTGGCCATGAGCGACGAGTCCGTCGCCTCGCGCTTGCAGCGGGCGTTCGGCACCGAGGCGTTCCGCGTCTACACCAACACCGACGTGGTCGGCTGCGAGATCGCCGGTGCGCTCAAGAACGTGGTGGCCATCGCCGCCGGCATGGCCGACGGCATGGAGCTGGGTGACAACGCTCGGGCAGCCATCGTGACCCGGGGCCTGGCTGAGCTCACCCGCCTGGCCGTCGCCCTCGGAGGCGACGCTCGCACCTGCGCCGGCCTGGCCGGTCTGGGGGACCTGGTGGTCACCTGCAGCAGCTCCAAGAGCCGCAACCACCAGGTCGGGGTGGCCTTGGGCCGGGGTCGGGCGCTGGCCGAGGTGCTGGCCGAGTTGCACATGGTGGCCGAGGGGGTCGAGGGGGCACGCGTCGTGTGCGAGCTGGGCGCCGAGCTCGGCGTCGAGGTCCCCATTGCCCAGCAGACCGCCGCGGTCTGCGCCGGCCGGTTGGAACCCGCTGCCGCCCTCGGTGCCTTGATGCAGCGCCAACCCCGGTCCGAGCTCGACGAGCCCGACCACTAGCAAGCTCGCTTCGCTCGCCGTCGAGAGCGTGGTGGCGCCTTCGGCGGCGCTCACCGCCGCTCCGACAAGGCAAGCCTCGCTTCGCTCGGCGCCCTGTCGGCCGAGCAGGAGTCGTCGGTCGCCCCAGCCGGCACACTGAGGCGGTGAGAGTCGCCCTGGGCAGCGACGAGGCCGCCTCGCTGGTCGACGAGGTCCGCACCCACCTGGAGACCATGGGCCACGAGGTCATGGTGGTGGCCGACGGGGCACCGTGGCCCGACGCCGGCCGGCAGGTGGGCGAGGCCGTGGCCTCGGGCCGGGCCGACCGGGGCGTGGTGTGCTGTTGGACCGGCACCGGCGTGTCCATCGCCGCCAACAAGGTCACCGGCGTGCGGGCGGCGCTGTGCACCGACGCGGAGACCGCCAGGGGTGCCCGGCGTTGGAACGACGCCAACGTGTTGGCCCTCGGGGTGCGCCTCACGTCGGCCGAGGTGGCCGCCGAGATGCTCGAAGCCTTCCTGGCCACGCCCGCCGACGCCGGGGAGGCCGAGACCCTGCGACGGTTGGTTCCCTGACGTGGCATCCGCTCCACGACCACGCCACGTAGACACCCGAGGAGGGTATCCTCCCAGCAGTAGGGCGGAGGAAGGCTCGTACCGTCCGGCAGTGCGAAGCTTCGGGGGGAGTGACGGTGGCCAAGGGCGCTGGCGCTAGCGCAGAGGACGAGGACCTCGTCCAGATCTATCTGGACGACATCGGCAAGTACCCGCTGTTGACCAAGAAGGACGAGGCTCGCCTGGGAGCCGCCGTCCAGGCCGGCCGGGCGGCGGCCGAGGAGCTCACCTCCGGGGAGCTGCCCCCGCCCAAGCGGCGCCAGAAGTTGCTGGAGCTGGTCCGGGCCGGCGACGAGGCCGGGCTCACCTTCGTCAAGTGCAACCTCCGTCTGGTCGTGTCCATCGCCAAGCGCTACCCCACCTCGGGTCTCCCGCTCCTGGACCTGATCCAGGAGGGGAACTTCGGCCTCATCCACGCCGTGGAGAAGTTCGATCCCAGCAAGGGGTTCAAGTTCTCGACCTACGCCACCTGGTGGATCCGCCAGGCCATCGGCCGGGGCATCGCCAACACCGGTCGGGCCATCCGCCTGCCCGTCCACGCCAACGACCAACTGGTCAGCCTGCGCATCGAGAGCGTCGCCTTCGAGGTCCGTCACGGCCGGCCCGCGCGCAGCGATGAGCTGGCCGCCTCCCTCGGTCTCTCCCAGCGCAAGGTCGAGGAGCTGCTGCCCTACCTCCTGGACCCCTTGTCGCTGTCGGAACCGCTGAGCGACGGCGAGCGCGAGCTGGGCGACGTGGTCGAGGACACCTCGTCGGAAGCGCCCGACCAGCGGGTGTTCTCGGCCATGCTCCCGGCCCAGGTGACCGACCTGCTGGCCGGCCTCGACGCCAGGGAGCGCGAGATCCTCTGTCTGCGCTACGGCCTCGACCGCGGGCGGCCCCGGACCCTCGAAGAGGTGTCGCAGCGCTTCAACCTCACCCGAGAGGGTGTGCGCCAGGTCGAGGCCAAGGCGCTGCTCAAGCTCCGGCGCAAGGCGGTGCGGGGCGAGCGCGACCTGCTGACTGCCTAGTCCGCGAGCTGGCCCACCCCACCATGAGGACCGGTCCTCGCCCGGCTAGCGGGGCGGAGCTAGCGTCTCGGGCATGAACACTCGAACGATCGCCGTCATCGCGCTGATCATCGCGGTCATCGTGCTTCTCGTCATCCTGGGCGTCCTGTAGGCAGCGCTCGGCCGGCCCGCGGGCCCCCGGTCCGGCCATCACATGGAACCCGGGCTGCTGCGCGACGGGCTCACGCTGGTGGTGGGCCTGTGCGCCGGCGTGCTCTCCGGGGCCTTCGGGGTGGGCGGGGCCATCGTCTCGACTCCCGGCATCCGCCTGCTCGGTGTCGCCCCGCTGGTGGCGGTGGGCACGACGTTGCCGGCGATCATCCCCAGCGCCCTCAGCGGGGGATCGCGCTACCGGGCCGAGGGGCTCCTCGACTGGCGAGCCGTGCTCGTGGTCGCCCCCCTGGGACTGCTCACGTCGGTCGGGGGCGCGTTGGCCTCGGGCCTCGTCCCCGGGGAGGGGCATCTGTTGCAACTGGCCACCGCCGGGCTCTTGGGGTTCAGCGCCTGGCGCATGGCCCCACGCCAGCCTGCGCCTGACCGCCAAGATGACGAGGGCGACCGCCAGGGTGGCGGCGACGTGGAGCACGCTCGGGCCGAGCCGGCCTGGCGCCTGGCCGCCGTCGGGGCGCTCGCCGGCAGCCTGTCGGGCCTGCTCGGCATAGGTGGCGGGACCGTCTTGGTCCCCGGCCTGCACCAGGTGGGCGGGTTGTCGCTGCGGTCGTCGGTGGCCACGTCCCTGGTGTGCACCGCCATCTTCGCCGTCCCCGGCACCGTCACCCACGCTCTGTTGGGCAACGTCGATTGGCGGGTGGCCCTGTTGTTGGCGGTGACCGTCATCCCCGGAGCCCGTCTCGGCGCCGCCGCCTCACTGCGGTTGGGCGACCGCCGCCTGGCCGGGGCGGTGGCGGCGTTTCTCGGGGTGATCGCCGTGATCTACGGCATCGGCGAGTTGGTCGCCCTGGTGTCGTGAGGGCTCATCGTGAGAGCTCGACGGCCCGGTCGAACACGGCGTCGAACATCTCCTCGGTGAGCGTGCCGGTGAAGGTGTTCTGCTGGCTGGGGTGGTACGAGCAGATGAGGACCGTGCCGTCGGGCAGCCTGGTCTCCACACCGTGGCCGAAGCGCGGCCGGGGGCGAAGGCCGGCCCGGCCGGCCACCGCCTGATAGGCGAAGGCGCCCAGGGCGACCACCACGGCCAGTTCGCCCAGCAGCGCCCACTCCCGGGCCAGGTAGGCCAGGCACGTGTCGCGCTCGACCGGGGTGGGCCGGTTGGCCGGCGGCGCGCAGCGCACGGCGGCGCTGACCCAGGCGCCGGCCAGGGCCAAGCCGTCGTGGCGGTGCTCGCTGGTGGGCTGGTTGGCGTAGCCGGCCCGGTGGAGAGCACGGAACACCCAGTCGCCCGAGCGGTCACCGGTGAAGACCCGCCCGGTCCGGTTCCCCCCGTGGGCGGCGGGCGCCAGGCCCACCACCAACAGCCGGGCCGCCGGGTCGCCGAAGCCGGGCACGGGCCGACCCCAGTAGTCCTGGTGGCGGTAGGCCGCCCGCTTGTCCCTCGCCACCTGTTCTCGCCACTCGACCAGGCGGGGACAGGCCCGGCACGCGGTGACCTCAGCGGTCACCCGGGCCAACGAATCCGGCTCCGGTGCAGGCATGGGCCACCACGGTAGGTTGGCCGCCATCGCTTCTCGAAGCCGTGCCCCCAAGGCGCCCCCCGCCACCGTCGTGGTCCTCGTCCGCCACGGCCAGACGCCCACCACCGGGTCGGTCCTGCCCGGCCGGGCGACGGGGCTGCACCTGGCCGAGGCGGGCACTGCCCAGGCCCAGGTCGTGGCCGAGCGCCTGGCCGCGCTCGACCGGGTCGACGCCGTGTACGCCTCCCCCCTGGAGCGGGCCCGGGAGACGGCCAAGCCCATCGCCAGGGCCCGTGGCCTCAAGGTCAGGGTCGATCGGGGGCTGCTGGAGTGTGACTTCGGCGAGTGGACCGGGCACACGCTCAAGGAGCTGGGCAAGCGGCCCGAGTGGGCCACGGTCCAGCGCTACCCGAGCGGCTTCCGCTTTCCCGGCGGGGAGTCCTTCCGGGAGATGCAGGTGCGCATCGTCACGGCCCTGTCCCGCCTCGTCGAGCGCCACCGGGGCGGCGTGGTGGTGGCCGTGTCCCATGCCGATCCCATCAAGGCGGCGGTGGCCGACGCCCTCGGCACCCACCTCGACCTCTTTCAGCGCATCCTCATCTCACCGTGCTCGGCCACCACCGTCAGCTACGGGTCCGCCGGCCCGATGGTGCTCAGCGTCAACTCGGTGCCCGCCGCCCTGGCCGACTCCTCCTCCGAGGCGTGAGCAGCTCGTTCGACCTGCCCGAGGTCGACCGCTTCACGGCCGGCGCGCTCGGTCCTCCCGGCGCCCGTGTCTTCTACCTCCAGGTCGGCGCCGGTGGCCAGGTGCTCAGCCTGCGGTTGGAGAAGGCCCAGGTGGCGGCCCTGGCCGGCTACCTGGCCGAGCTGCTGGCCGATCTGCCCACGCCGGCGCCCGAGGAGATCCCCGACCCGTCCGAGCTGGTCGAGCCGGTCGTGGCCGAGTGGGTCGTCGGACAGCTCGGCGTGGCCTTCGACGAGTCGCGTGACCGCTTCGTCATCAGGGCCGACGAAGTCGTCGACGACGACGAGGGGGCAGGTGTCGACGTGGCCGTGGCCGGGGGGTCGGCCCGCTTCGCGCTCACCCGGCCCCAGGTGGCCGGCTTCGTGGTCCAGGCCGCGGCGTTGGTGGTCGCCGGGCGCCCGCCGTGCCCGCTGTGCCGACGGCCGCTCGACCCTGAGGGGCACATGTGCGTCAAGACCAACGGGCACAAGCCAACCTAGGGCTGCTCACCGAAGGGGAGGTCGAGCTCAAGGGGCGGATGCCCTGGAGCTCGAACCAGACCTTCCTGGTGGAGCTGACCCGGGGCGACGACACCCTCCTCGGCGTCTACAAGCCCGGTCGGGGCGAGCGGCCGCTGTGGGACTTCCCTGGCGGCCTCTACCGCCGTGAGGTGGCGGCCTGGGTGCTGTCCGAGCTCCTGGGCTGGGGGGTCGTGCCCGAGACGGTGCTGCGCGACGGACCGCTGGGCGAGGGGTCGGTGCAGCGCTTCGTGCCCGCCGACTTCACCCAGCACTACTTCACCCTCCACCAAGACCCCGCGTACCACCACGCCCTGCGGACGATCTGCGCCTTCGACCTGCTGGCCAACAACACCGACCGCAAGAGCGGCCACTGCCTGCTGGCCGACGGGCGGGTGTGGGCCATCGACAACGGCCTGTGCTTCCACCCCTCGCCCAAGGTGCGCACCGTGATCTGGGAGTTCGGCGGCGAGGCGGTCGCCGACGAGCTGCTGGGCGACGTCGAGCGGCTGCTCACCCGCCTCCCCGGCGGCCTCGTGGCCCTGCTGGGCGAGGACGAGCTGGCCGGGGTGCGCCGGCGGGCCGAGTGGCTGCTGCGCACGGGCACCTTCCCCGCACCTGATCCCCTCGCCCACTGCTACCCCTGGCCACTGGTGTGAGCACCCGCCTCGACACCGCCCTGGCCGCCGGCGACGTCGACGAGCTGTTGCGGGAGGTCGACCGGTTGTGCGAGGCGCGCGACTGGGACGGGCTGGTCCGGCTCCGCGAGGCCAGCCGTACGGCCTTCCTCGCACGGGGCCACCAGCTGTGGCCGGTGGCCAGCCAGGTGGAGTACCGCCTCGCCCTGGAGGCGCCGGGGCCGTGGGCCGCCTCGGTGCTGGTCGAGGGCAGCGGTCGCTTCTCCCGAGGGCCGTTGCCGGAGGTGGCGGCGTCGACCCACACGTGGGCCGAGCTGGCACCGCACCTGCCGGCCGGCCCCCCCGCCGGCCTGGTGGCCCACGAGCGTGCCGTGCAGGGCGAGGACCTCCGCGGTGACCAGCGGGCCGACGCCGGCGTGCTGGAGGTGCCGCTCGCCCTGCTGGCGTGGGAGCCGGCCTACTGCCTGGCCACCTACCGGGCCCACAGCGCCGACTTCCCGGCGCCGCCGGCTGCCCCGATCGTGCCGGTCAGGCTGCCGGCGCCGGGAACGCCCTTCGACGACGACCAGGCCTGCCGGGCCCTGCTGGCCCTGGTCGAGCCGTGGGTGGTGGAGTCCAACGGAACGGCGGCGGCGGTGGCGGTCCGGGGCAGTGCCGAGGCGGCCGTGGCCGCGCTGGGCCTCCAGCGGGTGGGCTGGGCGGAGGTGACCCCCGGCGAGGCGCTGTCCGCCATGGCCTGGGCCGGCGCCAGCGGTGGGGCCCATGGCCGGCGTCGGGGCGCGGCGGTCGGTCGGTTCGGCGCCTGGTGGGCGCTGGCCGGGCTCCTCGGCCTGGTGGAGGAGTGGCCGGTCCCGCCCGCCGATCTGGGCGAGGCCGTCGACGAGCTGCGGTGGGCCCGCTGGGAACCCGAGCATCCGAGCGGGTGGTCGCTGCACCTGGCCGTGGAGGACCGCGACGAGGGTCTGGCGTGGGCGGTGGCCGCCACCGACCGGGCCTGACGGCCACGGGGAAGAGCACTGACCCTCACCACCGTTCTGGCGGTGGGAACGGTGCCGAAAGGGACCCGTTTCCACCGCCAGAAGCGGTGATCAGCCCGATGCCGGCGGCGCCACCGCCGCCGACCGCTCCCGGTAGGCCTGGTTCATGATCTGGTTGGCGTCCAGGACCGCATCCAGCGCCTCGACCACCGCCGGCCACGCCGGCCCGGGGACGGCCATGTACAGCTCGTGGTCGGCCAGCTCGGTCACCATGCGGTTGCCGGCGCACCCCAGGCTCAGGACGGCCTGGCCCTGGTGCATGGCCAGAGGCAGCACGGCGCAGCCCGGGCGCCCGGACACGGGTGCGGTCGTGGGCGTGACCCCCGCCCGCAGGGCGGCCTCGTGCAGGATCATGGCCTGGGCCGGGGTGGCGGCCACCACCACGACGCTCGGCGCGAACGGGGCGGTGGCGGCGGGCGCGTAGGCCACCACGCCAGGAGGCTCGCTCACCGTCGGGATGCCCGGCACCTCGGCGGGGTCGACGTAGCCGGCC
>JAHWJI010000037.1 GCA_019348495.1 Actinomycetota bacterium | reverse complement strand
AGGGCCACCGGCCGGCCACCCTCGTAGTCGAAGCTGACCTGGGTCTTCCCGTCGGGGCGCAGGTAGGGCAGGATCCCGGCCTTGCGGACCTCGGCCAGGCGGTGCGCCAGGCGGTGCGCCAGCCAGATGGGCAGGGGCATGAGGTCGTCGGTCTCGTCGCAGGCGTAGCCGAACATCATCCCCTGGTCGCCCGCGCCCTGGGCGTCGAGCGCGTCCTCGGCCGAGTGCCCGGCGCGCAGCTCATAGGCGCTGTCGACCCCCTGGGCGATGTCGGGCGACTGCTCGTCGATGGAGATCATGACGCCGCAGGTGTTCCCGTCGAAGCCGAACGACTCCCGGTCGTAGCCGATCTCACAGATCGTCTTGCGGACGATCTTGGGGATGTCGACGTAGGCGTCGGTGCTGATCTCCCCCGCCACCACGGCCAGACCGGTGGTGAGCAGGGTCTCACAGGCCACCCGGCCCTCCACGTCGTTGGTCAAGATGGCGTCGAGGATGGCGTCGGAGACCTGGTCGGCCATCTTGTCCGGATGGCCCTCGGTCACGGACTCCGAGGTGAAGGTAGAGCGGTTCATGGGGAGCTCCTGTGGGCGGTGACGGCGTCGATCACGGCCCGAGCGACGTCGCGCTTGTCGGCCGGTCCTACATTCAACTCCATCCCCGCCCCCGACACGATCACCACGGCATTGGTGTCGTGGTCGAAGCCCACGCCGGGGGCCGACACGTCGTTGGCCACGACGACGTCGACGCCCTTGGCCTCCAGCTTGGACCGGGCGCCGGCGGTGGGCTCACCCCACTCGGCGGCGAAGCCCACGAGGGTCTGGCCCGGCCGTCGCCGCGCGACCAGAGCGGCGAGGATGTCGGGGGTGGCCTCGAGGACCACGTCGGGCACCCCGTCGCCACGGCGGAGCTTTGCCCCGGCGGCCCGTACCGGGCGGAAGTCGGCCACCGCGGCGGCCATGACCACCACGTCGGCCTCGTCACTGCGGGCCAGCACCGCCGCTTGCATCTGGGCCGCGGTCTCGACCGCCACCACCTCCACGCCCGCAGGCCAGGGTCCCCCGCTGGTGCTCACCAGTGCCACCGTCGCCCCCCGGGCGGCGGCCTCGGCGGCCACGGCGTGTCCCTGCTTGCCCGAGGAGCGGTTCCCGAGAAAGCGAACCGGGTCAAGGGGCTCGCGGGTGCCCCCGGCGGTGACGAGCACAGCCAGGCCGGCCAGGTCCCGGCCCTGAGCTGTCCGGCCGGTGGCCCCTGGGGGCCGGGGCTCGGGCGGCCCCGACAGGCGAGCGACGCACGCAGCCACGATGTCAGCCGGCTCGGCCATGCGCCCCGGTCCGGTATCGCCGCCGGCGAGGGGGCCGTCCACCGGCCCCACGAGCAGCGCCCCCCGCTGGCGCAGGGTGGACACGTTGGCCCGCACGGCCGGTTGCTCCCACATCTCCGTGTGCATGGCCGGGCACAGCACCACCGGCGCCCGGGTGGCGAGCAAGGTGGTGACGAGCAGGTCGTCGGCCAGGCCCATGGCGTAGGCGGCCAGCACCCGGGCAGTGGCGGGGGCCACCACCACCAGGTCGCTGCGCTGGCCCAGGGTGGTGTGGGGGCTGGGTTCGGGGCCGTCCCACAGCGTGGTGCGGGCCGCCTCGGTGGCGACCGCCGAGAAGGTGGTGGCGGTGACGAAGCGCTCGGCGGCCGCGCTCAGCACCGGGCTCACCAAGGCTCCGGCGGCGACCAGGCGCCGGCACAGCTCGACTGACTTGTAGGCGGCGATCCCGCCGCCCACCCCGAGGACGATGCGCCGGCCCTCGAGCGCCGGCTGTCGCCCGATGTCCGCTTCCTAGGACTCGGGGGCGGCCTCGGGCGACGGGGCCCCGTCGAGCTCGCCGCCGGCGACGTCGTCCGGACCGGTCTCGTCGCTGAGGGTGCCCACGGGACCCCACTCTCGATCGGTCTCGAGGGCCTCGGCCACGTTCTCCTCGTCGCCCGTGCCCTCCTCTATGGCCTCGTAGGTGATCTTGTCGGCGGCGATCTCCTCGAAGGCGATCGACAGCGGCTTGCGGGCGGTGGAGGCGACCTGGGGCGGCACGATGGCCCCGAGGCCCTCACCGAGCTGGTTGTAGTAGGCGTTGACCTGGCGGGCCCGGCGCGAGGCCAGCGTCACCAGGGTGAACTTGGAGTCGACCCGATCGAGCAGATCCTCGATGGACGGGTTCATCATCGTGTCGGTGCGCCACGGCATGGGCCCGAGGCTACCTGGTGGTCATCCCCGTCGTGCCCGGCGGGCGTCGGCGATGAGGGCGACGATCTCGTCGACAGCCCGCTCGAGATCGTCGTTGACCACCTCGATGGCCCCCAGGGACGCAGCTGCCGACTCCTCTTCAGCGGCCTTGTCCAGGCGCTGGCGCACCAGGTGCTCGGGGTCGCCGCGGGCCCGAAGTCGCCGCTCCTGCTCGACTGCGGAAGGGGGGACCACGAACACCAGCAGGGCGTCGGGGTCGTGCTGGCGGACCTGGCGGGCGCCCTCCACCTCGATCTCGAGGACGGTGTCGGCTCCCGGAGGGGGGCGGGGCACGGGCGTGCCGTAGAGGTTCCCGAGGAACTCGGTCCACTCCAGGAACCCGCCCCGCTCGACCTCGGCCAGAAACACGTCCCGCTCGACGAACACGTAGGCATCGTCGGCCTCGTTGGGGCGGTGGGGACGGGTCGTCCACGACCGGCTCGACCACAGGCCCGGTTCGCGCTCGAGCAGCCGCCGGACGATCGTTCCCTTCCCGACGCCACCCGGGCCGGAGATGACGACGAGCAAGTGAACGAGCGCTCAGGCGGGGAAGCGCTTGAGCAGGGTCTCGCGCTGCTGGCTGCCCAGGCCCCGGATCCGGCGGCTCTCGCTGATGTTGAGCTCTTCCATCAGCCGCCGGGCCTTGACCTTGCCCAGGCCGGGCAGCGACTCGAGCACGGTGAGCACCTTCATCTTGGCCACGGTCTCGTCGGTCTCGGCCATGCCGAACAGCTCGGGCAGGGAGGTCGAGCCCATCTTGAGCTTGTCCTTCAGCTCGGCCCGCAGGCGGCGGGCGGCGCCGGCCTTGGCCAAGGCGGCCTGGCGCTGATCGGGGGACAGTTCAGGCGGCAGCGGCATGGGTCGGAACCCTAGTGCAAGGCACTAATCCCCCAAGCTGGCGACGAGGGATCGGGCGGCGGCGGGCCGGTCGGGGGCGGCGGTGACGGCCCGGCCCACCACCAGCAGGTCGGCGCCGGCGGCGAGGGCCGCGGCCGGGGTGTCGGTGCGGGCCTGGTCGTGGGTGTCGGCGCCCGTCGGGCGGGTACCGGGCACGACCAGGGTCAGGCGAGGCGCCAGCTGGCGAACGTCGACCACGTCGGGAGCACCGCAGACGAGCCCGTCGCAGCCGGCCTCGAGGGCGACCTTGACCCGCTTGGGCACGATGTGGGGCGGGGCGTCGGCGTCGCTGGTGAGCACGGTCACGGCCAGAGCGGTGGGTCGGGCCAGCCCCACCTCGGCGGCGCCCCGGTGGAACGCCTCCACCCCCGCCCGCAACATGGGCACGCCGCCCATGGCGTGCAGGGTCAGGTAGCGCACGCCGTAGGCGCCGACGACGGCTGCGGCCCGGCCCACCGTGGTGGGGATGTCGTGGAGCTTGAGGTCGAGGAAGATGTCGTAGCCCAGGCTCTGCAGCGTCCCGATGGCGTCGGGCCCTGCCGCGGTGTAGAGCTCGAGGCCCACCTTGGCCACCCCGAACCACGGCCTCAGCTCCCGGGCCAGGCGCAGGGCCACGACCACGTCGTCGACGTCGAGCGCGAGCGCCAGGCGGGCCCTGAGCTGGTCTCCGGCGCCGATCTCGTGCACCTCGGTCATCGTGTCGCCTCCGTGTCTTCCAACTCCGGGTCACCCACCTGGCGGTGCACGGCCCCTACCAACTCGCTGACGCTAGCCATCCGCTGGCGACCGGCCCACGTCCGCAGCCCCTCCAACACCCGTGCCGGCGCCCGGGGATCGGCAAAGGTGGCGGTGCCCACCTGCACGGCGGCAGCACCAGCGAGGAGCAGCTCCGCCGCGTCCTCGCCCCGGGCCACGCCGCCCACCCCCACGATGGCCAGCCCCGGCAGGGCAGCGGCCACGTCGTGGACGGCCCGCACGGCCACCGGGTGCACCGCAGTTCCCGACAGCCCTCCCCCGCCGGCGCCGAGGCTGTACGTCCGGGTCTGCACGTCGATGGCCATGCCCATCACCGTGTTCACCAGCGTCACCGCCTCGGCGCCCCCCCGCCGGGCCGCCTCGGCGATCTCGACCAGATCGGTGACGTTGGGGCTCAACTTGGCCCACCGGGGCCGCCCACACCCGGCGGTGGCGACCAGCACCTCCTCGGTGGCCGAGGCCGAGTGGGCGAACATCGAGCGGCGGTCCTCCACGTTGGGGCAGCTCAGGTTGACCTCGACGGCGACGACCATGGGGGGCGCATCGGCCAACAGGTCCGCCGCCCGCCGGTAATCCTCCACCGTCCGTCCCCAGATGCTGACCACCACCCGAGCGCCGGTAGCAACCAAGGGAGGCAGATCATGCTCCAGCCACGCCTCCACCCCCGGCCCCTGCAACCCCACACTGTTGAGCATCCCGGAAGAGGTCTCATGCACCCGAGGAGCAGGATTCCCGGCCCAGGGGAACCAAGCCAGCGACTTGACCACCACGGCCCCGAGCGAAGCAAGGGGAAAGTACGCCTCCAGTTCGGCCCCATGCCCAGAAGTCCCCGAGGCAGTCATGACCGGATTCGGGAAGGTCAAAGACCCGACGTGACAGGTGAGATCAACATCTCCCCTGCGCTGCCCGTCCCCGTGATTTCCCGGTCTCACAACGGGGGCGAGGCCGCGTGGGGGGCTTGCTGGGGGGGCGCTGCCCCCCCAGGCAAAGACAGCCACTCCTGCAGCGAGACCACCCCAAGGGGGTGAGCAGCCCAGTCGCCCACCCCCTCGGCCGCGGCCCGGGCGGCGGAGACGGTCGTCAGGCACGGCACCCGGTGCACGGCCGCGGCGGAGCGGATGTGGTCGCCGTCGGCGCGGGGGCCCCGCCCCCGGGGGGTGTTGACCACCAGCGCCACCTTGCCGGCGCCGATCAGCTCGACCGCGGTCGGGTTCGCGCCTCCCTCGCCCACCTTGGCCACCACGGTGGACACGCCCACGCCGTTGGCCTCCAGGTGGGCCGCGGTGCCCGCGGTGGCGGCCAGGGTGAAGCCCAGCTCGGCGAAGCGACGGGCCGCGCCCACCCCAGCCGCCTTGTCCCGGTCAGCGAGGGAGAAGAACACCGCTCCCGACTCGGGCAGCCGGTCGCCGGCGGCGATCTGGCTCTTGGCGAAGGCCAGCCCGAAGGTCCGGTCGATTCCCATGACCTCGCCGGTGGAGCGCATCTCCGGGCCGAGGATGGTGTCGACCTCGGGGAAGCGGTTGAAGGGCAGCACCGCCTCCTTGACGGCGACGTGGCCACCGGCTGAGGGCGGGCACAACATGCCCTCGGCCCGAAGCTCGGCCAGGGTGGCACCCACCATGGCCCGTGCCGCCACCTTGGCCAGGGGCACCCCGGTGGCCTTGGAGACGAAGGGCACGGTGCGGCTGGCCCGGGGGTTGGCCTCGATGACGAAGACCTGGTCGCGCTGCACCGCGTACTGCACGTTCAACAGGCCCCGGACGTCGAGGGCGTCGGCGATGGCCCTGGTGTAGCCCTCGATCACCTCCACGACCGTCGACGACAGGGTCGGTGGGGGGATGGCGCAGGCGCTGTCGCCCGAGTGCACGCCGGCCTCCTCCACGTGCTCCATCACCGCCCCGATGAGCACCTCGCCGGTCCGGTCGCGCACGGCGTCGACGTCGACCTCGATGGCGTCCTCCAAGAACCGGTCGATGAGCACCGGGCGCTCGCTCGACAACCCGCCCTCCCGGCCGAGCGACCCCGCCCGGCCGCCGGTCCCGCCCGTGCCGAAGGTGGCCAGCTCGGCCATGGCTGCGGCCAGGCTGTCGTCGTCGTAGACGATCGACATGGCCCGCCCGCCCAGCACGTAGCTGGGGCGCACCAGGGCCGGGTAGCCGATGTGGGCCACCACACCGAGGGCACCCTCCACCGTGGTGGCGATCCCGCCCGCCGGTTGGGGGATCTCCAGGCGGGCGCACAGCCCGCTCCAGCGTTCCCGGTCCTCGGCCAGGTCGATGGCGTCGGGCGAGGTGCCCAGCACCAGCCCCTCGGGCACCAGACCGGCCAGCTTGAGCGGGGTCTGGCCCCCCAGGCTGACGATCACCCCGACCAGCTCGCCGGTACGGGCCTCGACATCGAGGACCGACAGCACGTCCTCGGCGGTGAGGGGCTCGAAGTACAGCCGGTCGGAGGTGTCGTAGTCGGTCGACACCGTCTCGGGGTTGCAGTTGATCATCACCGTCTCGAAGCCGGCGTCTCCCAGGGCGAAGCTGGCGTGCACGCAGCAGTAGTCGAACTCGATGCCCTGGCCGATGCGGTTGGGGCCCGATCCCAGGATGACCACCTTGGGCCGGGAGCTTGGGCGAACCTCGTCCTCGTCCTCCCAGGTGCCGTAGTGGTAGGGAGTGGTGGCCTCGAACTCGGCTCCGCAGGTGTCGACCGTCTTGTAGGTGGGGGCCACGCCGGCAGCCAGGCGACGGGCCCGTACCTCGGCCCCGTCGGTGCCCCACAGCCAGGCCAGCTGGGCGTCGGAGAAGCCCAGCCGCTTGGCCCGGCGCCAGTCGGCCCCCTCCATGGCGTCGAACCCGACGCCGGCCAGCTCGGCGCGCTGCTCGACGATGCGCTCGATCTGGTCGAGGAACCAGGGATCCACGGCGGTGGCGGCGTGGAGGCGCTCCACGCCGATGCCCCGGCGCAGGGCCGCCTCGAGCTGGAAGGGCCGGTCGGGGCTTCCCACCGCGGCCAGGGCCACGAGCTCCTCGTCGGACAGCCCGGCCAGGGACTCCTCGCCGGGATCGCAGTTGAGGCCCAGGCGCCCGTGCTCGAGCGAGCGCAGCGCCTTTTGCAGCGACTCGGGGAACGTTCGCCCGATGGCCATGGCCTCGCCCACCGACTGCATCTGGGTGCCGAGCACGCCGGCGTAGCCCGGGAACTTCTCGAACGCCCAACGGGGGATCTTGGTCACGACGTAGTCGATGGTGGGCTCGAAGCTGGCCGGCGTCTTGCCGGTGATGTCGTTGCTGATCTCGTCGAGGGTGTAGCCCACGGCCAGGCGGGCGGCGATCTTGGCGATGGGGAACCCGGTGGCCTTGGAGGCCAGGGCCGACGACCGGCTCACCCGCGGGTTCATCTCGATGACCACCATCTCGCCGGTGGCGGGGTCGAGGGCGAACTGGACGTTGGAGCCGCCCGTCTCCACCCCCACCCGGCGGATGCAGGTGAAGGCCGCGTCGCGCATGGCCTGGTACTCGACGTCGGAGAGGGTCTGGGCCGGGGCCACGGTGATGGAGTCGCCGGTGTGCACCCCCATGGGGTCGAGGTTCTCGATGGAGCAGACGACCACGCAGTTGTCGACCCGGTCCCGCATGACCTCCAGCTCGTACTCCTTCCAGCCGGCCACCGAGCGCTCGATCAGGATCTCGGAGATGGGGCTGGCGTCGAGGCCGACGAGAGCGGCCCGGCGCAGCTCCTCGGGCGTGGCCGCCATGCCTGCCCCCTTGCCCCCCATGATGTAGGCGGGACGCACGATCACCGGCAGGCCCACCTCGGCTGCCACCTCGACGGCCTCCTCCAGGGTGCGGGCGATGCCCGAGGCGGGCACGCTGAGGCCGACCCCCTGCATGGCCTGCTTGAAGCGGTCCCGGTCCTCGGCGGTGGCGATGGCCTCGGCGTTGGCCCCGATGAGCTCGACTCCCAGGCGTTCGAGCACCCCCCGCTCGTGGAGCTGCATGGCCAGGTTGAGCGCGGTCTGGCCGCCGAGGGTGGCCAGGATGGCGTCGGGCCGCTCCCGCTCGACGATGGCGGTCAGGACGTCGATCTCGAGGGGCTCGATGTAGGTGCGGTCGGCGAACTCGGGGTCAGTCATGATGGTGGCCGGGTTGGAGTTGGCCAGCACCAGGTGGTACCCCTCCTGGCGCAGCACCCGGCAGGCCTGGGTCCCGGAATAGTCGAACTCGCTGGCCTGGCCTATCACGATGGGGCCGGAGCCGATCACCAGGATCGTCTCCAGGTCGTCCCGCCTGGGCACTACGCGCCCCGGTCCATGAGGGCCTCGAACTCGGCAAAGAGGTAACGGGCGTCGTGGGGGCCGGGGCCGGCCTCGGGGTGGTACTGCACGCTGAACGCGGGCACGTCGCGACAGGCGAGGCCCTCCACCACCCCGTCGTTGAGGTTGACGTGGGTCACGTCGGCTCCCTCCAGCGTCCCCTCGGCCACCGCGTAGTTGTGGTTCTGGCTGGTGATCTCCACCGCGCCGGTGGCCAACCGGCGCACCGGGTGGTTGCCCCCGTGGTGGCCGAAGCCCAGCTTGTAGGTCTGACCCCCGAGGGCGCCGGCCAGGAGCTGGTGGCCCAGGCAGATGCCGAAGACGGGGACCTGGCCCAACAGCTCGGCGATGGCGTCCCGGGCGCCCACAACCGCCGCCGGGTCACCCGGCCCGTTGGACAGCAACACCCCGTCGGGGCGCCTGACCAACACGTCGGCGGCCGTCGTCGACGCCGGCACCACCTCGACGGTGGCCAGGCGACCGAGGTGGCGCAGCATGGTGGTCTTGATCCCGAAGTCGTAGGCCACCACCCGGCGGGGGCCGTCACCCACCACGTAGGGGGCGTCGCAGGTGACCGAGGCGACCAGGTCGATCCCGTCGGTCCCCGGCTCGTTGCGGGCCGCGGCCAACAGGGTGGCCTCGTCGGCGGTGCCCAGGGCGCCGGGGACGGCGCCGGCGTCACGCAGGTGGCGGGTCAGTCGACGGGTGTCCACCCCGGTGATCCCCGGGATCCCCGCCCGGCGCAGCAGGTCGTCGAGGTCGCCGTCGGCGCGCCAGTTGCTCCGGCGCCGGGCCAGGTCGCGCACGACCACACCCCGACACGCCGGTCGTCGGGCCTCGTCGTCGAGCCCGGTCACGCCGTAGTTGCCGATGTGGGCGGTCGTGAAGGTGATGATCTGGCCGGCGTAGGAGGGGTCGGTGATGACCTCCTGGTAGCCGGTGAGCACGGTGTTGAACACCACCTCGCCGCTGCGCACCCCGGGTGCGCCGAAGGACTCGCCCTCGAACACCTCCCCGTCGGCCAACACGAGCAAGGACTCCCGCGGGCGCCGGGTCCTGTCACCGTGGGGTTCCCCTCCCGCCGGGGCCCCTGCCCCAGCGGGCCCCTCCCCACGGCACCACCCGGAGCCCGCTACCTCACTCCCTTCCAAGATCATCGCTGGGCCTCCCCGTCGAGGACGACGAGCTCGCCCCGGAGGAGGGTGTGGCGGACGCGGCCGGTCATCGCACGGCCGGCGTAGGGGGTGTTGCGGGACCTGCTGGCGAGGCGGTCGGGATCGACCGTCCACGTCGCGTCGGGGTCGATGACGCAGAGGTTGGCGCCACGACCGGCCTCGACGGGGCCCCCGTGCTCGCCGGTCAGGCCGGCGATGCGCGCCGGCTGCCACGACAGCAGGCCGAGCAGGGCCTCGACGCCCAGGCCGGGCCCGGCGCCACCGTGGCCCCCGACCAGCTCGGTGAGCCCGAGGGCCAGGGCCGTCTCCAGCCCGAGCATCCCCGGTGGGGCCTGGTCGAAGGGCGCCTCCTTGGCCTCGGGGGGATGGGGGGCGTGATCGGTGGCGATGGCGTCGATGGCGCCGTCGGCCAGACCGGCGCGCACCGCGGCCACGTCGGCGTCGGTGCGCAGCGGGGGGTTGACCTTGTAGACGGGGTCGTAGCCGGCGGCGGCCGCGGCGGTCAGGGTGAAGTGGTGGGGGGCGGCCTCGGCGGTCACGGCCAGGCCCTCGGCCTTGGCCGTCCGCACCAGGGCGATCGATCCCGCGGTGGACAGGTGCAGGAAGTGCACCGGCGCCCCGGTGAGACGGCACAGGGCGACGTCGCGGGCCACCATGAGCTCCTCGGCTTCGGCCGGGATCCCGGGGATGCCCAGGCGGCTCGACCACTCACCCTCGTGGAGGTGGCCCCCGGCGGCCAGGCTGTCGTCCTCGCAGTGCTGGGCCAGGGTGGCACCCAGGGCCGAGCCGTACTCCAGGGCCCGGCGCATGAGGCGGCCGTCCTGCACGCCGGCACCGTCGTCGGTGAACAACCGCACACCGAGCGCCGCCATCTCGGCCATGGGGGCGAGGCGCGCCCCCGCTCGGCCGGCGGTGATGGCGCCGGCGGGATGGACCGCACAGGCGGCCGTGGCCGCCAGCTCGAGGACGTCGCGCACGACCGAGGCGCAGTCGATGGCTGGCTCGGTGTTGGGCATGGCCACCACCGCGGTGTAGCCGCCCAGGGCCGCGGCCCGGGCCCCGGTCTCGATGGTCTCGGCCTCCTCGTGTCCGGGTTGGCGCAGGTGGGCGTGCAGGTCGACCAGACCGGGGGCGACGAGGCAGCCGCCGGCGTCGAGCACCCGACCGGCGTCGCCGGCCCGCAGGCCCTCCCCCACGGCGGCGATGGCGCCGCCGTCGATCAGGACGTCGGCCCGGCGGGTGCCGGTCTCGTCGACCACCGTGCCCCCCCGGACCAACAGCCGGGTCACGGGCGGGCCTCGGCGGCGAGCAGCAGGAACAGCACGGCCATGCGCACGGCCACCCCGTTGGCCACTTGTCGGGTCACGACCGAGCAGGCCAGGTCGGCCACGTCGGCGGCGATCTCCACGCCGCGGTTCATCGGCCCGGGGTGCATGACCACCGCCCCGTCGCTCAACAACCCGGCCCGGCGCCGGGTCAGGCCGTAGGTGGCGGTGTACTCCCGCAAGGAGGGCACCAGGGCCTCGTTCTGGCGCTCCTGTTGCATGCGCAGCAGCACCACGGCGTCGACCTTGGGCAGCACCTCGTCGAGATCGTGGCTGACCTCGACGGGCCAGCCCACCAGGCTGGGGGGCAGCAGGGTCGGGGGCGCCACCAGCACCACGTCGGCGCCCAGGCTGGCGAAGGCGGCCACGTCGGAGCGGGCCACCCGGCTGTGCTTGACGTCGCCCACGATGGCGATGCGGCGCCCGTCGAGGCTGCCCAGGCGCTCACGCAGCGTGTAGCAGTCGAGCAGGGCCTGGGTGGGGTGCTCGTGCCAGCCGTCGCCGGCGTTGATCACGCTGGCCTCCACCCAGCGGGCCACCTGGACGGGGACGCCGGCCGAGGCGTGGCGCACGATCACGGCGTCGACGCCCATGGCTTCGATGGTGAGCACCGTGTCCCGCAGGGACTCGCCCTTGGCCACCGCCGAGGCGCCCACGTTGAAGTTCATGGTGTCGGCCGACAACCGCTTGGCCGCGGCCTCGAACGACAGGCGGGTGCGGGTGGACTCCTCGTAGAACAGCGAGACCACGGTGCGGCCCCGAAGGGTCGGCACCTTGGGGATGGCCCGCTCGCTCACCTCGACGAACGACTCGGTCAGGCGCAGCACCTCCTCGATGCCGTCGTCGCCGAGGTCGTCGATGGCCAGCAGGTGGCGCGTCACGGCCTCGTCCGCACCAGATCGCCGAGGTCGACGCCGTCGAGGTGCACGTCGACGGCCTCGTCCCGGCGGGTGGGCAGGTTCTTGCCCACGAAGTCGGGGCGGATGGGCAGCTCGCGGTGTCCCCGGTCGACCATGACGGCGAGCTGGACAGCCCGGGGTCGCCCGTAGTCGCACACCGCGTTGAGGGCAGCCCGGATGGTGCGCCCGGTGAAGAGCACGTCGTCGACCAGGACCACGGTGCGGCCCGACACCTCCGAGGGGATGTCGGTCACCGCCTCGGGCATGACCGGGCGCAGGCCGATGTCGTCGCGGTAGAACGCGACGTCGAGGGTGCCCAGGGGGACGGTGGCGCCCTCGATGCGGGTGAGCTCGGCCGCCAGCGCCTGGGCCAGGGGCACGCCTCCCGTCTGGAGGCCGATGACCACCACGTCGTCGAGGCCGGCGTTGCGCTCGACCACCTCGTGGGCGATGCGGGTGACCGCCCGGCGCACGTCGTCGGCGTCCATCACCCGACTGCGGGCCACGAACGCACCGCCGTAGGGGGGCGTGATCCTGCGCTCGCGCTCAGCCAACCGATCTCCTGTCCGTCCGGGCCTCACGGGACCCGCTTCACGGTCAGGCGTCGAGGCTAGCAGCTGGGGTCTCGCCGGCCCCGGCTGGGGTACCGCCGGCCCCGGCGGGGGCGCCGCCCGGGGCCGGAGTCGGGCGCACCTCGGCGGCGATCTGGCCCAGGACCCCGTTGACGAATCGGCCGGAGTCGTCGGTGGAGAACCGCTTGGCCAGCTCTACGGCTTCGCTGATCACCGCCCCGGTGGGCACGTCGGGCCGGTAGGCCAGCTCGTAGGCACCCATGCGCAACAGCGTGCGGTCGAGCGCGGGCATGCGCACCAGCGTCCAGCCCCGGGCGAAGCGCACGATGAGGTCGTCGATCTCCTCTTGGTGCTCCGACACCCCGGCCACCACCTCGGCCGCAAAGGGCTGAGCCTCGGCCACCAGCACCTCGAGCACGGCACCGAGCGGGTGGCACCCCCGGGCCTCGGCCTCGTAGAGCAGCGACATGGCCCGCTCCCGGGACTCCCGGCGGGACCCCACTCCATCGCCGCCGAAGCCCATGTCCTAGACCCTGGTGAGGTACTGCCCGGAGCGGGTGTCGACCTTGATGCGATCACCGACGTTGATGAACAGCGGCACCGACAAGGCGATGCCGGTCTCGACCGTGGCCGGCTTGCGCGCCCCCGACACCCGGTCGCCCTGTACGCCGGGCTCGGTCTGGGTGACCCGCAGCTCCACCGCCGCGGGGATGTCGACGCCGACGATCTCGCCGTTGTACATCTGCAGCACGGCGTTTGCCCCTTCCACCAGGAACCCCACGGCCGGGCCCAGTGACGTGGGTGGGACCACGAGCTGGTCGTAGGTGGTGGTGTCCATGAACACCAACTCGCCAGCCTCTTTGTAGAGGAACTGCATCTCCCGTTTGTCTATGACCGCCTGCTCCACCTTCTCGGCGGAGCGGAAGGTGCGGTCGAGCACCGCTCCGGTCCGGGCGTTGCGCAGGGTGGTCCGCACGAACGCCCCTCCCTTGCCCGGCTTGACGTGTTGGAAGTCGACCACCTGGAACAGCCCCTCGGGCAGGTCGAGGGTGATGCCGTTCTTCAGGTCGTTGGTGGTGATGCTCATGGCAGGTTCGGTTCCTTGGGCGCGTGGGTGAGGAGGCGTGAGCCGGTGGCGGTGACCACCACCGTGTCCTCGATGCGCACTCCCCCGTGCTCGGGGAGGTAGACGCCCGGTTCGACGGTCACGACGTGGTCGACGCCCAGGGTAGCAGTCGAGCTCCTCGCCACCCGCGGGTCCTCGTGGATGTCGAGACCCACGCCATGGCCGGTGCCGTGCAGGAACGCCTCGCCCCAACCGGCGTCGTCGATCACCGCTCGACAGGCCCGGTCGACCTCGGCGCACTCGACCCCTCCACGCACCGCCGCCACCCCGGCTGCCTGGCTGGCGAGGACCACGTCGAGCATCCGCTGCTGGGTGGGCGACGCACTGCCGACGACGGTGGTCCGGGTCATGTCGGAGTGGTAGCCGTCGACCAGGGCCCCGAAGTCGATCACCACCAGGTCGCCTTCGCTGATGCGCCGGTGGCCGGGTCGGGCGTGGGGTTTGGCGCCGTTGGGACCGCTGGCCACGATGGTCTCGAAGCTGGCCCCGTCGGCGCCCAGGCGGCGCACCTCGCTGTCGAGCTCGAGGGCGAGCTCGGCCTCGGTGGGGCCCTCGCCCAGACGGTGGCGCACCGTGGCCAGGGCGGCGTCGGCCAGGGCCGCAGCCGCGGCCATGCGGGACAGCTCGCCGTCGTCCTTGTACTGGCGCAGGGCCTCCACCAGCCCTTCGGTGGCCACCACATCGGCGTCGGGGAACCACTCCCCGGCGTAGCGGCGCTGGGTGGCCCAGCTCACGTGGGCCGCCTCCAGGCCCAGGCGGGCGATCCCGGCGGTGGCCGCGGCGAGGAGCTCCTGTTGCGTCGCCGCCGTCTGGGCGATCTCGATGCGGGCCTCGACCCCGGCGGCGGCGAGCTGCTCGGCGGCCTGGTCGCGGTAGCGGCCATCGGTGACCAACACCAGCTCGTCCCGGCTCACCACCAGCGTCCCGGCCGATCCGGTGAAGCCGGTCAGGTAGCGGGTGTTGACCAGGCGGCTGACGAGCAGGGCGTCGCAGGTGGCCTCGTCGAAGCGCTCCCGCAGGCGGGTGGCCCGCCCGGCGACGTCCATGGCCGGGAACCCGGGGGCAGGGAACGGGGGGCTCACGGCGAGGCTGCCGGCGAGGTCGCCGCTGGCGCCGCCCGGCGGGCCAGGAGCCTACGCACGGCGTCGATGGCCAGCGGGTAGCCGTCGGCGCCCAGCCCCACCAGGGATGCGTCGACCACCGGTGCCACCACCGAGGTGTGGCGCCACGCCTCCCGGCGGTTGGGGTTGGACAGGTGGAGCTCGATCTTGACCCCGCCGAAGGCGGCCAGGGCGTCGTGCAGCGACCAGGCGTAGTGGGTGAGGGCGCCGGGGTTGACCACGATGGCGGCGCAGCGTCCCCGGGCTCCGTGGATGGCCTCCACCAGGTCGGCCTCGGCGTTGGACTGGAGGTGCTCGAGGGTCATCCCGGCGACGGCAGCCGCCCGCCTGGCCTCGCCGACGTGGTCGTCGAGGGTGGCGGTGCCGTACACCTCGGGTTCCCGCTCGCCCAGCAGGTTCAGGTTGGGGCCGTGGAGCAACAACACGATCGGCCCCTCCTCCCCCCCGGCCTCTGTCGACTGAGCCGTCACCGACACTGCCCGTCCGACCCGTCCGACAAGGAACGAAAGGCAGCGGTGATGGCGGCGGCGGGAACGTCGGGGACGACCTCCACGCCCCGGGGACCGTCGAGGACGAAGGTGATCCCGGCCACGGCCTTCTTGTCCCGGGCGAACAGGCGCACCAGCTCGGCCGGGTCGGCCCCGGCGGGCAGGGAGGTGGGCAGGTCGTAGGCGCCCACGACTGCCCGGTGCTCGGCCACCCGCTCGGCGTCGATGCGCCCGAGCCGGGCCGCCAGCTCGGCGGCGAAGACCAGGCCCACGGCCACCGCCTCACCGTGGCGCAGGCCGTAGCCGCCGGCGGTCTCCAGGGCGTGGGCCAGGGTGTGGCCGTAGTTGAGGGTGGCCCGACGGCCCGACGCGCCCTCGTGCTCGTCGGCGGCCACCACCGCCGCCTTGGCCCGCACGCAGGCGGCCACCTGCTCGTGGATGGGGAGCGCGAGCAGGTCGTCGACGCCGAGGAAGCGGTACTTGGCCATCTCCCCCTGGCCACTGCGACGCTCCCGCGGGGGCAAGGTGGCCAGCACCTCGGTGTCGCACAACACGGCCGCCGGCTGCCAGAAGGCGCCCACCAGGTTCTTCCCCTCGACCAGGTTGACCCCGGTCTTGCCCCCGATGGCGGCGTCGACCTGGCCGAGCAGGGTGGTGGCCACGTGCACCACGGGGACCCCGCGGTGATAGACGGCGGCGGCGAAGCCGGCGGTGTCGGTGACCACTCCCCCGCCCACCGCCACCACCACGTCGCCCCGGGTCAGGCCCCAGCGGGCGAAGCTCCGGCACAGCCCCTCGACGGTGGGCAGCGACTTGGCCTCCTCGCCGTCGCCCATGAGGAACACCCGGTGGTCGACACCGGGGTCGACCTCCACACCGATCCCGGGCTGGGTGACGATGGCGGCCCGGCGCGCCGCCGCCGGCAGCACCCGCTTCAGCTCGTGGCGGGCGCCGTCGCCCACCACCACCTCGTAGCGGCGCGACCCGAGCTCCACGGGGACGACGATCACGCGACCAGCTCCAGCACGGCCTCGACGGCCCCGTCGATCGAGTGCATGCCCACGTCGACCACCCGGCCCTGCGCCACCTGCTCGTAGAGCGCCCTGCGCTGGCGGTACATGCGCTCCAGCACCGGTCGGGGGTCGTCACCGAGCAGGGGACGATGATCGCCGGTGGTCACCCGGGTGGCCAGCACCTCCGGGTCGGCGTGCAGCCACACCACCGTCGCCGACTCCATGAGGCGGGCCCGGTTGGCCGGGTCGAGCACGACGCCGCCGGCAGCGGCGATGACCAACGGGTCCGGGCGGGCCAGGGCCTCGACCAGAGCCTCGGCCTCCAGGACCCGGAAGGCGGCCTCACCCAGACCCTCGGTCTCGAAGATCTCCCGCACCGTGCGCCCGGTACGGGCCTCGACCTGATCGTCGCTGTCGAGGAACGGCCGGCCCAGTCGCTCGGCCACCCGACGGCCCACGCTGGTCTTGCCCGACCCCATCATCCCCACCAGGACGACGTGAGGGGCCCGGGCATCGACCGCCCCTCCATCAGAGCGAGGCGACGTAGGCGCCATGGTTGCGCACCAGCTCGCCGACCGAGTCGCCCCCGAACTTGCGCAGGGCCTCACCGGCCAGGACGAGCGCCGTCATGGTCTCGGCCACCACGCCCATGGCCGGAACGGCGGTCACGTCGGTGCGCTCCTTGAACGACACGGTGGCCTCTCGGGTCCGGGTGTCGACCGTGGCCAACACCGGGCGGTTGAGGGTGGCCAGCGGCTTCATGGCCACGTGGGCCACGATCAGGCCACCGATGGACATGCCTCCCTCGATGCCTCCGGCCAGGGTCGAGCCCCGCCGGTACCCGCCCGTCTCCTCGTCGGCCAGGATGGGGTCGTGGGCCACCGACCCGCGGCGGGCCGCCACCTCGAAGCCATCGCCGATCTCCACCCCCTTGACGGCGGGGATGCTCATGAGGGCCTGGGCCAGCAGGCCGTCGAGCCTGCGGTCCCAGTGCACGTGGCTGCCCAGGCCCACGGGTACGCCGTAGGCCAGCACCTCGGCCACGCCGCCGAGGGAGTCGCCGTCGGCGGCGGCGGCCTTGATCTCCTCGACCATGGCGGCCTCGGCCCCGGCGTCGAAGCAGCGCACCTCGGAGGCGTCGACCCGAGGTAGATCGGCCGGCGTCGGGCGCTCGGTCGACTTCGTGCGAGCGCCGCCCAGGGCCACCACGTGCGACAGCACCGACACCCCCAGGTGGGCCAGCAGCGACTTGGCCAGGGCCCCGGCCACCACCCGGGCCGCCGTCTCCCGGGCCGAGGCCCGCTCCAGGACGTCGCGGGCGTCGTCGAAGCCGTACTTCAGCATCCCGGCCAGGTCGGCGTGGCCGGGCCGGGGCTGGGTCAGCGGCGTGGCCGTCCGGCCGGGGGCCGGCGACATCTCCTGGTGCCAGCGGTCGGAGCGCTTCCACTCGGAGTTGCCGACGAGCACGACGACGGGCGATCCCAGCGTCCGGCCGTGGCGGATGCCGCCCAGGAGGGTGAGCTCGTCGGCCTCGAAGCGCATGCGGGGCCCCCGGCCGTAGCCCAGCCGCCGGCGGGCCAGCTCGCCCGCGATCTCCTCCTCGACCACCGACAACCCGGCGGGCAGGCCCTCGACGGTCACCGCCAGGCCCTGGCCGTGAGACTCGCCGGCGGTCAGGACGCGAAGCACGGCCCGAGGCTACCGCCGACCCTCAACGCCGGTGAGGTGGCCGCGGGACGGTCTGGGGCGCGCTCAACGGATGTGGAAGCCGGCCTCGCCGGTGGGCGCCTCTTCGCTGACCTCCACGCCGTCCACCTGGGCGCCGGGCGGGCCTCGGCGGCACCACGCCACCAGGCGCCCGACCGCGTCCTCGTCGCCCTCGAACACCGCCTCGACCCGGCCATCGGGGCGGTTGGCGACCGAACCCGAGAGGCCGGCCCGCCGGGCCTCGGTGCGGCAGGTGTCGCGGAAGAACACGCCCTGGACGCGACCCGCCACCACCACCCGCTGGCGAACGCTCACGAGTGCCGCCTCTGCCGACGCTCTCGTGCCCGTGAGCTCCGCTTCTCGGAAGCTACGCGCACGAGACGCAACCGACCCGGTGGTGCCCGCCGGCGGAGATCACAGGTACCAGCGCAGGATGGGCTCGCCCACCAGCACGGCCAGGACGGCGCCCCCGGCCAGGAACGGGGCGAAGGGGACGTGGTCGGAGCGCCGGCGAAGGCCGGCGGCGATGAGCGCCACGCCCCCGAGGGCGCCGAGCAGGAAACCCAGGAACAGCCCGAGCACCACGTGGGCGAGGTCGATCCAGCCCAGGAACAGCCCGAGCACCACGGCCAACTTCACGTCCCCCATCCCCATGCCCCGGGGAGAGATGAGGTTGACCACCAAGAGCCCGGCTCCGGCGAGGATGGCGCCGAGCAGGGCAGTTCGCAGCGACGACCAGTCGTCGCCCAGCAAGGCGGCCAGCGCCAGCAGGGGCACCGAGGCGAACAGGGTGGCCACCACGATGCGGTTGGGGACGATGTAGTGCTGGAGGTCGATCACGGTGACCGCCACCAAGGCGGAGAAGAGGACCAGGTAGGCGGGCAGGGCCCAGTCCGAGGAGAAGCGCAGGGCGGCCACGGCGAAGAGCGCGGCGGTGGCCATCTCGACCAGGGGGGTGTGGGCGCCCGGTGAGCGACCGAGGGGGTTGCGGGCCAACCGGCTCAGGCCGGGACCGACCGGTGCCCTGGCCGGCACCCGCTCGATCACCACGGTGAGGATCCTGCCCACCACCACGCCGGCGACGGCGCAGGCGACGACGAGGAGCATGTGAGCCGGGGCCGGTCAGCGGTCGAACAGCTCGACGATGTCCACGGCGAAGCCGGGAAGCTGCGGCGACGTCGGCTCCGCGTCGATCAGCTCGCTGAAGCCAGGCCGGCCCTCCCCGGCAGCGAAGCACTCGTCGGCGCTGGTCCGCTTGGTGCCCACCGTGGTCATCGGCGGTCAGGCTACCGCCCGCCGTCCTCTGGCTCGGGCCCAGGGGGGGTCGCTTCGAAGGCGGCCTCGGCCATGGCGGACAGCGGGGCGTCCTCGCCGGTCAGCAACCGGAACGACAGGGCGGCCTGGTGGACCAGCATGCCCAGCCCGTTGGCCGTGCGCGCCCCCCTGGTGGCCGCCGCCTCCAGCAGGGCGGTGACCCGGGGCTGGTACCCGAGGTCGACGACGAGTTGGCCCCGTCCCAGCCGGGCGGGATCGAGGTCGAGGGGAAGCTCGCTGGTCACGGGTGTGGCGTTGACCACCAGGTCGGCTCCGTCAGCGCCATCGACCGTGCCCACTCGACCGACGCCCCCGGCCAGACGGGCCGCGGCCCGGGCCTGCTCGAGACGACGGGCCACCACCTCGACCTCGGTCGCCCCCGCCCCGGCCAGGGCCAGGACCACCGCTCGGGCTGCGCCCCCCGCACCCAGCACCAGGCACCGCTGGCCGCACGGTTCGAAGCCGTGGTCGGCGGCCAGGGCGGCCAGCAGGCCGGCGCCGTCGGTGTTGTGGCCCTCCAGCTCGTCGCCGACCGGCACCACCGTGTTCACCGCCGCCAGCGTCTCGGCCACCGGTGAGCATCGGTCGGCGGCGCGGGCCGCGTCGTGCTTGTGGGGCATGGTCACGTTGAGCCCGGCCAGCCCCAGGCTGCGCACCGCGCCCACCGCCGCCGCTCCGGCGCCGGGGGCCACGTCGAAGGCCAGGTAGGCCCAGTCGAGCCCCAGCACCCGGTAGGCGGCGTTGTGGATGGCCGGCGAGCGGGAGTGGCGGATGGGATGGCCGATGACGCCCGCCAGCCGGGTGTGCGGTCCCGGCGCCCAGGCCATCAGGGCCGGGCCATCAGGGCCGGCCCGTCACGGATTGACGCCTCTGGCCTTGGCCTCGGCGACCAGCCGGCTGTGCTCGGCGCCGGTCTCGGCGAAGGCGTGGGTGCCGTCGGTCTCGTACTTGACGTAGAACAACCAGTCGCCCGGTTCAGGGTTCAGCGCCGCCTCCAGGGCGGCTCGGCCGGGAATGGTGATGGGCGTGGGTGGCAGCCCGGGGACCTGGTAGGTGTTGTAGGGCGAGTCGACCTCGGTGTCGCGGTTCAGCACCTGGCCGCCCTCACGCCGCTGGCCTCCGCGGGCGTAGATGACGGTGGCGTCGATCTGCAGGCGCATCCCGTCCTCCAGGCGGTTGTGGATCACCCGGCTGATCTTGCCCCGGTCCTGGGGCACCTTGGCCTCGGACTCGACGAGGGACGCCACGATGATGGCTTCGTAGGGGGTGAGGCCCCCGGGAAGGCCCTTCTCGTCGTAGCCCACGTCGGTGGCCACCGAGTCGAACAGCGCCACCATGCGGGCCAGCAGATCGGCCTCGTCCTCGGTCTCGTCGAAGCGGTAGGTGTCGGGGAACAGCAGGCCCTCGAGGCTGTCGACGTCGTCGGGCTGGAACTTCGATCGCACCGAGCCGCTCTGCGCCACCTCCAAGAAGCGCTCGCCGGAGAGGCGCTCCACGCTGCCCACCCGCTCGGCCACTTCCTCGATGGTGAGGCCCTCGGGCACGGTGAGCTGGTCGAAGGCGATCTGGGGACCCTGGTCGAGCACCTCCACCACCTCGCCCATGGCCGAGTTGCGGGCAATGGTGTACTCGCCGGCCTGGAACGAGGCACCACCGCTGAAGCGGACGTAGTACCCGAAGACGCTGGCGTCGGAGACGATCGCCTCCTCCGCCAGCAACTCGGCGATGTCGGCCGTCGTCGCCCCCTCGGGTACGACGATGGACGCCTGCTCGCCCGGGGGCCCCGGCGGGTCGATCTTGGCCTTCACCCACAGCCACGTTCCGCCCAGGACCGCGACGAGGAGGGCCGCCACCACCCCTACGGCCACCAGCAGCCGTCGTGGCCGGCGTCGGGGCCGGTCCCACGGGTCGTCGTCGTGCTCCTGGTCGAACAGCGTCTCGCTCATGTCGTCTCCCCCGCCTGGGCCCGCCCGTCCAACCATGATTGCAGCAGGACGGCGGCGGCCACCCGGTCGACCACCTCGCGCCGGGCCGGGGCCTTCAACCCGGCGCCGATGAGGGCCCGGTCGGCGCGCACCGTGGTGAAGCGCTCGTCGTGGGCCTCGACGGGCACGGGCAGGGCTGCGGCCAGCTCCCCCAGCTCGCGGCGCACCAGCACCGCCGCCGGGCCGTCGCTGCCATCGAGGGAGAGTGGCAGGCCCACGACCACCCGCTCGGCGCCCACGTCCTCGACGATGGCGGCGATGGCCGCGTGGTCGGCGGTGTGGTCCCGGCCCCGGTCGAGCACCACACGGGGACAAGCCAGCACACCCGAGGGATCGCTCACCGCCACCCCGATTCGCCGGCTGCCGAGATCGAGCCCGACGACCCTCACGCGTCCTGGGCGGCCTGGGTGGCAGCGGCCCGGGCCTGGTCGACCGCAGTGCCCAGATCGTCGACGAAGGTGAAGCGCATCCCGAGCTCTCGTTCCAGCCGAACGTCCTGCGGCGGCGCGTGAGTGACGACGAAGAACGGCGGTGTCCCCGTCTGATCCGCGCCGTACCCCATGTCCTCGTTCCAACCCCCAGGGCCGTCGACGATGTCGAACAGCCGCCGCCCCATGACCACCGCACCACTCTGCGCCGTGGCTCGTTCGAGGATCTCGGTGTCCACCGCGTCCTGTTCCGTCACCCACGTGTGAAGCTCAGGCGCGTCGCCGAGCCCGTGCTGTTCGTCAGCGCCGGGCCCGGTCACGTACCCGTCCAACGACATTGTGATGTCGGCGATGACCTTCGGCATATCGATCTCCTCTCAGCGACGATCAGTAGTGCAGACTGCGTGTCGACCGCCGACTCATCGCGCCAGAGCAAACATGTCGACCGGGATAGTCTTGCGGCTCCGTCGCCAGGCTCCGGCGACCCAGCGGGGAGCAGACATGACCTACGCCGTGGACTTCGTCAACGTCTCCACCGTCGGCCTGGAGTCGTCGCCGGTGGCGACGTCACTGGCTGGCCTGCGGGCGAACGAGGCTCGCTACTTCAAGAACAAGTACGACCACGTCTTCACGGTCGAACCGGCCGCCAAGGCCAAGAAGGCCATCGACTGGGTGCACCGGATCCTCAAGGAGGAGCGCGACATCGCCATTGCTTCGCCCCCGCTCGAGGCGACGAGCTTCCAGGTCGAGAACATCCGGTGGACCTA
>JAHWJI010000036.1 GCA_019348495.1 Actinomycetota bacterium | reverse complement strand
TCGATGAAAACTCACGCGGTGGAACGGTGCGCCCTTTCATGAGGTCACCGCCGTTCGCGCCCGAAGTCGCGCAATCATGCCGCTCACATATCCCGCCGTGTAGGGGCCATCCTCTGGCAGTGTAGGGGAGGAACACACCGTATGCGATGGCCCACCGGGCGCCGCGTCGTCAATCGCCAGTTGCACAGCGCCCGGTGGCAGAGCGGGCATGGGTGACACGCCCGCCGGCGCCGGTCCCGCTCCCGAGACCGAGATCGCCCGCGACCTGGCCCGGCGGTCGGTCCCCCTCGCCCCGGTGCTCATCGTGGCCTGTGGGCTGGTGTGGGGGATCGAGGGGGCGATGTCGTCGGCCTACGCCGTCGCCCTGGTGGTGGTGAACTTCCTGGTCGCCGCCGCCCTCATGGCCTGGGCCGCCCGCATCTCCGTGGCCATGCTCATGGGCACGGTGCTGGCCGGCTACCTGCTGCGCCTCGGCGCCCTCACCCTGGCCGTGGCCGCCGTGCGCCACGCCGCCTGGGTGGAGCTCCTGCCGCTCGGCCTCACGTTGCTGGTTACGCACCTGGGCCTGTTGGTGTGGGAAGCTCGTCACGTCTCGCTCTCCTTGGCCTTCCCGGGCCTCAAGCCACCAGCCCAGAAAGGTTGATGCCGGCGATGTCTGCACTGGCCCTCGAGTTCCCCCCGGTCAGCCACGTCACCGAGTGGCCGTCGATATTCGGTGGTGAGGGCCCCCTCGCCGTCAACAAGGTCGTCATCCTGATGTGGATCTCGGTGGCCCTGGTCTTCGGGTTCTTCTTCGTGGCCGCCCGCCGGGGCAAGCTCGTCCCCACCGGCATCCAGAACTTCGCCGAGTCGATCTGGGACTTCGTGCGTGACGGTGTGGTCATGCAGACCATGGGTCCCGAAGGCCTCAAGTTCATGCCCCTGTTGGTGATGATGTTCTGCTTCATCGTCGTCACCAACATCTGGGAGGTCATCCCCGTCGCCCAGATGCCCGTGAACGGCCGTATCGCCCTCCCTGCCTTCATGGCCGTGCTGGTCTGGGTCATCTTCAACGTCATGGGCTTCGCCAGGCAGGGCTTCGGCTATCTCAAGTCGGTGCTGTTCCCACCGGGCGTGCCCAAGGCGCTCTACATCCTGGTCACGCCCATCGAGTTCGTCTCCACCTTCATCGTGCGCCCGCTCTCGCTGTCGGTGCGACTCTTCGCCAACATGCTCGCCGGCCACCTGCTGTTGGTGAGCTTCATCACCATCACTGCGGCGCTGTTCACGGTGGGCCCGGGACTGGTCATCTGGCCCTTCTCGTTCGCCCTGCTGGTCGGCCTCACCGCCTTCGAGGTGCTGGTGGCCGTGCTGCAGGCCTTCATCTTCACCATCCTGACCGCCGTCTACATCGCGGGTGCCATGCACCCCGAGCACTAGGAGGAATTCGTGGAACTGCTCAACGTCCTGGCCCAGCAGGAGCCGGGGGAGCTCGCCGAGGGCCTCACCGCGGTCGGGCGTGGCATCGTCTACGGCGCCGCCGCCATCGGCCCCGGCATCGGCATCGGCATCGTGGTGGGCAACGCCATCACCGCCATGGCCCGCCAGCCCGAGGCCGCCGGCATGGTGCGCACCACCATGTTCCTCGGCATCGCCTTCACCGAGGCCCTGGCCCTGTTCGGGTTCGTGCTCTCGTTCATCGTCGCCGGTTAGGAGGCTCGCCATGCGAACCCGCCGGACCGGCGCTGCGGTGGCCCTGGTCTTCGTCGCCCTGCTGGCCTCCACAGGCGTCGCCTCCGCGGTCGAGGGTGCCCCGCCGCCGGCGCCCGAGGGCGCCCCCGCCCCGCCCCCGGGCGCCCCCCCCGCCCCGCCACCCGAGGCGCCCGAGAAGTCCGCCGAGGAGTGCATCCACCTCCTCGAGGAGGGGGGCAAGATCGACGACTGCCAGGAGGCCCCCAACCCCATCCTCCCCGAGCTCCCCGAGCTCATCTGGGGCACCATATCCTTCGTCTTGCTGCTGGTCCTGCTGAGCAAGCTGGCCTTCCCGGCGCTGAAGAAGTCCATGCAGGCCCGCAGCGACAAGATCCGCGACAGCCTCGACGAGGCCGAGCGGGCCCGCAGCGAAGCCCAGGGCGTGCTGGCTGCGTACCAACGCCAATTGGACGAGGCCAAGGCCGAGTCCGGGCGCATCCTCGACGAGGCCCGCCAGTCGGCCGATTCGGTCAAGGCCGACCTGCTGGCCCGGGCCGAGGCCGAGGCCCAGGAGCAGCGCCGGCGCAACGCCGAGCAGATCGCCGCCGAGCGCGACCGGGTCATGTCCGAGCTGCAGTCCCAGGTGGCCGTCCTGGCCATCGAGATGGCCGAGCGGGTGGTCGAGTCCAGCCTCGACCGGGACGCCAACATGCGCCTCATCGAGAACTACATCAACACCGTGGGCAACGGATCAGGCAACGGGTCCCGGGCTGGCGGTGCGGATGATGCCGACGGCACGGATGACGACGCCGGTGACGAGGCCGATGAGGCCGCCGGCGCCGGTGCCGGTGCCGGTGCACAGCGACCCGGTGAAGGAGCGGGAAGCCCGGCGTGATCGACGACGACCGCATCGACGGCTACGCCACCGCCCTGTTCGAGGTGGCCAGGGTGGAGGGCTCGCTCGACGAGGTCGAAGACGAGCTCTTCCGCTTCGCTCGCACGCTCGAGGGCAACGAGGAGCTCAACGTCGTCCTCACCGACGACGCTGTGCCCGCCGAGCGTCGCCGCGGGGTGGTGTCCGAGCTCCTCGGGGCCAAGGCCTCACCGGTGACCGCCAACCTGGTGGGCCTGGTGGTGGGGGCGGGCCGGGCCCGGGACCTGCCCGCCATCATCGACCGGCTCGTGCGCCGGGCGGCCGCGGCCCACGACCGGGAGGTGGCCGAGGTGCGCTCCGCCGTGCCCCTCGACGACGACCAGCAGGCCCGTCTGGCCACCGCCCTGGGGCAGGCCACGGGCAAGGAGATCGAGGTCAAGGTCATCATCGACCCGTCGGTGATGGGCGGCATCGTGGCCCAGATCGGCGATACCGTCATCGACGGCAGCGTCCGCAACAAGCTCGAACAGCTCCGAGAGACCATCAGGTGACGTCTGCCGCATCGGCGACGCCAAGGGAGGCACACGCATGGCAGAACTGACCATCGACCCGGCGGACATCACCGCAGCCCTGCGCAAGCACCTGGAGGGCTACTCGCCCACGACGGAGAGGGCCCAGGTGGGACGGGTCACCGAGGTGGGCGACGGCATCGCCCGGGTGAGCGGGCTGCCCGGCGTGGCCGTCAACGAGCTCCTCGAGTTCGAGGACGGCACGCTCGGCCTGGCCCTGAACCTCGAGGAGCACTTGATCGGCACGGTGATCCTGGGCGAGGCCGGCCACATCGAGGAGGGGCAGTCGGTCAAGGCCACCGGCAACATCCTCCAGGTGGGCGTGGGCGACGCCCTGTTGGGTCGGGTGGTCGACTCCCTCGGCAAGCCCCTCGACGGCAAGGGGCCCGTGCACACCGAGCACACCCGGCGCATGGAGGTCCAGGCGCCGGGCATCACCGGTCGCCAGCCCGTGAAGGAGCCGCTGCAGACCGGCATCAAGGCCATCGACTCCATGACGCCCATCGGGCGGGGCCAGCGTGAGCTCATCATCGGCGACCGCAAGACGGGCAAGACCACCATCGCCGTCGACACGATCATCAACCAGAAGGGCCTGGGGGTGAAGTGCGTCTACGTCGGCATCGGCCAGAAGGCCAGCACCGTGGCCCAGACGGTGGCCATCCTCGAGCAGTACGGCGCCATGGACTACACGGTGGTGGTGGTCGCCCCCGCCTCCGACCCGGCCCCGTTCAAGTACCTGGCCCCCTACGGCGGCTGCGCCATGGGACAGCACTGGATGGACAACGGCGATCACGCCCTCATCGTCTACGACGACTTGTCCAAGCAGGCCGAGGCCTACCGCCAGGTCTCGCTGCTGCTGCGCCGCCCCCCGGGGCGAGAGGCCTACCCGGGTGACGTGTTCTACCTGCACAGCCGCCTGCTGGAGCGGGCGGCCAAGCTCTCCGACGACAACGGGGGCGGTTCGCTCACGGCGCTGCCGATCATCGAGACCAAGGCCGGTGACGTCTCGGCCTACATCCCCACCAACGTGATCTCCATCACCGACGGCCAGGTGTACCTCCAAGAGGACCTGTTCAAGTCGGGCGTGCGTCCGGCCATCGACGTGGGCATCTCGGTGTCCCGGGTGGGGTCGGCCGCCCAGGTCAAGGCCATGAAGACGGCCACGGGCACGCTCAAGGGCGACCTGGCCCAGTTCCGAGAGCTGGAGTCCTTCGCCGCCTTCGGCTCCCAGCTCGACAAGGTGTCCCAGGCCCAGCTCGACCGGGGCTACCGCCTCACCGAGCTGCTCAAGCAGGGCCTCAACTCGCCCATGTCGGTCGAGGACCAGGTGGTGTCGCTCTACGCCGGCACCCGGGGCTTCCTCGACAAGGTTCCCGTGAGTGACGTCGGCCGCTTCGAGACCGAGCTGATCGAGTGGTTCCGCACCCGTCACTCCAACATCCTCGACGCCGTGGCCGCCGACGGGAAGATCGCCGACGAGGATGCCCTCAAGTCCGGCATCGAAGCCTTCGCCGAGCAGTTCGAGGCCGAAGAGGAGGACAAGGAGGAGCCCGAGGGCGAGGACACCGGCGAGGAGCGGGCCAACAAGGCCGGAGGTTCCGAGGAAGGCATCCTCCCCGAGGACGAGATCGAGCGGGACGAGGGGTAGCGCCTGTGGCAGGAGGTCAGGAGAAGGCGCTCAAGCGGCGGGTCAAGAGCGTGCAGTCGACCAAGAAGATCACCCGGGCCATGGAGCTCATCGCCGCCACCAAGGTGGTCAAGGCCCAGCAACGGGCCATGGCGGCGCGTCCCTACGCCGAGCAGATCACCGAGGTCATCCAACACCTCTCGGCCGCCGGCGCCGGCAAGGAGCACCCCCTGTTGCGCCAGGCCGACTCCGTCGACAAGGTCGCCTTCATCGTCATCACCTCCGACCGGGGGCTGGCCGGGGCCTACAACACCTCGGTCATCCGCGCCGCCGAGCGCGACCTGCAAGGCGAGATGAGCGAGGGGGCCGACTACTCCCTGGTGCTCATCGGGAAGAAGGCGGCCAGCTACTTCACCTTCCGCAACTACCGCATCGACGCTTCTTTCACCGACATGAGCGACACGCCCACCTACGAGGACGCCCGGCAGGTGGCCGAGGGCATCATCGACGCCTTTGTCGACGGCGACGTCGACCAGGTCCGCCTCGTCTACACCCGCTTCCTGTCCGCCGCCTCGCAGCGGGTGGTGGTGCGTCGCTTCATGCCCCTCCAGGCTGTCGCTGACGAGGGCGAGGGGGAGCACACCGCCGACTACGAGTACGAGCCCTCGCCGGGGGAGATCTTCGACCGGCTACTGCCCCGCTACGTGGAGGCCCGGCTGTTCGCGGCCATGCTCGACGCCGCCGCCTCCGAGCACGCCGCCCGCCAGCGGGCCATGAAGTCGGCCACCGACAACGCCGAGGAGCTCGAGACCGAGCTCAGTCGGGCCCTGAACCGTGCCCGCCAGGGCACCATCACCAGCGAGATCATGGAGATCGCGGGCGGGGCCGAGGCCATGTCCAACAGCTGACCGTGAACGCCCGACCAACGCCAGAGGAGCAACCATGACGATGACCGACGAGCCCAGGGCCGACACGACCAACGGCAAGGAGCTGAAGGAAGGCAGGGTCGTCGCCATCGCCGGCCCGGTGGTCGACGTCGAGTTCCCGCCCGACTCCCTGCCCGAGATCCACCACGCCATCGAGATGACGCTGGAGCTCGAGGGCGACGAGGTGCTGGTCACCGCCGAGGTGGCCCAGCAGATCGGCGACAACCAGGTGCGGGCAATCTGCATGCAGCCCACCGACGGGCTGATCCGGGGCGCCCGCGTACGCAACTCCGGCCGAGGCATCAGCGTGCCGGTGGGCGATGCCGTGCTCGGCCACGTGTTCAACGTGTTGGGCAAGTCGCTCGACACCGACACCATCGACGAGCCCGACGACCACTGGGAGATCCACCGCCCGGCACCGGCGTTCGACACCCTCGAGCCCAAGCGCGAGATGTTCGAGACCGGCATCAAGGTCATCGACCTGCTGACCCCTTACGTCCAGGGGGGCAAGATCGGCCTGTTCGGCGGGGCCGGGGTGGGCAAGACCGTCCTCATCACCGAGATGATCCGCCGGGTGGCCCAGGAGCACGGTGGCGTGTCGGTGTTCGCCGGTGTCGGGGAGCGCACCCGAGAAGGCACCGACCTGCTGTTGGAGATGGGTGAGTCGGGCGTGCTGGAGAAGGCGGCGCTGGTGTTCGGCCAGATGGACGAGCCCCCGGGCGTCCGCCTGCGGGTGGGCCTGTCGGCCCTGACCATGGCCGAGTACTTCCGCGACGTGGCCCAGAAGGACGTGCTGCTGTTCGTCGACAACATCTTCCGCTTCGTCCAGGCCGGCTCCGAGGTGTCGACCCTGCTCGGCCGCATGCCCTCGGCCGTGGGCTACCAGCCCACCCTGGCCGACGAGATGGGCGAGCTCCAGGAGCGCATCACCTCCACCCGGGGCCGCTCCATCACCTCCCTACAGGCCGTGTACGTGCCCGCTGACGACTACACCGACCCCGCCCCGTTCACCAGCTTCGCCCACTTCGACGGCACGACCGAGCTGTCCCGGGACATCGCCTCCCAGGGCATCTATCCCGCCGTCGACCCGCTGGCGTCGACGTCGACCATCCTCGCTCCCGAGGTGGTGGGCGACCGCCACTACCGGGTGGCCCGCCAGGTCCAGGAGGTGTTGCAGCGCTACAAGGAGCTCCAGGACATCATCGCCATCCTGGGCATCGACGAGCTGGCCGAGGAGGACCGCCTCACCGTGGCCCGGGCCCGCAAGGTGCAGCGCTTCTTGTCCCAGCCCATGTACGTGGCCGAGACCTTCACCGGCCTGCCCGGCGTGACCACCCCCGTGGAGGAGACGGTCGACTCCTTCGAGGCCTTGATCAACGGTGACCTCGACGAACTGCCCGAGCAGGCCTTCCTCAACGTGGGCGGCGCCGATTCCGCCCGGGAGAAGGCCAAGACGCTCGAGGAAGGCTGACGGGGTGACGCTGCACGTCGAGTTGGTCGCTCCCGAGAAGATCCTCCACAGTGGCGAAGCCGACATGGTCATCGCCCGTACCACCGACGGGGAGATCGCCTTCATGACCGGCCACGCCCCCTTCATCGGCAGCCTGGGCATCGGGGCGGTCACCATCAGGGCGTCCGAGGGCGACGACGTGGTGGCCGCCGTCCATGCGGGCTTCGTGGAGGTCACCGACGACCGGGTGACCATCCTGTCCGACGTGGCCGAGCTGGTGGACGACATCGACGCCTCCCGGGCCCAGCGGGCCCTGGAGCGGGCCGAGGAAGCGCGAGGCGGCGTCGGTGACGACGAGGAGGCGCAACAACAAGCTGACGCCGCCGTCCGCCGGGCCCGCCTACGGGTGGAGCTGGCCGAGGGCTGACGCCAGAGCCACCGTCGCACCCCGCCTGGCCCCTTCCCCGTTCTTTGTCGCGTACGCCACCTCCAGGATCGTCAACGCGACAAGGATCAGGACTGTGCCCCGGCTCCGACTTGGTGTCGCCCTGCTCGTGCCCCGACCCCTGTGCGGCGAGATCGACGTGCTGCGCCGGGCTTGCGGCGAGGGGGACGTAGGGCGGATCCCGCCCCACATCACCCTGGTGCCTCCGGTCAACGTCCACCAGGACCGCGTGGCCGACGCCTTGGCCGTCCTGCGCTCGGCGGCGGCCCTCAGTCGGCCCATGACCGTCACCCTCGGGCCCCCCGCCACCTTCCTGCCGGTGAACCCGGTGTTGTACCTGCGTGTGGGTGACGGCGTCGAGGCGGTGCAAGCGTTGCGTGACCAGGTGTTCGTCGAGCCCCTGGCCCGGTCGCTGACCTGGCCGTTCCACCCCCACGTCACCGTGCGCGACGGTGGTGATCCCCCACGCCTGGAGGCGGCGGCGGCGGCACTGGCCGACGTTCGGGCCGAGGTCACCTTCGAACGGGTCCACCTGCTCCAGGAGGTTCGCGACGACGCCGACGCCCGGGTGTGGCGCCCGATCGCCGACGCAGCCTTCAGCGCCCCGGCAGTGGTGGGACGAGGAGGCCTGGAGCTCGAGCTGGCGGTGAGCGAGGTGGCCGACGCCGAGGCCCGGGCCTTTCAGGAGCGGGAGTGGGCCGTGGCCGACCACCAACGCCACGACGACGTGTGGCCCGAGGACCTGGTGGTCACCGCCCGGCGGGAGGGACGGGTGGTGGCCACCGCAGTGGGCTGGACCTGCGGTGCCGGCGCCTACCTGAGCGACCTCATCGTGGCCGCCGCCCACCGGCGTGAGGGCATCGGCGCCCACGTCGTTGCCTCCTTCGTCTCCGAGGCGGCTGAGAGAGGCTGTCGCCTGGCTCGGCTCCGCACCGAGGCGGGTGGCCCAGCCGAGGGTTTCTGGCGCCGGCTGGGGTGGGTGGAGGAGGCTCGCTTCGAGGCCTACGTCATGGGGCGCGACACCGTGCAGCTCCGCCGTGACCTGGGGCCTAGGAGCACGGGGTCACAGGCCGAGGACTCGCCGTAAACCTTGCTCAACTTGCTCCAGCAGCCACGGAGGCAGCGCCCCGATCGCCTCGATCAGGTCGTCTCGATCGATGGTGGCAACCTGGGTGACATTCACCACCGAGGCACGATCCAGCCCGGCCAGGCCGGCGGCGATCACCACGTTGCCAGGAGAGGCAGAGTACCGAAGGTTGGTGGTGAGGGCGACGACGACGACGGTGGCGAGACGACTGCGGTTGTAGGTTTCGGCCTGGATGACGACGACCGGGCGATGGAAAGCTGGGGCAGCCCCTCGGGCCTCCCCGACGTCAGCCCACCACAGGTCTCCTCGCTCGATCATTCAATGAGGCCCGCGTCATCCCGTTCCAGGCGGTCGATACGTGCGAACGACCGAGCTGCCGCTGTCCGCAAGAACTCCCTGTTGCCGGCGAACCCGTCGTCCCCGGCTGCGGCCAGTGCCGAATCGATGGCTGCGGTGACCTCTTCGCCCTCCAGCTCGTCCGCCCAGCGGGCGGCGGCTCGGGCGAAGAACTCACTGCGGGAGATCCCGAGCCGGCGAGCGTGTCGTTCCACCTGGGCGAACACGGGGTCGGGGACGGAGATGGCCGTCTTCATGGCGGTCAGTATAACCCGGTAGTACCAAGACCAGGCGAGGATTCTCTGGCCTGGGCGTCGGAGGGAGCCCCTGGCGTACGACAGTAGAGGTGTGCCGGAGCCGGAGGTGACGAAGGGGGGTCCTGGCGATGCCCTGCTCTCGCTCTACGACGAGGCCCTCCCGGTGGTCTACGGCTACCTGGTCCGCCGGTGCGGCGGGGTGAGCCTGGCCGAGGACCTGTGCGCCCAGACCTTCCTCGCCGCCGTGCGGGCGGTCCGCGGCCACGATGACCCACCGCTGTCGGTTCCCTGGCTGATCGGCGTGGCCCGCCACAAGCTGGTCGACCACTGGCGGGCCCAGGCCCGGGAGGAGCGGGGTCTGGCCCTGGCCGAGGCCGGCGCCGGGCCCGACCACGACGATCCGTGGGACGCCCGCCTCGACGCCCTGCACGCCCGGCAGACCCTGGGCCGGCTCGGAGCCCACCACCGCGCCGCCCTCACCCTTCGCTACCTCGACGACCTGCCCGTGGCCGAGGTGGCGACGCATCTCGACCGCAGCCTCCAGGCCACCGAGGGCCTGCTGGTGCGGGCCCGGCGGGCCTTCCGCCGGGCCTACGCCGCCGAGGAGGACGGTGATGACTGATCCCTTCGACGCCCTCTACGCCCCGGTGGAGCCCGTGGACCCCGACCCCGTCTTCGCCGCCCGCCTGCGGGCGCGCCTCGCCCGTGCCCTCACCCTTCCCGAAGGAGTCGACATGCCCCGCACCGTCCTCCATCCCGAACCCGTCACCTCCCCGGAGGTGACGGCGTACCCCGGGGTGGTCCCCTACCTGGCCGTGGCCGACGCCCACCGGGCACTCGCCTGGTACCGCGACGCCCTGGGCGCCCACCTGCGGGACGAGCCCATCGTCATGCCCGACGGGCGCATCGGCCACGCCGAGCTGGAGCTGGGCGGCGGGTTGGTCATGGTCTCCGACGAGCATCCCGAGATCGGGTTCACCGCCCCTGGCCCCGGCCCGGGGGCGTCCGTGCTCTTGCATCTGGAGGTGGCCGACGTCGACGCCGCCACCAGGCGGGCCGTCGACGCCGGTGCCCGCCTGGAGCGCCCACCGGCCGACCAGGACTACGGCCGCAACGCCGTGGTCATCGACCCCTTCGGCCACCGCTGGATGATCTCCAACCCGTCGACCGCGGCCGGATCAACGACCCTGTCCCCGGCTGCGGTGCCCGGGCACGGCGACGTCAGCTACGCCTCGCTGTGGGTGCCCGACGTCGAGGTCGCTGCCAGGTTCTACGAGGCCGTCCTGGGGTGGAGCTACGCCCCGGGCAGCGCCCCGCAGGGCCGCCAGGTCGACCACGTCCGTCCCCCCCTGGGGATGTGGGGGGGCCAGGAGCACCAGACCATGTTCTTGTGCTTCGCGGTGGACGACGTGACCGCCGGCGTCGGGAGGGTGCGGGCAGCCGGAGGCCAGGCCGGGGAGCCGCGCCACGAGCATGGCGGCCTGCTGGCCGACTGCGTGGACGACCAGGGCATGGCCTTCTCCCTCTCCGAGGCGGGCGGGCGAGCCTCAGGCGAGGCCGCCGACGCCCCCGGCCACGGCGAGCTGGCCTACCTGACCATCGGCGTGGGCGACACCCGACGGGCCCGGGCCTTCTACTCCGCCGTGCTGGGGTGGCGCTTCACGCCCGGGCACATGGCCGACGGCTGGAACGTCGAGGGGGTTCGACCCATGGCGGGCATGCACGGTGGCGCCGAGGTGGCGGTGGTCGTGCCCATGTACGCCGTCGACGACGTCCACGCGGCCGTGGAGCGGGTACGGGCCGCGGGCGGCACCGCCACCGATCCCGAGCGCATGCCCTACGGCGTCACCTCCGACTGCACCGACGACCAGGGCAGCCGCTTCTACCTGGGACAGCTGGGCTGATCCCTGGCCCGGCGAGCGAAGCGAGCTGGGTTAGATCTTGTCGACCTTCTTGGTGCGGTGGCGAGCCTCCACGTAGCGCACGGTGCCCGAGCTGGCCCGGGTCACCAGCGACTGGGTGGTGACGACCCCGTCCTCGAAGTGGACCCCCCGGAGCAGCTCGCCGTCGGTGATGCCGGTGGCGGCGAAGAAGCAGTTCGGACCCGAGACCAGGTCCTCGATGCTGAGCACGGCGTCGAGGTCGTAGCCGGCGTCGAGGGCGGCCTGGCGCTCGGCGTCGGTGCGGGGCCACAGGCGACTCTGCTGGTCACCTCCCATGCACTTGAGGGCGGCGGCGCTGATGACCCCCTCGGGGGTACCGCCGATCCCGAAGAGGATGTCGGCGCCCGCCTCGGGCCACGCCGTCTGCAGGGCGCCGGCGACGTCGCCGTCGGGGATGAGCCGGATGCGAGCACCGGCGGCGCGCACCTCGTTGATGAGCTCCTCGTGGCGGGGGCGGTCGAGGATGACCACCGTGAGGTTCTCGACCGGCTCTCCCTTGGCCTTGGCCACCGCAGCCAGGTTCTCGGTGGGGGAACGGTTGATGTCGATGGCGCCGGCGCACTCGGGGCCCACGGCGATCTTCTCCATGTAGACGCACGGCCCGGGGTCGAACATCGTCCCCCGCTCGGAGACGGCGATGACGGCGAGGGCGTTGCCCCGTCCGAGGGCGCAGAGCGTGGTGCCGTCGATGGGGTCCACGGCGATGTCGGTCTCCGGTGGGGTCCCGTCGCCGATGCGCTCGCCGTTGTAGAGCATGGGCGCTTCGTCCTTCTCGCCCTCGCCGATGACGACGATGCCATCCATGGCCACCGAATCGAGCACCGCCCGCATGGCGTCGACGGCGGCTCCGTCGGCGGCGAGCTTGTCCCCCCTGCCCATGAAGCGGGACGACGCCAGGGCCGCCGCTTCGGTGACCCGCACCAGCTCCAGGGCCAGGTTGCGGTCGGGGACCAAGTGCGGTTGTCCGACGCTCATCAGCTGGGACAGTAGCGCGTCTCACCGCCCCGCCAAAGAGGCGGGGCGGTGAAGGGGGGACGGTGGAGAGCCGAGGCGCTAGTGGGAGGCGCCGGTGGCGACGGGTGGAGTGCCGGCCGGGGCACGGTCATCGTCGTCACTGTCCTCGACGGGGCGACGGGCGTTGACCTCGGCCCGGGTGGGGGCGAAGGCTGCGGCCCAGGCCACCACCAGGGCCAGGCCGGCCGCGGTGGCACCCAGGGTGATGCGGCTGTTGCCGGCCTCGGCGCAGCGCAGGTTCATGTCACCGATGATGGTGCCGGCCGGGGTGCCCTCAGCGGCGGTGGCCCCGGAGAGGCCGTGCTGTTGGCACCGCACCTCGCCGGCGAAGGTGAAGGGCACCGTGGCGTACACGAAGCCCATGACCATGACGGCGATGGCGAGGGCGGGCACGACGCGCCGCCACATGGGAACAGCCGACGGGGCGCTGGGCTCACGGTGGGGTTGGGGGACAGGCCGCTCCTGAGTGGTGCGGTCCACGGATCGGGGTTCCATCACTTGGGTCATGGGATCTTTTCGGCAGGAGGGCTCGTCGACTTGAGCCCGTTCGTGCCACCAAGTCGTGTTTTGCGTCCACCGTCGACGCAACCACCGGTTCCCGCCCGTCACCGGGGTGGCAAGATCGCGCCCTTGGCCGACGCCCCTCCGCCGCCCCGGGTCACCGCGGCCCTGTGTGCCCACGGGCGCACCGTGGCCGAGCCCCGCATGGCGCCCGATGGTCACGGGGTGGCGTTCGTGGCCACCGCCGGCGGGCGCGCCCAACTGGTGGTCGTCACCCTGGTCGGGGAGGGGCCGGGCGCTCATCACCGGTCCCGAGCTGGTGGTCACGTCCGACCCCCCGCCGTGCCGGTCACGCCCCTACGGGGGTGGCGCGTTCGACTGGCTTCCCGACGGGTCGGCCCTGGTCTACGCCTCGGTCGACGGAGGCCTCTGGCTCCAGCCCGTCACCGGCGCCCCGCCCCGCAGGGTCGTCGAGCACGGGCCTGCGAGCGCACCGGCCGTCTCTCCCGACGGCTCCAGGGTGGCCTACGTCGTCGACACCCACCACGTGGCCGTGGCGTCCCTCGACATCGACGGCGGGTGGCCGGTGCTGGTCTCCTCGGGCGCCGACTTCTGCCTCGATCCCACCTGGTCGCCCGACGGCCACCAGGTGGTGTGGCAGGAGTGGGACGTGCCGGCCATGCCCTGGGACGCCAGTCGCATCGCCGCCCGCCACGCCGACGGGTCGGGCCAGGTCGTCGTCCTGGCCGGGGGTGACGACGTCGCCGTCAGCCAGCCCCGGTTCGCGTGCGACGGGACGCTCGGCTACCTCAGCGACGCCACCGGCTGGAGCAACGTGTGGGCGGTCCGACCCCGGCGCGAGGACCAGCGGGTGCTGTGCGACGACGCCCACGAACACGGGGGGCCGACCTGGGGGGCCGGCGCCCGGACCTTCGCCTGGTCTCCCGACGGCGCCTCGGTGGCGTTCTGTCGCAACGAGGGCGGCTTCGGCTCCCTGCAGGTGCTCGACCGGGCCAGCGGCGAGGTGGTGGAGCTGGGCCGGGGCGTCCACGGCGGCCTGAGCTGGGCGGGGACGGCGCTGGTGGCCGTGCGCAGCGGCGCTCGCACGCCCACCGAGGTGGTGGTCTACTCGGGCCCGGGCCTGGGATCCCGCCAGGCCCTGGCCCAGGGCCCGCTGGCGGGCCTGGGCGCCGCCGGGCTGGGCGAGCCCGAGGTGGTCAGCTGGACCGCTGAGGACGGGGTGGAGGTCCCCGGGCGCCTCTACCGTCCCGGCGCAGCGGTGCTGGGTGACCCACCGCCGCTCATCGCCTGGGTCCACGGGGGGCCGACCGCGCAGATGGAGGTGGTGTGCAACCCGCGGGTGGCCTACTGGGTGGACCGGGGCTGGGCCGTCCTCGTCCCCGACCATCGGGGTTCGACCGGCCACGGGCGGGCGTTCACCCAGGCCATGGCCGGGCGCTGGGGTGAGCTCGACACCGCCGACGTGGCCGCCGGCCTGAGGGCGGCGGTGGCGTGGGGCTGGGGTGATCCCCGTCGCCTGGTGGCCATGGGGGCGTCGGCCGGCGGCTTCACCGTGCTCAACCTGCTGGCCGGCCACCCCGACCTGTGCGCGGCCGGGGTCGACCTCTACGGGGTGGCCGACCTGCTCGAGCTGGACGAGACCACGCACCGCTTCGAGGCCCACTACCTGCATTCGCTGGTCGGGCCCCTGCCCGGCGCGGCCGAGGCCTACCGGGAGCGCTCGCCGGTGCGCCGGGCGGGGACCATCACCGCCCCGCTGCTCATCCTCCATGGGAGCGACGACAAGGTGGTGCCCGTGTCCCAGAGCCACGCCGTGGCCGAGCGCGTGCGGGCAGCAGGTGGCCAGGTCGAGCTGCACGTCTACGAGGGCGAGGGCCACGGGTGGGGGCGACCGGAGACGGTGATCGACGAGCTGGGGCGGACCGAGTCGTTCCTGCGCCGCCACGTGCTGCGCTGGCGGGCGCCGTGAGCCCCGGCCACAGTTACGACGAGGTCGAGCTCGACGAGGTCGTCTACGACCTGGCCGACTGGGACGAGATCCAGCGGAGGAGCCTCGAGGGGCTGCTCATCGACGAGGGAGTGTCCTACCGGTGGGACCCGATGGCCGAGCCGGCGAGGTCGGACGGCGTGACGTCAGGACCACAGGGTCCGCTCCTGCTCTCGGCCGAGCTGGTGGTGACCGAACGCGACGCCGACCTGGTCGAGGAGCTGATCGACGCGATCGACCACCCCGACGCCCTGGAGGCCGAGGACGACGACGGTGACGACGAAGGGGCCGAGGTGCTCTCGGCGCTCTACGTCGCCGCCGACGTACTCTGCGGCGCGCCCGGCCACGTCCAGAGCGCCGAGGAGCTGTTGGACGCGATCCGGGCCGCGGGCGAGGTCGACCCTCCCTACGGGCTGGACCAGGCCACGTGGACGGAGCTGGGGCGGCTGGCCGAGCGCCTGGCCGGTCGCTTGCGCGAGGGCGCCGACGACGAGGTCATCGCCGACGCCGCCCGTGCGCTGCGCCAGGCCGTGCGCCCCCTGGTCTAGACCGACCTGCGCCCGGTGGCCGTCGATCCCTACAGTTGCACCGGTGCTGCTGGCCGAGCTCGAGATCTGGCACAGCCGGCCCATCGCCCCCACCCGCCGGGTGGCCGTCGGCCGCAAGCTGCTGCCCACGGATCCGCCTCCCGGCTTCGGCGGTCTGCTGCTCGGAGGCATCGTCGCCGCCTCCATCGACGAGCTGGACCCCGAGCTCGGCGGCGAGGTGAGCAGGCTCATCAACGACCTGGAGGCCGGCCGGCGCGTCCCCCAGCCCCGACTCCGTCACCGCCTGCAGGTCGACCGCATCGGTCTCGCCCGCAGTCACCATCGCCTGGTCGACCTGGGCGACAGCGTGCACTTCGATCTCGAGCACAACGGCAGTCCGGCGGCCCAGATCCTCGGCGCCGTCTACGCCGCGGGTGCGCTGCCCTCGGGGCCCCGCTCCGGGGTGATGTCGGCGCTGCGGCGGTCGCTCCGCTGGCGGGGGCCGATCGGACCGGCGTTCGTCGCCAACCTCTCCGGGATGGACGGTGCGCGGGTGTGGTCGGCGCTGGCCTTCGGCGACCCGGTTGCCTGGGCTCTCGACGTGCTCGGCTTCCCCGACGGCGGCGCGCCACGGCGGGTCGACGTGCAGCAGCGGTTCCGTGCGCTGCTGCGACACGCCCACCCCGACCACGGGGGCGACGAGGACGACGCCGCCCGGCGGATCCTCGACCTCACCGAGGCCCGCCGCATCCTCTTGGCCGCCAGCGCCCCCGCCCTCTGACGAAGATGCCGTCGCCGGGAGCGGCGGTGGGAGCTGTCCTGTTGACCCCCGGCGCCGGCAGCGGCGGCTCCCACCCCGCCCTGGTGGCCATCGAAGCCGCCCTCGCCCCCCTCCCGGTGGAGCGGATGGACTTCCCCTACCGCCGGGCCGGTCGAAGGGCCCCCGATCGTGCCCCGAAGCTGGTGGCCTCGGTGGTCGAGGGCGCCGGGGCCCTGGTCGCCTCGGCCCGAGTGGCGCCCGAGCAGCTGGTCCTGGGAGGACGGTCGATGGGGGGGCGGATCTGCTCGATGGCCGTGGCCGAGGGGCTGCCGGCCGCCGGGCTCGTGCTGGTCGCCTACCCCCTCCACCCACCGGGGCGGCCCGAGCGTCTGCGGGTGGACCACCTCGCGCAACTGGAGGTGCCGTGCCTGTTCGTCTCCGGCACCCGTGATGCCTTCGCCACCCCCGACGAGTTGACCGACGCCACCACCGTCATCCCCGCAGCGGTGACCCACGTCTGGATCGACGGCGGCCGCCACGAGCTGAAGGCGGCCGAGGAGGAGGTGGCTAGGGCGGTGTCGACCTGGGTGGCAGGGCTGTGACCGCGGCCAGCCGGTCCTCGGGGTTGAGCTCCTCGAGCTCGCGCCGGGCGGTCTCGGGATAGGCCACGAGCACCAGCACCACCAGGACAGCCGGGCCCACGGCCAGGACGGCCAGGGCCGGGGTGAGGCTGCCCAGGCGCTCCGAGAGGGCGGCGGCCGTCACCAGCCCGATGGCGCTGCCCAGCACCCCGAGCAGGCTCACCACCCCGTTGGCCCGCCCCCGCAGCGAGGTCGGGAACAGCTCGGGGCCGTAGACCCCGAGCGCCGGCAGCACCGCGCCGCCCACCACCGAGCCCACCACCGACCAGGCCCACAGCGTCCAGCCCGAGCTGGCGAACATGGCCACGCTGGCACCCACGCCCCCGGCCAGGCCCACCGCACCCACCAGCCGACGGCCCCGTACGTCGGCCAGGCGCCCCCCGGCCACGACGCCCAGGCCCGCCGGGGTGACGGTGGCGATGGTGAACAAGGCGATGCGGCTGGCCGAGAAGCTCCGCTCGTCGCGCAGGAACTCGTTCTGCAGCTGCGAGGCAGGGGCGGTGAAGAGGGCCAGCAGGAACGCCGAGGCGGCCAACAGGGCCAAGCGGCGACCGTGGCCGGCCATGGCCACCAGGTCGTGGGGCGCAATGAAGCGCCGGCTCTCGAGCAGCTGGCGGGCGAGGCTGCGGACCAGGGGCAGCCCGGCCAGGGCCAGGAGGTACAGCAGGCGCCAGCCCTGGCGGCCCAGGTCGGCCAGGGGCAGGGCCAGGACGCACGCCCCGGCACCGAGGCCACCCGCCATCCCGAGCACGCTCACCGCGTAGGCCCGTGACCCGCGGGGCATCTCCTCCACGGCGACGATGGTGATGAGCACGGCCAGGGCGGTGGCGAACGCCCGCGCCACCAGCTGGGTGGCGCCCAGCCAGGCCAGCGAGGGAGCCAGGGCCCCGGCTGCCGCGGCCAGGCATCCGCCCAGGGCGCAGACCAGGAGCACCGGTCGGCGCCCCCAGCGGTCAGCGGCGGTCACCAGGGCGATGGCGACCAGGACGCCCACCCGCACCGCCGCCAGCGTGTAGCCCTGGGGACGGGCGCCGTCGAGCCCGAACTCCTCGGCCGCGAAGGTGATGGTCTGGGTGAGCACGGTGCCCAGGTAGCCGGCGACCAGCGACGCCAGCGCCAGTACGCCCAGCACGCTCGCGGCCCGGGCGTCGAGGCGGTCCGGTGGCGCCCACCAGGGCTGGCGATGCCCGCGATCGGGGCGGGCCAGCACACGGCGCACGGGCAGGACGAACAGCCAGCCGAAGTAGGGGATGGCCAGGCGGAACCGAGTGGTCGAGGTGAGCGCCACCTCGCCCTCGGCCAGGTGCTCGACCTCGGTGGTGCGCCGGTAGTCCCGAAAGGGCCCGTGGCTCGCCGAGAAGGAGATGGCCGCACCCTCGTCGTCGACGACCTGCTCACCGACCAGGTCGTCGCGCGGCACGAGCCACGGCGCTACCTCCTCGGGCGAGCCCACGACCCGAGTGACGACCCGGGCCACAGGCGCTACTCGGGGCCTGCCTCGGAGGCCTCGGTCGGGGTCATGGCCTCGTCCTCAGCCTCTCGCTCGGCCCGGCGCCGGGCCAACCACAACAGCCCGGCCAGCACCACCATGGGCACGGCGACCAAGACCATCTCGTCCCAGCCGCCCTGGTGGGCCAGGGCCGTCGTGGCCAGGTCGCTCGCCGTCGGCATGGACCCCGATCCTACGAGGCGGGCACCGGTGGTTGTGGGAAGGGCGGGCGACCGGCACACTCACGGTATGCGCGACCGACTGATGGCCACCATCGAGGTCATCCGTCCCGCCCTCCAGGCCGATGGTGGGGACATCGTGGTCAAGGACGTCGACGAGTCGACGGGAGTGGTCACCGTCGAGCTGGTGGGCGCCTGCGGTACCTGTCCGGCGTCCACCGTCACCATGAAGGCCGGCATCGAGCGCATCCTGCGCGACCGGGTCGAGGGTGTCACCGAGGTCATCGCCGTCTGACCTGCCGGGGTGGCCCTACCCCCAGGTGACGAGGGCGAGCTCGATGGGGGTCACCAGGTCAGGGTGGGCAGGCACGATCCTCGCGGTGAACCCGTAGCGCCCGGGCCGGTCGCAGGTGATGCGGGCCCGGTAGCGAAGGTGATCGTCCTCGGCGGCGCCCACCAGCTCCATGGTGACGACTGCGGCCTGGGCCAGCTCGTCGTTGTGGCCCACCGGTCCGTGCAGCACCTGGACCTCCACGTCGGCGGCGTCGAGGTCGCCCAGGGCGACGACCAGCTCCACCTCCCGTTCCCCACCCAGGTCCGGGGCCACGTCGTCGCCGTCGACGGCGTCGATGTGCACGCCCTTCCACCCCGCGTGCACGCGCTGCTTCCACCTGGCCAGAGCCTTGGCCCGGGCGCAGCCGTCGGCGGCCAGCGCGTCGGCCCGGGCGCCGGTGGGCTCGTAGAGCTCGGCGACGTAGTCGCGCACCATGCGGTCGGCGGTGACGCGGGGCCCGAGTGAGGCCAGGGAGGACTTGACCCTCGAGATCCATCGGCGGGGCACCGGCCCCTGGGTTCGCTCGTAGAACAGGGGGACGATCTGGTCCTCCAGCAGAGAGAAGAGGCTGTCGGCCTCGACCTGGTCTCGCTTGGCCAGGTCGTCGATGGCCTCCGCCGAGGAGATGGCCCACCCGTTCTCGCCGTCGAACATCTCGTCCCACCACCCGTCGAGCACCGAGCAGTTGAGCGAGCCGTTCAGCGCCGCTTTCTCCCCGCTGGTCCCGCACGCCTCCAGGGGGCGGCGCGGGTTGTTGAGCCACACGTCGGCTCCCTGGTAGAGGGTGCGGGCCACGGCGATGTCGTAGTCGGGGACGAACACCACGTGGTGGCGGACGTCGGGCTGGGAGGAGAACGAGACGATCTGGCGGATCATCTCCTTGCCCAGGTCGTCGGCGGGGTGCGCCTTGCCGGCGAAGACGAACTGCACCGGGCGCTCCGGTGACGAGAGCAGGGCGTAGAGGCGCTCGGGCTGGCTCAGCAACAGGGTGGCCCGCTTGTAGGTGGCGAAGCGTCGGGCGAAGCACACGGTGAGCGCCTTGGGATCGAGGACACCGTCGCACCACGCCGTGTCCGACGTACTGAAGCCCTGGGCGTTGAGCGAGGCCCGCAGGTGTTGGCGCACGAAGGCGACCAGGCGCTCGCGGCCCTGGTCGCGCACCCGCCACAGCTCCTCGTCGCCCATCCTGCGGATGCGGACCCAGCGCTCCGGCCCGGCTTCGCTCCACGCCGGCAACACGTGGCGGCCGAGGAGATCGTCCATCTCCGAGGAGACCCAGGTGTGGGCGTGCACCCCGTTGGTGACCGAGCCGATGGGCACCTCGTCGACGGGCACGCCGGGCCACAGCGGGGCGAACATCGAACGGCTGACCTTGCCGTGCAGCCGGGACACGGCGTTGGAGCGCCCGGCCAGGCGCAGACCCATGACCGCCATGTTGAAGGGCGCGTCGGGCGCCTCGTCGGGCTGGTGGCCGAGCGCCATGAGCGTGTCGAGGTCGACCCCGCACTCGGCGGCCCAGCTCTCGAAGTAGCGGGCCATGAGCGAACGGGGGAAGCGGTCGATGCCGGCGGGCACCGGGGTGTGGGTGGTGAAGATCGATGCCGATCGGGTGGCCTCGAGGGCCTCGGCGAAGCCGAGACCGTCACCCACGATGCGCTGGCGGATGCGCTCGAGGCCGAGGAAGCCGGCGTGGCCCTCGTTGGTGTGGAAGACCTGGGTCTCCTCGCCCACGGCCGCCAGCGCCCGCACCCCACCCACGCCGAGCAGGATCTCCTGGCGCAGACGGTGCTCGGTGTCGCCGCCGTAGAGCCGGTCGGTCACGCCCCGGCCCTGGTCGTCGTTCTCCTCGATGTCGGCGTCGAGCAGGTACAGCCGGACCCGTCCCACATCGGCCCGCCACACCCGTGCCACCAGTGCCCGACCGGCCAGGTCGACCTCGACGCGGACGTCGTCGACCAGGCGCACGGCCATGGCGAAGGGGTCGAGGCTGGGGTAGCGCTCGAGCTGCCAGCCGTCGCTGTTGAGCGACTGGCGGAAGTAGCCGTGGCGGTAGAACAGGCCGACGCCCACGAGGGGCACCCCCAGGTCGCTGGCGGCCTTGAGGTGGTCGCCGGCGAGGACGCCGAGGCCGCCGGAGTACTGGGGCAGGGCCTCGGCCAACCCGAACTCGGGGGAGAAGTAGGCCACTGAGCGCAAGATGCCGCCGGGACGGCCCTGGAACCACCGGGGCCTCTCCCGGTAGCGATCGAGGGCGTCGTGGACCTCGCTGAGGAAGCTGCGGAAGCCAGGTTCGGCTTCCAGCTCGGCCAGGCGTTCGCGTCCCACCGCACCCAGCAGGCGCACGGGGTCGTGGTGACCCGCCTCCCAGGCGTCGGGATCGACCCAGCGGAACAGCTCTCGCGTGCGCTCGTCCCAGGCCCAGCGCAGGTTCATGGCCAGGTCCTCGAGGCCGGCCAGTGCCTCGGGCAGGCGGGGGCGGACGGTGAAGCTTCGCAGCGCCTTCATCGCCGCAGGACCGTAGTCGGGGGCTGTCGATCGTGCCCCCTGGTCACCAGGGGCGTCCCTGCCGGTGGAAGCCGCAGCTCATCTGCTTTCTCGGCCCAGGTTTTTCTCGGCGGGCGTGGCCTGGTAGGGCTGTAGGGGTGCTGGGACGCATCGTGATCGACGACCTCCGCCCCCGGACCCCCTCTCGGGCTTTCCCGGCCAAGGCGGCCGAGGGTGAGGTGGTCGCCGTGTCGGGCGACATCTTCGCCGACGGCCACGACCTGCTGGCCGCTCGGGTGCGCACCCGTCGACGAGGTGCCGGCGGCTGGGACGCCGAGTCGCCCATGGTGCACCTGGGCAACGACCGGTGGGAGTCGACCGTCAGCTTCGACGGACCGGGCCTCCACGAGGTGGTCGTCGAGGCGTGGCGCGACCACTTCGCCACCTGGCGCCACGACGTCACCCTCAAGGCCGCAGCCGGCCAGGACGTCGCCCTGGAGGTGGAGGAGGGTGCCCGCCTGCTCGACGAGCTCACCCCCCTGGTGCCCGAGGTGCTCAGGGCCATGGTGGTCGAGGCCGCGACCGCCCTGCGCCGCTCGGCGTGCAGCCTGGAGGTCCGCCTCAACGCCGGGTTGGACGACGCCGTGGCCGCCGCCGTGCGGGGCATCCCCCTGGGCAGCGTCACCGCCGCAGATCCGCTGCCGCTGTGGGTCGACCGCCCCCGGGGTCTTTGCAGCGCCTGGTACGAGCTCTTCCCCCGCTCCGAGGGCGGCTTCGCCGGCGTGACCAAGCGGCTGCCGGCCATCGCCGACATGGGCTTCGACATCGTCTACCTGCCCCCCGTGCACCCCATCGGGCGGGACCACCGCAAGGGCCGGGACAACACCCTTGCCGCCGGGCCCGGCGACGTCGGCAGCCCCTGGGCCATCGGCGCAGCCGAGGGTGGCCACACCGCCGTGCACCCCGATCTCGGCACCTTCGACGACTTCGACGCCATGGTGGCCGAAGCCGGGGCCCAGGGCCTGGAGATCGCCCTCGACTACGCCCTCCAGTGCGCCCCCGACCACCCCTGGGTCGGCGAGCACCCGGAGTGGTTCCACCACCGCCTCGACGGGTCCATCCGCTACGCCGAGAACCCCCCCAAGAAGTACCAGGACATCTACCCCATCAACTTCTGGCCCGACGACGACGCCGACCGGGTGGCGCTGTGGGAGGCGTGCCGAGACATCCTCACCTTCTGGATCGGCCACGGCGTGCTGGTCTTTCGCGTGGACAACCCCCACACCAAGCCCATGGCCTTCTGGGCCTGGGTGATCCCCGAGATCCAGCGGGACCATCCCGACGTGCTGTTCCTGGCCGAGGCCTTCACCCGGCCCAAGGTCATGGCCAAGCTGGCCGAGGTGGGCTTCACCCAGAGCTACACCTACTTCACCTGGCGGACCACCAAGGCCGAGCTGACCGACTACGTCACCGAGCTGAGCGGCACCAAGGCCGACTACATGCGGCCCAACTTCTGGCCCAACACGCCCGACATCCTGGCCAGCTCCCTACGCAACGCCAGCCCGGCGGCGTTCCGACTGCGCCTGCTGCTGGCGGCCACGCTGGTGCCCAGCTACGGCATCTACCGGGGTTACGAGTGGTGCGAGAACGAGCCCCAGAGCGAGGCCAACGAGGAGTACCGCAACTCCGAGAAGTACGAGCTCAAGGCACGCGACTGGAACGACGCTTCGTCGCTGGCCCCGTTCATCCGACGGCTCAACGAGATCCGCCGGTCCCACCCGGCGTTGCAGAACCTGCGCAACACCCAATTCCACCACAGCTCCAAGGACGCCTTGTTGGTCTACTCCCGCAGCAGCGACGATGGTGCCGACGTGGTGCTGTGCGTTGTCAAGCTAGATCCCCTGCATGGGCAGGAGTACACGATCTGTATCGACCTGGGCGCCCTTGGGCTTGCGTGGGACGAGCCGTTCGATGGCCACGACGAGCTCACCGGCGCCACCTGGACCTGGCAGGGCGCCCATCCCTACGTCCGTCTCGATCCCGCCGACACCCCCGGCCACGTACTGCACCTGCGGGCCCGGCC
>JAHWJI010000035.1 GCA_019348495.1 Actinomycetota bacterium | reverse complement strand
AACGTCCCCTTCGCCATCGCCGACGCCACGGCGTTGACCGAGGCCGGCTACGTGGGGGAAGACGTCGAGAACATACTGCTCAAGCTCATCCAGTCGGCCGACTACGACGTGAAAAAGGCCGAGACGGGCATCATCTACATCGACGAGATCGACAAGATCGCCCGCAAGTCGGAGAACCCCTCCATCACCCGGGACGTGTCGGGCGAGGGCGTGCAGCAGGCCCTGCTCAAGATCCTGGAGGGCACCACCGCCTCGGTGCCGCCACAGGGGGGTCGCAAGCACCCCCACCAGGAGTTCATCCAGATCGACACCACCAACATCCTCTTCATCTGCGGGGGAGCCTTCGCCGGGCTGGAGAAGATCATCGAGTCGCGCGTCGGTCGCAAGGGAGTGGGCTTCGGTGCCGACATCCGCAGCTCGGGCGACAAGGAGGTGGGCCGGATCCTGGCCGAGGTCCTGCCCGAGGACCTGTTGCGCTTCGGCCTCATCCCCGAGTTCATCGGTCGGTTGCCGGTGATCGGCGCCGTCTCCAGCCTCGACGCCGAGGCCCTGGTGAGCATCCTGGTCGAGCCCAAGAACGCCTTGGTCAAGCAGTACAAGCGGATGTTCGAGTTCGAGGACGTCGAGCTCGACTTCACCGCCGAGGCACTCGAGGCCGTGGCCGAGCAGGCGATGTTGCGGGGGACGGGAGCTCGTGGGCTGCGGGCCATCCTCGAAGAGGTCCTCCTGCACGTCATGTACGACCTGCCCAGCGTCACCAACGTGGGACGCTGCGTCATCGACCGGACGGTCGTCGAGGACAAGGTCAACCCCACGTTGGTGCCGCGCACCGAGACGTCCCGGGCCCAGCGCCCACGTCGCGCCGCCAGCTGACCCGTCGCCGGTTGGTGCCGGGGTTCCCACCAGGAGGATCAGCCATGCACAAGGCTTGCAAGGGTGCGCTGCTCGGGGCTGCGGCCGGCGCGGCGGTGGCGGGGGTGCAACTGGTCCGCCACGACGGGGAGGTCGATCAACCGGCCGTGCGCGTCCTCAAGGGCGCGGCCGAGGGTGCGGCGGTGGGCGGCGTCCTGGGTTGGTTGCTGGCCTGGGCCGACGCCAGTCGGGCGAAGAAGAAGAAGAGGGCAAGCATGTCGGCGAGGCGGGTGCAGCGAGCTGCCGAGGTCACCAGCCGCCGGGCCGCCGAAGCCGCCGGAGCGGCCAGCCGCCGGGCCGCCGAGGCCGCTGAGGTCGCCAGTCACCGAGCGGTCGAGGCTGCCGAGACCGCCAGGCGCCGAACGGTCGAGGCCGCCGAGGCTGCCCGTCCCCACCTGCTCGCCGCCGCCGCTGCTGCTCGGGAGGGGGCGCAGCGGGCCGCCGACGCCGCCCGTCCGCACGCGGCAGCGGCTGCCGACGTGGCCCGGGAGCGCGCTCGCGACGCAGTGCAGGCGGCCCGACCGCATGTGAGGGCCACCGGGTCGGCCCGGGAGCCCGCCCAGCCTGCCGACGAGGTCACCCGCCCCGACTCGGAGGAGCCGGTCGTGGCGGTGGGGGCGGTCGTGCCCGGCGACGAGGCCCCCATCGTCGTCGCTCTCTAGCGTCGTCGGCGGATCTTGGCCAGGCCCGTCTCGTCGGGTGCCCGCCGACGCCACACACCGGCGAGGAGGTGGTCCTACGACGACGCGCTGGCCTATCTCGACGACCACGTCGATCTCGAGGCGCTGGCCGCCGGCCACTTCGAGGCGCCCACCCTGGAGCGTGTGGAGCGGCTGGCCACGCTGCTGGCCGACCCCCAGCACGCCCAGCCGGTGCTCCACATCACCGGCACCAACGGGAAGGGCTCGACGGCACGCATGGCCACGGCGCTGCTCGCCGCCCACGGCCTGTCGGTGGGCACCTACACCAGTCCCGACCTGACTCGGGTCAACGAGCGCATCTCTCGCAACGGCGATCCCATCGACGACGCCGACTTTGCCGAGGCGGTCGCCGCCGTGGCCGGCCTGGAGCAGGCCAGCGGCGTGCGGCCGACGCGCTTCGAGATCCTCACCCTTGCCGCCCTGGGTTGGTTCGCCGCCACCGCCGTCGACGTCGCCGTGGTCGAGGTGGGCATGGGGGGGCGCTGGGACGCCACCAACGTGGTGGATGCCGCCGTCGCCGTGGTCACCAACGTGGGACTCGACCACACCGGGGTCCTCGGGCCCACCCGGGCCCACATCGCCGCCGAGAAGGCGGGCATCGTAGGGCCGGGCGCCACCCTGGTGCTGGGCGAGACCGATGCCGACCTCGTCCCCATCTTCGAGGCCACCCAGCCGGCCGCCCTCTGGCGCCGCCACGACGACTTCGGGTGCCTGGCCAACGAGGTGGCCGTCGGGGGCCGCCTGCTCGACGTGCGCACGCCGGCGGCGACCTACGACCAGGTCCTGTTGCCCCTGCACGGTGCCCACCAGGGGGACAACGCCGCCATCGCCATCGCCGCCGTCGAGGCCTTCTTCGGTCGTGCGCTCGACGACGACGTGTTGCGAGAGGCTCTGGGGGGCGTGCGGGTGCCCGGGCGTTTCGAGATCGTCGGGCGCAGGCCGCTGGTCGTCCTCGACGGCGCCCACAACCCCGACGGGTGCCAGGCCCTGGCCGACACCCTCGACGACTTCTCCGTGGCCGGCGCCCCCGTCCTGGTGGTCGGCATGAGCCAGGGACGTTCGGCCCGGGAGATGTTGTCGGCCCTCGGGGCGACCCGGGCCCGGCTGGTGGTGGCCTGCGCCGTCGACTGGCCCCGGTCCATGCCCGCCGGCGAGATCGCCGCCGCAGCCCGGGAGCTCGGCGCCGCGGCCGAGGTCGTCCCCGACGTGGCCGACGCCCTGCAGCGGGCCCTCGCCGTGGCCGGCGCCGACGATGTGGTGCTGGTGACCGGCTCCCTCTACGTCGTCGGTGCCGCCCGCACCGTCTTCCTGGGCTGACCCTCCGTCCCGCGCCCCACCCCGTTCGTCGGCGTCGACGCCAGGTGGTGGCACCCTCACGGTCAGGAGAAGGGCGATGAGGTATCCTCGGCGGCTATGAGCCGGACGCTGGTGATCTGCAAGCCCGATGCCGTCGAGCGGGGCCTGACCGGTGAGATCCTGTACCGACTCGAGCGCAAGGGCTTGCGCCTGGTGGCCGCCGAGCTGGTCGTGATCGAGGCCGAGACCGCTCGTCGCCACTACGCCGAGCACGAGGCCAGGCCCTTCTTCACCGAGCTGGTGGCCTTCATCACCCGTAGCCCCTCCCTGGTCGCGGTGGTCGAAGGCCCCGGAGAGGACACCTGGCAGGTCGTGCGCACCCTCATGGGACCGACCGATCCGGCCCAGGCGCCGCCCGGGACCATCCGGGGCGATCTGGGCTTGCTCCTGGCCGAGAACCTGGTGCACGGATCCGACTCGGCCCAGTCGGCCGACCGGGAGGTCGCCTTGTTCTTCCCGTCACTGGCCTGAACCGGGCCCTCCACGGGCGCCGGCTTGTGGCCGCAGTGGTGGACCCCTAGCCTGGCGTCACTGCCCTCCCGGTTCGGAGGCCCGCTCCCATGTCCGACAATCTCCTCGCCAACGTGATGGGCCGCGACATGGCGGTCGACTTGGGGACGGCCAACACCCTCATCTACGTACGCGGGCGTGGCATCGTCCTCAACGAGCCCTCGGTCGTGGCCGTCAACATCAAAGACGGGCGCCCGGTGGCGGTGGGCAGCGAGGCCAAGCGCATGCTGGGTCGTACCCCCAGCCACATCCAGGCCATCCGGCCTCTCAAGGACGGCGTCATCGCCGACTTCGAGATCTGCGAGAAGATGCTGCGCTACTTCATCCACAAGGTGCACCAGCGCCGCTGGGTGAAGCCCCGGATGGTCATCTGCGTCCCCTCGGGCATCACCGGCGTCGAGCAGCGGGCGGTGCAGGAGGCGGCCGAGTACGCCGGCGCCCGCAAGCCCGCCTACATCATCGAAGAGCCCATGGCGGCCGCCATCGGCGCCGGGCTGCCCGTCCAGGAGCCCACCGGCAACATGATCGTCGACATCGGCGGCGGCACCACCGAGGTGGCGGTCATCTCGCTGGGAGGCATCGTGGCCAGCCAGTCGGTGCGGGTGGGCGGCGATGAGCTCGACGACGCCATCGTGCAGTTCATCAAGAAGGAGTACAGCGTCGCGCTCGGTGAGCGCACGGCCGAGGAGGTCAAGATCACCCTCGGGTCGGCTTGGCCGCTCGAGGAGGAGCTCACCGCCGAGATCCGCGGCCGGGACCTCGTCACCGGGCTGCCCAAGACGATCCTTACCTCGACCAACGAGATCCGTGAGGCGCTCGAGGAGCCGGTGTCGTCGATCGTCGACGCCGTCAAGGTCACCCTCGACAAGACGCCCCCGGAGCTGGCCGCCGACATCATGGAGCAGGGCATCGTGCTCACCGGTGGTGGCGCGCTGCTGCTCGGCCTGACCGAGCGCCTCCAAGCCGAGACGGGCATGCCCATCGCCGTGGCCAACGACCCGCTGCAGTCCGTGGCCGTGGGCTCGGGCCAGTCCCTGGAGGAGTTCGAGGCGCTCAAGGGTGTCCTCTTCTCGTCGAGCCAGCACTAGCCGAGGAGCACGCCCGTGGCTCTCTCCCGGCGCGGTGGCCGTTCCCGGCTCACCCTGGTCTTTCTGATCCTCACGTCGATCACGGTCATCACCCTCGACTTCCGGGGGGAGGGCGCCGGCCTCATCAGCTCGTTGCGCGACGGGGCGGCCGACACCCTGGCGCCCGTGCGCTCGGCGGCGGCGTCGGTGCTCGACCCGGTGGGCGACGCGCTGGCCGGCGTCACCGGCTACGGCGACCTCGAAGAGGAGAACGCCGCCCTGCGGGCCCGAGTGGCCGAGCTGGAGGGGTCGGGGCTGCGGGGCGAGGCCGCCCAGGAGGAGTTGGCCGAGGCCCGACGCCTGCTGGAGCTCGACGTAGCCGGCGACACCCCCCGGGTCAACGCCCGGGTGGTCTCCACTCCCGTCTCCAACTTCGAGCAGACCGTCGAGCTCGACCAGGGTGGCGACGACGGCGTTGCCGTCGGCATGCCGGTGGTGAGCGGGGCCGGCCTGGTCGGGCGGGTGGTGGGCGTCTCGGGCAGTCGCTCCACCGTGCGCCTGGTCACCGACCCGGCCTCAGCCGTCGGTGTGCGCCTGACCCGGTCGTCGGAGGTGGCGGTGGCGTCGGGAGAGGGGCCCGGCGTGGCCCTGTCGCTCGACTTCGTGGACGCCGAGGCCGACGTCGACATCCTGGAGCTCGTCGTCACCGACGGGCTCGACGGCAGCGCGTTCCCCCCCGACATCCCCGTGGGCCGGGTGACCATGGCCGAGGCCGCTCCCGGCGAGCTCCAGCGCCGGGTCGAGGTCCTCCCCGTCGCCGACTTGGCCCAGCTCCGGCTGGTGTCGGTCCTGCTGACGCCGACGCGATGACCACCGCCACCCGCCTCCCGCCGGTGCTGCTCGGCGCGGTGGTGCTCCACACCGCCGTGTTCCCCCAACTGCGCATCTTCGGCGTGGCCGCCGACGTCCTGTTGCTCCTCGCCATCGCCGCCGGCCTCACCAGTGGTGCCGACCGGGGCGCGGCGCTGGGCTTCGGGGCGGGACTGCTGGCCGACAGCTTCCTACAGACGCCCTTCGGGCTCTCGGCCCTGGCCTACAGCCTGGTCGCCTACGCGGTCGGCGCCTTCGGCTCCACCATCTTGCACACCGGCCGGTGGATCCCGATGCTGACCGCCTTCGTGGCCAGTGCCGGCGGGGTGGTGCTCTTCGCCGTGCTGGGTCTGGTGTTGGGCCAAGAGCACCTCGTGTCGTTGCGTCTGGCCGCCGTCGCCGCCATGGTGGGGGTCCTGAACGCGCTCCTCAGTCCCCTCGCCCTGCGCATCACCCGCTGGGCCCTCGTCACCCATCCTGTCTCCGGCCCGGTCCTACGGTGACCACGGACACGCCCCGCCTGCGCCTGGGCATCGTGGCCGTGGTGGCGTTGTCGCTCTTCGCTGCCCTGTTCGCCCGCCTGTGGTTCCTGCAGGTGCTCACCGCCGGTGAGCACGAGCTGGCCGCCGAGCGCAACCAGCGCCGGGTCGTCCCCCTGGCCGCGCCCCGGGGGCGCATCCTCGACCGCGACGGCGAGATCCTGGTGGCCAACCGGGCGTCCAACGTGGTCCTCGTCGACCGGGCCGAGCTCAACACCCTCGAAGACGAGGAGCGGGAGGAGGTGCTCTCCCGCCTGGGCGCCATCGTGGACCGGCCTCCCTCGATGCTGGAGGTGGCCCTCGGCGACACCAGTCTCGGCCCCTTCGCGCCGGTGCCCGTGGCCGAGGACGTGGACGAGGAGGTGCTGATCGAGGTGCGGGAGCGCCAGGGCGAGCTTCCCGGAGTGGAGGCCCGCCAGCTGGCGGTGCGGGCCTATCCCCACGGCACCCTGGCCGCTCACATCCTGGGCTACGTGGGGGCCATCAACCCCGACGAGCTGGAGGCCGCCGGCGGCCCCGACGCGCCCGGCGGGTACCGACGTGCCTCGCGGGTCGGAAAGGACGGCATCGAGCGGGCCTTCGAGGACGACCTGCGGGGGATCGACGGCGAGGTGGTCCTCGAGGTCGACGCCAAAGGAGTCCCCATCCGTGAGCTCGGCCGGCGCGAGCCGATCCAGGGCGACGACGTGGTGTTGTCGATCGACCTCGACACCCAACAGGTGGCCGAGCAGGCCCTGGCCGAGGGCATGGTGCAGACCCAGGACCACGTGGACCCCGAGACCGGCGCACCGGTGATCTTCGGTGGCTCCACAGTGGTGCTCGACGTCAAGGAGGGCACCGTGGCGGCCATGGCCTCCTGGCCCACGTTCTCCCCCGCAGACTTCGTCTACGAGATCACCCCCGAGCAGTTCGCCGCCCTCACCGACCCGGCCCGGGGCACCCCCTTCGTCAACCGGGCCCTGCTCGGGCTCTACGCCCCGGGCTCGACCTGGAAGCTGGTGACGGCCCTGGCTGGCCTCGAGGCAGGTCTCATCACTCCCGAAACGGTGCTGTTCGACCCGGGGATCTTCACCATCCCCGACTGCTCCCAGCGCTGCACCCGGACCAATGCAGGCTCGACGCCGTACAAGGACGTCGCCCTGCGCAAGGCGCTCACCGTCTCCAGCGACGTCTACTTCTACGACCTGGGCGCCCGGTTCTGGCAGCAGCGGGAGCGGCTGGGGGAGACCCCCATGCAGGACATGGCCACCCTGTTGGGCTTCGGTGCCAAGACGGGGGTGGAGCTGCCGGTGGAGGCCTCGGGTCGCCTGGCCAGCCCGGCGGTGCGAGCGGCGCAGTACCAGGCCAATCCCGACGCCTTTCTCTCCGGTGACTGGTTCATCGGCGACAACGTCAACGTCTCCATCGGCCAGGGCGACGTGGCCGTGACGCCCATCCAGTTGGCCAACGCCTACGCCACCTTCGCCACCGGGGGCATCCGCTACCAGCCCAACGTCGCCCTTCGGACACAGGACCAGGACGGCACCGTGATCCGCGAGATCGAGCCCCGGGTGGGTGCCCAGGTGGAGCTGCCGGCGGGGGCCCGCGAGCCCATCCTGGACGGGCTGGTGGGCGCCACCCAGTCGGAGGACCCGAAGGGCACGGCCTACAACGCCTTCGCCGACTTCCCCCACGAGGCTTACCCGGTGGCGGGCAAGACGGGCACGGCCCAGACCGGCGGAGGTCGCGAGGACGACGCCCTCTTCGCCGCCTTCGCTCCCGCCCACGATCCCCGCTACGCCATCAGCGTGGTCATGGAGCGGGCCGGCTTCGGCTCCACCTGGGCTGCACCGGTGGCCCGCAGCGTGCTGGGAGCGTTGTCCGGCCTGGAGGAGCCCGAGCGGGTCAGGCCGGTCGCCGGAGGTAGCCGAGCCTGATGCAGACCACAACCGCACCCCGTGGCCTCGGAGCCGTCCTGCGCCGAGATCCCACGGCCCCCTGGCGCCACCTCGACTGGCCCCTGCTGGGCGCCGCCCTGGCCGTCGCCGGCCTGAGCTGTCTGATGGTGTTCTCGGCCACCCGCACCAGCATGGCCGACGCCGGCTTGGACCCGTACTCCTACCTGAAGCGCCAGGCCGTCTTCCTCGTCCTCGGCCTGGTGGCGACGGCCGCGGTGGTGGCCCTCGACTACCGGACCTACCGCGACCTGGCTGCGGTGAGCTTCCTCGTGTCCCTCGGGCTGTTGGTGCTGGTGCTGACGCCGCTCGGCAAGGAGGTCAACTCCGCCCAGTCGTGGTTCGAGCTGGGGTCGTTCCAGCTCCAGCCGGCCGAGTTGGCCAAGCTGGCGGTCATCTTGTTGCTGGCCACCACCTGCTCGAGCGGACGGGGCCCGCTCACCCGCCAGCGATTCCTCGTATGCGTCACCGCCACCGGGCTCCCCGCTGCCCTGGTGCTGTTGCAGCCGGACATGGGCAGCATGCTCGTGCTGGTGGCCATCCTCCTCGGCGTGGTGGTGGTGGCCGGCGCCCGGCCCCGGCACCTGGCCGCTCTGGCGGCCATCGGGGTCCTCGGGGTCGCCGCCATGTTCCACTTCGACCAGGTCGACGACTACCAGCGCCGGCGGCTCACCGACTTCGCCCGCTCGGACGGGGTGGCCGGGGCGTCGGGCTTCCAGGGGGAGCAGGCCGAGACCGCCATCGGCGCCGGGGGTCTCTTCGGCGCCGGCCTCTACGAGGGCACCCAGACCAAGTTGGGGTTCGTGCCCGAGCAGCAGACCGACTTCATCTTCACCGTGGTGGGCGAGGAGCTCGGCTTCGCCGGCTCGGCCAGCTTGTTGGTGCTCTACGGCGTGATCATCTGGCGGATCTGGCGCACCGCCCTGCTGGCCAGGGACACCTTCGGCACCCTTTTGTGCGCCGGCGTCTTGGCCATGTTGTTGTTCCAGGTGTTCGAGAACATGGGCATGAGCATGGGCATCATGCCCATCACCGGTCTGCCCCTGCCCCTGTTGTCGTACGGCGGGTCGTCGATGGTGACCACCTGGGCCGCGCTGGGCCTGGTGCTCAACGTCCACATGCGCCGCTTCAGCTGACAGGCCAACCGAGCGCAGCGAGCTTGACCTGTCAGCACAGACGAGCAGCGCCGCCAGAGGCGGCTCAAAGCCCTGCCTGTACGCGCGCCCTGGTGGGCGAGCGAAGCGAGCTGTTACCCGGCTGACCCGTTGCCGGCGCGGCCGGCTTTCTTGATGGCCGTCACCTCGGCGGAGAGCTGGTCGATCATGTCGATGGCTCCTCCCAGGCCCCGCGAGATGGACTCGGTGCGAACCGGTTCCTCCTCGATGGCCCGGACCCGCTCGGGCAGGCCTTTCAGCTCTCCCACCTGGGTCGAGAGCCGGTCGAGGCGCTTGCCCATGCTGACCAGCACCTTCTCCAGCGGGGGACCGTCGGTCGGCGGGGGTTGCGCCGTCTCCAGTGCCTCCAGGCGCTTGCCCATGCTCGCCAGCACCCGTCCCACCAGCGGGCTCTCGGCCGTCTCCAGCGCCTCCAGCCGCTTGGGCACCTCGTCCAGGGTGGCCACCCGGGCCGAGAGCCGCTCGATGCCCTGCACGAGCCCGGCCAGGACCTTCTCCATGGCATTGATGCGGCCCTGGTGGCCCGGATGCTCCAGCGGCCCGCCCGGTCGGGCCTCCAGGGCCGACAGCTGCGCCGCCAACTTCTCCACCTGGCCGGACACGTCGGGGACGGCGGGCGCCTCGGCTGTCTCCAGCGCCGCCACCCGGGCCGCCAGTTGATCGAGGGGAGCGACCCGGGCCGAGAGCCGCTCGAGGCGTTGCTCGAGTCGTTGCTCGATTCGTTGCACGGCGGCGGCGACATCGGGGCCCGGTGCAGCCGCCGGGCGTGGCCCTGCTCCGGCTCCCAGTCGGGCCCGGGACTTGTCCAGGTCCTCCATGCGGGACCACATGGCCTTCAGCGCCTCTCGCACCTCGGAGGCATCAGCCGGCGTCGAGGAGGCTGTCCGTCGTTCCAGAGCCTCCATGCGGGCGGGCACGGCCCGAAGCTCCTTGACGTCCCCGGCCAGGTGGTCCAGACCGGCGGCCATGTTCGCCACCGCCTTGGTCAGGGCCTCGACCCGCCCGTCGTCCGCTGCACGTACCACCCGGGGGCTCGGCGGTGGGGCGTTGCCGGCGCTCTCGACCGCGGACTCGAGCCGCCGGACCTTGTCGACCAGCTCGTCGACCACGGCCACGGGGTAGCCGTCGAGGCGCCGGCGCCCGGGGCCGGGGCCGGCAGGCGGCGCCGGTTCGCCCTGGTCCACCTCGACGGGGCCGACCTCCTCGAGCGTCGACACCGCCCGGCCCCGGCGGAGGGGCTCCACATCGGGGCGCACCCGCACGGTGATGGGCCTGGCCCCCCGGGCCCACACGTCGCCGCAACCGGAGAACTTGCCCTTGCACACGGTGCCGCACTCCGGGCACGAGCACGCATGGGGCTCCGCCCCCATCGGGTGGTCGCAGGACGCGTTGATTTGAGGACCGAACTCGTGACACCAACCCACGATCGTCATGCTATCGACATCTGGGCGCGTGCTTCGACACATCTCGCCCAGCCTCGTGTCAGGTGGCCGTCCCCGCGTAACGACGCCGGTTGGCCAGGCGGCGCAGGTCGTCCTCGGTGGCCATGCCTCCTCCGACCTTGCGCCGGAACCATCGCATACCGTCCGACGTCTGGATGGGGGAGCGGTACAGGCGGTAGGGGTCGGCGTCGGCGTAGCGGTTGGCACGGGTGCCGGCGATGGCGGCCGAGGCGAAGCGAGCCCGGATGATCGCCTGGGCGGCGGGCGAGCCGAGGAGCGCCTTGGGGTAGGCGAAGTGGCGGGGCCGCAGGCCGAGCCGGTCCTCGATCAGGCCGATCGAGCGGTCGAGCTCGTCGGCCACGGTCCCGGCGTCGGCCCGGTCGAGCAGGACGTGGCCGTGGGTGTGGGATCCGACGCTGACGAGCCCGCTGGAGGTGGCGTCGGCCAGTGCCCCCCACGACAGCGAGCTGGCGCCCGGGCAGAAGGGTCGGCCGGACTCGATGGGCTCGGTGGCCAGGTACAGCGTGGCCGGTAGTCCGAGGCGCTCGAGCACCGGTACGGCCAGCTCGGCGAAGTCGCCCGTCCCGTCGTCGAAGGTGATGACCAGCTGGGGCCGGTCGGGGCCGCGCCCTGACTCGAGCGTGGTGAGCGCGTCGTCGAGGCTCACGACTGATCCGGTCGCCGCCAGCTCCTCCATCTGCTCGACGAAGAGGCCCAGGGGCAGGTCGACGGCGGAGGACGACGTGGCCCCCACCCGGTGGTAGATCAACACCACGAGGCCGTCGCCGGTGCGCCGGACGAGGTCGGCGGCGGCGGCCGTCACCTTCACCATGCGTGAGGCGGTGGCGACGAGCAAGCCTCTTGCGGTGGCGGGCACTCCGACAGTCTGGCCGCTGGAGGTCGCTACCCGCGACCTTGCGGTAGCTCGAGGATGGCGCCCGCTACGGGTGTGATGAGTAACATCGTCCGACATGGCGGGACCCCACACGCGGCGCGGCCAACGGCTGGCACGCCTCCTGCGCCTGGCCGTACGTTACCGGCCGGTGGTGCAGGCCGGCATGGACGGCCTGGCCTGGGCCGTCGCGCTGCTGTTCGCGGCCATCGTCCGCTACGACTTCGACGTGGACGAGGTCGAGCTGCAGGGCTGGGTGACCCTGGCCCTGGTGGCTGCGGTCGTGCAGTTCGCCATGGGCCTGACCTGCGGCCTCTACACCGGACGGTTCCGCTTCGGCAGCTTCGACGAGGTGGCGGGCCTGGTGGTGGCCACCACAGGGGTCACCGTGGTCCTCTTCGGGGTGAACCTGTGGGCGCCGGGGAACAACCTCGTGCCCCGCAGCGCAGTGGTGGCCGGCGGGCTCATCGCCGGACTGTTGATGGCCGGGGTCCGCTACCTGTGGCGCCTGTCGTGGGAGCGCCAGCGCCGCCCCCAGGGCGAGGGCTGCGAGCGGGTGCTGGTCTTCGGCGCCGGGGACGGTGGCGTCCAGGTCATCAGCGCCATGTTGGCCGACCCCGAGAGCCCCTACCTGCCGGTCGCCCTCCTCGACGACGACCCGGCCATGCGCAACCTGCGCATCAAGGGGGTGCGGGTGGTGGGCAACCGGGAGAAGCTTGCCGCCGCCGCCGTCGAGCACCGGGCCCAGTCGTTGCTCATCGCCATCCCCACCGCCTCGGCCGAGCTGGTGAGCGAGCTCACCGACGAAGCCATCGCCGCCGAGCTCACCGTCAAGGTCCTTCCCCCGGTCAAGGAGCTCTTCGGGGGCGATGTCGGCGTGGCCGACATCCGGGCCGTGACCGAGGTCGACCTGCTCGGGCGCCACGAGATCGCCATCGACCTGCCCAGCATCGCCGGGTACCTCACCGGGCGCCGGGTGCTCGTCACCGGTGCCGGGGGCTCGATCGGCTCCGAGCTGTGCCGCCAGGTGCACCGCCTGGGCCCAGCCGAGCTCATCATGGTCGACCGCGACGAGTCGGCCCTGCACGGCGTGCAGCTCTCCATCGAGGGCCGAGCCCTGCTCGACTCTCCCGACCTGGTGCTCCTCGACATCCGTGACCAGCCCCGCCTGGCCCGACTGTTCGCCGAGCGGCGCCCTGAGGTCGTGTTCCACGCCGCCGCTCTCAAGCACCAGCCCCTGCTGGAGAACCACCCGGGCGAGGCGGTCAAGACCAACGTGTGGGGGAGCCTGGCGGTGCTCGAGGCTGCCGCCGCCAGCGGTGTGAGCCGCTTCGTCAACGTCTCCACCGACAAGGCGGCCGACCCCTGCAGCGTGCTCGGCTACTCCAAGCGCATCGCCGAGCGCCTGACCGCCCACGTCGCCACCCAGACCGATGGCGTGTTCCTCAGCGTGCGCTTCGGCAACGTCTTGGGCAGTCGTGGCTCCATGCTGGGGACCTTCCACGCCCAGATAGAGGCCGGCGGTCCCATCACGGTCACCCATCCCGAGGTGACCCGCTACTTCATGACCGTCGAGGAGGCGGTGCAGCTCGTGATCCAGGCCGGGGCCATAGGGCGCGACGGCGAGGCGTTGGTGCTCGACATGGGCCAGCCCGTCGCCATCGCCGACGTGGCCCGGCGACTGGCCGAGCTGGCCGAGCGCCCGGTGGAGATCGTCTACACCGGGCTGCGTCCGGGCGAGAAGCTGCACGAGGCCCTCCTGGGCCACGACGAGGCCGACGCCCGTCCGGTCCACCCGTTGGTCTCCCACGTCGCGGTGCCGTCGCTCTCACCCGACGCCGCCCTGCGCCTCGAGCCCTCCGACCCGGTGCCCGCGGTCATCGAGCAGCTGCGCGACCTGTGCTCGGGCGTGGTCTCGGGCCAGCGCTCCCTCTGAAGCGCGCCCGGCAACGGGAGCTCTACCGGTGAGCGGGCCCCACAACGGCCTGCGCATCCGTCGGTCTACCGCCGATGACGAAACGGCCATACTGGCCCTGCTCGGCGATTCCCTCGGGTGGGGTAGCGACGAACGCTTCGCCTCGTTCTTCGACTGGAAGCACGAGAAGAACCCCTTCGGGGCGTCACCCGGCTGGGTGGCCGTCGACGGCGATCGCATCGTGGGATTCCGGACGTTCATGCGCTGGGAGTTCGAGGGCCCGAACGGCGTGGTGCGCGCCGTGCGCGCCGTCGACACCGCCACCCACCCCGACTACCAGCGCAGGGGCATCTTCGCCCGGCTCACTCGCCGAGCACTCGATGAGCTCACGGCCGAAGGGGTGCAACTCGTGTTCAACACTCCCAACCAGCGCAGCGGGCCGGGCTACCTCAAGCTCGGCTGGTTGTCGGTGGGGAGACTGGCGGTGGCTGCTCGCCCGACCTCCCCGTCGACGCTGGTGCGCATGGCGCGCGCCCGCCAACCGGCGCAGCGATGGTCCCTGCCGATCGACCACGGGCTGGCGCCGGCCGAGGTCATGTCCCATCCGGGCGTCACCGATCTACTCGGGTCACAGCCACTGGTGACCGGGTTGCGCACCTGTCGAACGAGACGGTTCCTGGCGTGGCGCTACGGGTTCGACCCGCTCGGCTACCGCGTCGTCCTGGCCGGGAGGGACATCGACGACGGGTTCGCCATCTTCAGGGTTCGTCGGCGAGGTGGAGCGGCAGAAGCTTCGGTGAGCGAGACCATCGTCGCCGACGACGCCCCCAAGCTCCGTAGGTCTGCGCTGCGCCGAGTGGTGGCCACGCCCGGTGTCGACTACGTCGTCACCCTCGACGGGCCCCACCCCCGGCGCTGCGGCTTCTTCCCGGTCCCTGGCCAGGGACCGAACCTGGTGGCGCGTCCCCTCGCCGGTGAGACGGTGCTACCGCTGGGGGGGTGGAACCTCTCCCTCGGCGACGTGGAGCTGTTCTGACCCAGCGCAGATCGGGTCGGGGGCGACCGACATCACCTCCTGCGCCTCAGGCGACGGCGCTGTAGCAACTCCTCGTACACCGCCAAGGTGGTGGCGATGACGTGCTGTTGATCGAACTCGCGTCGGGCCTTGTCCAGGCCGGCTCGGCCCATTGCTCGTCGCAGCCCGTGGTCCTCGACCAGCGACGAGATGGCCGCAGCAAGCGCAGTGGCGTCCCGCGGGGTCACCAGGAGCCCGCTCACCCCCGGCGCGACCACCTGTCGACACCCCCGGATGTCGGTGGCAACCAGCGGCAGGCCGAGGGCGGCGGCTTCCATGGCCGAGCGAGGGAAGCCTTCCCGGTGCGATGCCAGGATGTACAGGTCCATGGCCGCGTACAGCTCGGCCATGTCCTCGCGCATGCCGAGGAAGACGATGCCGCTGTCTCGGGTGGCCCGTTCCAGGTCGGCCTCGCGCAGTCCATCGTCCTTGTCGGGGTCGAGGGGACCCACCACGACGAAACGGGCCCGGGGGAGCTGGCGGCGCACGATGGACGCCGCCTCGAACAGCTCCCGGTAGCCCTTCTCCCACACGAGGCGCCCGACCGCTCCACAGAGCACCTCGCCGGGTGCCACGCCCATCTCTCGGCGGATCTCGCCCACCCGCGAGGGGTCGACTCGATCACGGTTGAACCGGTCGAGGTCGATGCCGTTGCCCAACAGCCGGAGCTTTGCTCCCGGCACCCGGAGGCGGGCCAGGGTCTCGATGTCCTCGGGGCTCTGCACCAACTCGGCGTGGGAGCACGTGGCCGCGACACGCTCCAGGCCGTAGACCAGGGCACGCTTCTGCCAGCGGTCCTCAGGGAGGGCGTAGAGCCCGTGCACGGTGTTGACGATCGAGGGGACACCGGCCGCCGCCGCCGCCAGCCTGCCGTAGATGCCCGGTTTGGGGTTGTGGGTGTGGACGATGTCGGGGCGGAGTCGACGGAGCAGGGACGCCAGCTCGGCCATGGCGAGAAGGTCCTGGGCAGGCGCACTCGAACGGGTGGCGTGGGTCAGGGCCAGGTGGGTGATCCCGGCATCGCGCAGCTGGGGCACGAACGAACCGGGGGCGGAGATCCCGATCACCTCGAAGCCCGCCTCGCTGAACGCCCGGAGCTGCGGTCCGAGCAGGAGGGCCAGGCTCATGTCCGTGGTCGTGACGTGGACCAGCCTGGGGCGGGCCGGCATCGATCAGCGTAGGTCGCGGATGAGCACGAACGCCTCGGCGGCCGCCACCCCCACGGTGCTCCCCCGGTGCGCGGCCAGCGCCTGCAGGGCGCCGATCGAGCGTTCGTGGGGGAACTCCTTGAGCTGCGAGGCGTACTGGCGCATGGCGGTCAGCTTCGTCTCCAGGTGCGCAGAGATGTCGACGAAGACGTTGGGGACGAAGCTCGGGGTCACGTAGGGGGCGTTCCAGTTGGTCTCGGACAGTGTCTCGTAGGCGTAGATCGACCTCGGTGACCACGCCGATCCGGGACGGCTGCACACCAGCGCCGAGTTGAACGCGAGTTGGTGATCGGTGTGCATGTCCCCGTTGAACGGGATGAACACGACATCGGGACGGACCTCGGCGAAGACCTCGCCCAAGCCGGCGTTGAGCTCGCGGTGCGGCACGGAGTCGAGCCCGGCGGCGGGGAAGGAGAGGAACCTCGATCGGGTGACGCCCAGCGTCTGCTGCGCGGCGCGTGCCTCCCTCCTACCCGTCACCAGCACGTCCTCGCTGTACAGCGGGGGGCTGGCCTTGGTCACGATCACCACCTCCACGGAGGCGCCTCCTGCTACCAGCTTGGCGATCGTGCCACCCACGCCGAGCACTTCGTCGTCGGGGTGAGGGGCGATGACGAGGACCGAGCTGCCGTTCATCGCCGGCCTTGGTCGAAGGTCACCAGGGCGAGCAGGTCCAAGCCGAGCCGGTCGTGGGCCCCCAAGAGCTCCGCCGCCGCGCACCGGCCGCCGGCGTCGATCTCGACGGTGGCGAGCAGTACGTGGCCTCCGTCGCCGCACTGGACCAGTGCCCCTTCGCCGAGGATGGCCTGGACCTGCCCGGGTAGACCCCAGTAGGGCCCCGGGCCTCGCAGCTCGCACTCCCAGACGACCAGCCGGCGGCCTCGGTGGAACGAGAAGGCGCCCGGATAGGGATCACCGCAGGCCCGCACCAGGGTCCACACGGCGTCGGCGGGCTGGGCCCAGTCGATGAGGGCGTCGTCGGGTCGGCGCCGGGCGCACCATGTCGCCCGTTGGTGATCCTGGGGGATGCGTGGAGGTGAGGACCCGAGCTGGGGCAGCGATTCCTCGAGCATGGCGGCGAGCACCGTCATGTGCTTGTCGTAGAGCGATTGGGCGGTCTCGTCGGCGGCGATCGGGAAGCGGTGCTGCACCAGGATCTCCCCCGAGTCGACGCCGTCATCCATCCAGAACAGGGTCGCCCCGGTGTCGGTCCTACCCTGGAGGATCGTCCAGGGGATGACGGCTCGACCGCGGTTCTCGGGAAGGGGGGCCGGGTGATACCCGATCGATCCTTCCCGGGCCAGGTCCAACAGGCCCCGGCGACAGATCTGCGACCACCCGATGACGAAGAGAAAGTCGGGTTGGCTGAGGGCGATGGCGTCCAGGACGTCGTGGGCGTTGACGTCGGCCGCCTCGATCACCGGGACCCCGGCAGCCGCCGCTGCTGGCCGGAGGTCGACCCAGTCGGCGTGGCGCACCGCCTTGTCGGGCGGGAGGGTGACGAGCGCGGCCAGGGTGGCGTCCGGGTGGGCGGCCAGCGCCTCCAAGGCCACCCGGGTGCTCTCAACCGCGCCGACGAGAACGATGCGCATGCTCTTCTGCCCTTTCCAGCGCCCGGGGGTCGGGGTGCTCACCACCGAGGATCACACCCACGGTGCGAGCCAGGATGGCGAGGTCGAGCCCGAGCGACCAGTGGTCGATGTACCACAGGTCGAGGAGGATGCGCTGGGGCCAGCTCAACGTGACGTTCCCGTTCACCTGGGCCCACCCGGTGAGCCCGGGGCGCATCGTCAGGCGCCGGCGCTGCTCCTCGTCGTAGGCCTGCGCCTGTTCCACCAACGCCGGACGGGGCCCCACCAGGCTCATGTCGCCTCGGAGCACCGACACGAGCTGGGGCAGCTCGTCGACCTTGAAGCGGCGGAGGATGCGCCCCGAGCGGGTGAGCAGGGGGTGTTCCAGGCCCACCTGACCCTGGGCCGACGCGGGGGTGGAGTGGACCTGCATGGTGCGCAGCTTGAGCAGCTCGAACTCCTTGCCGTCCACCCCGGCTCGGCGCTGACGATAGAAGATCGGCCGCCCGTCGTAGATGAGCACGAGCAGCCCGGCCCCCAGGTGGATCGGGGCGCCGAAGCTCAAGAGCGAGCCGGCGACCACGACGTCGATCACCCGCTTGCAGGCGAGCCTCAGTCGCCTGGGGATCACCACCGGCGACAGCGACGGAGTTGCAAGCGTCATGGACCGGGAAGGGCGGGACGGGGCCGGGAACGTAGGGGCCGTGCCGGCGCTCCGGTGTAGACGGTCCACGGCTCGAGATCGGCGGTCACCACCGAGCCCGCTCCCGCCACCGCTCCCTCACCGAGGTTCACCCCGGGCAGGACGACGGTGTTGGCGCCGACGAACGCGTCCCGTCCCACGATCACTCGACCAACGCTGACGTGGCGGTGCTCGTCAGGCAGGTGCGTCGACATGCGGGCGCCTCCGGTGAAGGTGTCGGTGGCGGTGAGGATACGGGCACCGGTGGCCAGCACGGCGTAGTCGCCGATCTCCAACCCACCGTTGCCGATCACGCTGACGTGGCAGGCGATGTGCACGTAGCGACCGATCGTGGAGCCGGCACCGGCGTTGAGGAACACGAAGTCGTCGATCGAGGAGTGGTCCCCCAGGTGCAGGCGCTCGGGATGGATGATGCGGGCCGAGGGGTAGATGACGGCTCCACGGCCGAGACGGGGCCCCGGTCCGGCGTGGCCGTCGGTCGTGGCCGACGGCTCTCGGGGATGGTCGCCGGCAGGACCACCGGAGAACGTCATGCTCGCGATGGCCGCATGATGGCTGCTCAGGAACTCGTCGCGTTGCCCACGTAGACGTTGCCCGGCGATCCAGGGCGTAGCTTCGACGCAGCCACCACGTTGTCGTCTGGTCTCCGCCGCCGTCGGGGAACGGCGAGCAGCACCAAGATGAAGGGGAAGACCTGCACCCGCTGGCGGGCGAGGATGCCGAAGTTGCCGAAGTTGGAGAAGGCGATGACGAACAGCACGCTGTAGGCCGAGACGAAGGCCAGGAACGGGGCGCGTCGGCGGGGCAGGAGGTTGCCCAGCTTCCGCCAGTGCTTCACGAACAGGAACAGCAGCAAGGTGCCCTCGAGCGATGCCACCAACGCCTGGGCGTTACGTGCCTCGAAGGGGAACGGGCGAAAGAGGACGGAGAACGCCGCCAGCGGCAGGTCGGTCGGAGAACGGGCGCCGACTGCTTCGAACGAAGAGCCCTCCTCGGACGACGTCTGCTCACGGGTCCTCTCGAAGACCTGTTCCACCCCTTCACCTTCTTCGAGCTTGAACTTGGCCTCCACTGCTGACAGCACGAGGCCGAACACGACCAACAGGGTCAGCAGTCCGGCGACCTTGGCGATCGGTGCTCCGAAGCCGGGCCGCCGGGCGCCGGAGAAGAAGTAGGCGACGCCGAGGGCGGCCACGAGCGTGATGGCGATGTGTGGACGCACGACGGCGCTGCCGGCGATGCCCGCGGCAATCCAGAGGACGGCGTTGCGCCTACGGGAGACCAGCTTGGCGACGCCGTAGGCGGTCATGCCCAGCATGAGGGTCATCCACGCCTCCTTGCCGGTGCTCGACGGCCAAAATGCCATCGACGGCAGGAAGAAGATCAGTGCGGTGTAGCGGCGGCGATCGCCGTCGGGAACGGCGAGCCGGAAGGCGCAGTAGAACAGGCACAGACCGAGGTAGCCCAACCACGAGTAGACCAGGAACCCACCCAGTCGGGTGGCGCCAGTGAAGAAGTAGATGACGCCCGTGAAGATCTCGATGAAGCCGGTTCCGACCAACTGCTGGGTCGGGGCAAGGGCGAGATCACCGCTTCGGAAGGCCTCGGCGATGGCGCTGCCGATGCGGTCATAGACGAACGCGTCACCTCCTGCGTAGACGCCGAAGATCACGACGAAGCGGGCCAAGGTCCCGACGAGCTTGAACACCAGCCCGACGAGGATGATCCTCCGCACCCGCCGGTCGACCTCCGTGCGCGTGAGCCACAGGAGCAGCGGGACGGTGGGAAGGGCGAGGACGTGGGCGACGACCACCCCACCGGCGATGTCGTAGGAGGACTGCAGGAGCAGGGCGACCGCGGTGACATAGAGCAGTCCGCCGGCGGCGATGAAGGCGGAGGGACCCAACTGCGCCACTCGCCCACGGGGAAGGGAGAGGGCGGCGGCCACCCGTCTAGCCTACGCCGGTGCCCTGGCCCAAGGTCATCATCGTTCTCGGCTCGCAGCGAGGGGGAACCACGATCTTCGGTCGGCTGCTCGGTGAGTTGGAGGGCTTCGTGTATGCCGGCGAGGTACGACGACTATGGCTGAGCGATCCCCGCAAGCCCTGCAGTTGCGGCGAACCGCTCGACCACTGCCCTCTGTGGTCCCGGGTGCTGGAGCGGGTGTGCGCGGGCGGTGTGACCAGAGAGGAGATCGCAGGCTGGCAGGGTGGCCACCTCTCCAACCGCCACTCCTGGCTCGGAGCGCTGAGGCTGCTCTGGGACGGGCGCACCGGCTGCTACGCCGACCCGGAGCTCGCCGCCTATGCCGAGGTCGTCCGCCACGTCTACGGGGCGGTTGCCGAGCTGACCGGAGCCCGAGTGGTCGTCGACGCCTCGAAGCACCCCAATGATGCGGTCTTGCTGCGCCAACTGAGCGACGTTCGGTCCTACGTGGTCCAGATCGTCCGTGACCCCAGGGGCTCGGCCCACTCGGTCCAACGCCGCGACGCAGTTCGGCGGGCTCGGCGAAACCGAGCGGCGCCAGAGGCCGGGCCCGACCGGGCCGGGCGCAGTTCAGCCCATGCCACGCTGAGTTGGCTCACCCGCCACGCGGCAAGCGAAGCGGTTCGTCGCCTGTTACCTGCGGATCGCTCATTGCTGGTCCGCTACGAAGACCTCGTCGAGCGCCCGCTCGAGGTACTGGGGGCCGTGGCCGCCTTCGTGGGTGAGAGCCCCCAGCACCTCCCGGATCTCTCGGCAGGGGTGATGGATCTCGGGGTGAGCCACTCACCCACCTCGGGGAAGCGGATGCTGGCCGAACGCATGCCGATTCGCCTCGATGAGCGGTGGATGGAGCAGCTGAGCCGGGGCGACGCCGTGCTCACCGCTGCCCTCGCTTGGCCCCTCATGCGACGGTACGGCTACCCCCTCCAGCCACCTCCCGCCCGGTCTGTGCATTCGACGACCGCAGTTAGGAGTGGTCTGCAGCAGCGTCGCTGACCCCACCGAGCCTCGTCCCCGCTGGTTCAGGACGGGCAGGGGATCGGCTGCTCGTCACCGGTGGCGGTGGTGTTCCCACACACCAGCGACGACGAGGCGTCACCCTCCAGCAGGGTGCCGACCGGGCGGACATCGTTGCCGGTGATGCGAACCCCCGTGACCGAATCCAACTTGAAGGCCGGCCGGTCGGGAGCACGAGGTTCCAGGCGGTTGTCACGGAAATCGAGGTCATTGATGTTCGGTCCGATGGTCACCATCGCGCCCTCGTAGGTACCGATGTCGGAGCCGATGTTGTCGTAGACCTGGAAACCGCTGTGGCCTCCGTTCAGGGCCAGGAAGGAACGTGCCGACAACACGACGTTGTCGTGGATCTTCACGTTGCGAACCTGACCCTTGCCACCGACGGCAGGGAAGGCGAGCAACTCGGTGCGGAAGGTCGAGTCACGCACCTCCACGTCCTCCACCACCCACGAAGAGCCTGCCGGTTCGAAGTCGACGCCGCCACGCCGACCGTTCACCACCTCGACGCGTTCTATCAATGCGTTCGACACCCTGGCCACGTGCACGCCCTGGCGCCCGTTGCGCTCGACGGTGAGGCCGGAGATGGTCACGTCGGTACTGGGCTCACGACCCATGTTGACACCGTCGCCGAACACCATCTCCACCCGGTTGTCCTCGAGGCGCACCCGCGAGCTCCCTTGGATCGAGAACCCGTGTTCCTTGGCGTACCGGGCGTCGTACACTGCCACTCCGGGCCGACCGATCTTCGCATCGTCGGTGCGGTTCGGGCCCCGCACGGTGAGGTTGCGCACCACGATGTCGGACGAATCGGCGATCAGCACGTGGACACGCTTCGACTCCTGCCTCTTGCCCTGGTCGCCAGACTGGTCGTTTCCCCGATCGCCGCCTTGCTCCCCCTCCTGCTCGTCGTTCGCTTCCTCCTCCTCCTCTCCCTCCCCCTCGTTCGCCTGCTCGTCGCCTCCTGCCTGCTCGCCGTTTGTGAACGGCCCGAGCTGGTCAGTCTCCAGGAGGGCCCCGTTGCCTTGGATGGTGAGGTTGCGACACCCTTGGATGACGACCGTGTCGTCGATGACGTACCGGCCCGAAAGCTCGACGACACCACCGTCGCGGCATCGGGCATCAATGAGATCTTGGAGGGGTGCGAGGTCGCCCGACGGCTCGGAGGCCGCCTTGGACCCGCTGGTGGCGTCATCGCGATCCTGCAACACCAGGGTCGCTACGGCGATGACGGCCACCACGAGGCCGATCACCGATAGCAACCACCTCGGACGGGCCCGCCCCCTCCCCGTACTCGGCATGGTGCGCCATCGTACCGAGGGGGGGCCGGCAGGGAGCGCGCCGCAGCCATAGCGCTGCGGCTGGCCGGTATTCGGTCGACTCAGCCGGCGGGCGCCAACGGGACGGCGATCGTCGCCCAGGCCTTGGACAGCGAAAGCTTCCACGACATGGCGCTGGTGCTCGTGGTCCCGCTCTTGTGGGAGGCGAGGCCGCGTGGGTCGAAACCGGTGGAGGTGGTGGCCCGGTTGACGTCCTCGGTCTGGCCTTCGACCGCCACGGCGGTCGCGCGTCCCCGAAGTGCACTGCCCAGTCGACCACCAGATGAGACGGCCTTGCCGGAACACCGACAGAGATGGTGGACGACTGTCCGTTGGCGGTGACTGCCATGAGTGGGCCGGGGTCGACGCCGGTGAAGGTCCGGGCCGAGACCACGACCCCAGCAATGCCGGAGAGCGCCACCGACACGTCACCGCTCCCGACGGCCGGGCCGGGAAGCCCGAAGAGCGCCAACCGCATGGTCGGGTCGGGCGAGACGGTCGGACCGAGCTGTTTCATCGCCGTGCCTGCGTAGGACACCCCGGAGAGGTTCGGGGTGGTCGACGCCTTCCGAGCGACACCCACAAGCAAGTAGCGACCGGCGCCGGTGTTGGGTATCGAATGGCCGACCAACAGCGAAGCGGCGCTCCCCGAGCCCGTGTCGCCGCTGGAGCTCGCGACCATGGACGGCGTAGCGGTCGAGGCAGTGTTGCTCACCGTCACCGTGGCGGTGGACGCCGCTGAGTTACCGCTGGCGTCGTAGGCCTCGGCAGAAAACGAGTGGGAGCCGTTGCTGACCTGCGTGGTGTCGAAGGTCGACCCGTACGGGGCCGAAGCGTCGCTGGCCCGCACCGGTGCCAGCACAGGGGTTTCGGGTCCTGGAGTTGGCGCCTCGAGCGCCGCTGATCCACGCCGACGGCACTGCCGCCGACCTGGCCGAACACATCGCCACGGGTTCGGCCATCCGGGCGACCGGTGGTCCAGGCTCTGCGCCCGAGGTCCTCCTCGCCACGCGGGTGGAGATCCTCGTAGACGAATGAGACGGCCTCCCGTGAGCGAGAGGACGGTGACGGCGCTGCAGCCGGTTACTCTCCTGGCGTGAGCCAAGCCGGCGCAGCCCTCGGCGGGCCCCCTCGAAAGCTGGTCTTCAAGCGACGGATACGCCTTGGCTTCTCTCTGAGAGAGCTCTGGAAGTCGCGGGAGCTGATTCGCACCCTCGCCGAGCGCGAGATCCGGGTGCGCTACAAGCAGGCGATCCTGG
>JAHWJI010000034.1 GCA_019348495.1 Actinomycetota bacterium | reverse complement strand
GGGCCGAGCAGCCCTCGATGTAGTGGACCTTGGAGCCCTCGTCGGCGATGATCAGCGTCCGCTCGAACTGACCCATGTTCTCGGCGTTGATGCGGAAGTAGGCCTGCAGCGGCATCTCCACCTCGACCCCGGGAGGGACGTAGATGAACGAGCCACCCGACCACACGGCGGTGTTGAGGGCGGCGAACTTGTTGTCGTTGGCGGGGATGATCTTGCCGAAGTACTGCCGCACCAGCTCGGGGTGCTCGCGCATGGCGGTGTCCATGTCGCAGAAGATGACACCCTGGGCCTCGAGGTCGTCCCGGTTCTTGTGGTAGACGACCTCGGACTCGTACTGGGCCGTCACCCCGGCCAGGTACTTGCGCTCGGCCTCGGGGATCCCCAGCTTCTCGTAGGTGGCCTTGACCGACTCGGGCAGGTCGTCCCACGCGTCCACCTGCTTGTTGGTGGGCTTGATGTAGTAGTAGATGTTGTCGAGGAAGATCTCCGACATGTCCCCGCCCCAGGTGGGCATGGGCCGGCGCTCGAAGTGGCGGAGCGCCTTGAGGCGACGGTCACGCATCCAGTCGGGCTCGCCCTTCATCCACGACATCTCGTTGACGATGTCGGCGCTCAGGCCCCGCTTGGGCTTGAAGACGTACTCCTCGGCGTCGCTCCAGCCGAGCTTGTAGCGTCCGAGATCGAGATCGGTGACTGCCATCGGGCTGTCCTTCCTCACGCTTGCTAGCGGACAGGAGTTTCTCCTACGTGGATAGTAACAATCCTACCCGGCCGGGTCATCCCCCCACGCCCCCGGTCGCCCGGCGGGTCGAGTCCCGCCGGGAGTGCCACGGCGATGTCGTGGTCGACGAGTACGCCTGGCTGCGCACCCAGGGCAAGGACGACCCCGAGGTGCGAAGCTACCTGGAGGCCGAGAACGCCTGGACCGAGGCGTCGCTGGCCCACGTCGCCGACCTGCGCGAGCGCCTGTTCGGCGAGATCAAGGGGCGCATCAAGGAGACCGACCTGTCGGTGCCGGTGCGCAAGGGTGGGTGGTGGTACTACTCCCGCACCGAGGAGGGGGCCCAGTACCCGATCCACTGCCGCAAGGCTGCCCGCTCCCACGACGGGCACGCTCCGGCGGAAGAAGAGGTCGAGCAGGTGATGCTCGACCAGAACGTGGAGGCAGGCGACGCCGAGTTCTTCGCCGTGGGCGCCTTCGACACCACGCCCGACGCCGGTGTCCTGGCCTGGTCGTCGGACCTCGAGGGCGACGAGGTCTACACCATGCGCTTCCGGGACCTGGCCACCGGTGACGATCTCGACGACGTCATCGAGGGCACCTACTACGGCACGGCTTGGGGGGCGGACGGCGCCACCTTCTTCTACGTCCGCCCCGACGAGGCCATGCGCCCCTACCAGCTCTGGCGCCACCAGTTGGGCACATCGACCGACGACGACGTCCTGGTGCACACCGAGGACGACGAGCGCTTCTTCCTCGGTGTGGGCACCACCAAGGACGAGCGCTTCCTCCTGCTCGGCCTGGAGAGCAAGGTCACCAGCGAGGTGCGGGTGCTCGAGGCCGACGATCCCATGGGCGAGTTCCGGGTGGTCGAGCCTCGTCGCCAGGACGTCGAGTACGGCCTCGAGCACCACAACGGCCGCTTCCTCATCGTCACCAACGCCGACGGGGCCGAGAACTTCAAGTTGGTGTCGACGCCGGTGGCCACGCCGGGCGCCGACCACTGGAGCGAGGTCATCGGGGCCCGCGACGACGTCAAGTTGAGCGGGGTGGACGTCTTCGCCCGCCACCTGGTCGTCTTCGAGCGGGCCGAGGGGCTGCGACGCATCCGGGTACGGGCGCTGTCGGGGGACGGCCTCGAGGGCGACGACCACCTCATCGACCAGCCCGAGGCGGTGTCGACGGCCAGCGGAGGGGCCAACCCCGAGTTCGACAGCCGGGTGCTGCGCTACGGCTACACCTCCATGGTCACCCCCTCGTCGGTGTTCGCCTACGACATGGACACCCGGCAGCGGACCCTGCTCAAGCAACAGCCCGTGCTCGGCGGCTACGACCCCGGCCGCTACGTCACCGAGCGGCTGTGGGCCACCGCCGACGACGGGACCGCGGTGCCCATCTCGGTGGTGCGCCGGGCCGACCGGATGCGCGAGGTCAACGGGCCCGCCTTGCTCTACGGCTACGGGTCCTACGAGACGAGCATCGACCCGGGGTTCTCGTCGGCCCGGCTCAGCCTGCTCGACCGGGGCTTCCTGTTCGCCATCGCCCACGTGCGGGGCGGGGGCGAGATGGGCCGGCGCTGGTACAACGAGGGCAAGCTCCTGGCCAAGCGCAACACCTTCAGCGACTTCATCGCCTGCGCCCGCTACCTGGTGGAACAGGGTTGGACGTCGCCGTCGAGGTTGGCGATCAGGGGGGGCAGCGCCGGCGGCCTGCTGGTGGGGGCGGTGCTCAACATGGCGCCAGAGGCGTTCGGGGCGGCGGTGGCCGAGGTTCCCTTCGTCGACGTGGTGGAGGCCATCCTCGACGCCTCCCTGCCGCTGACGGTCCTGGAGTGGGAGGAGTGGGGCAACCCCGCGCCATCGGCAGAGGTCTACGCCTACATGAAGGGCTACGACCCCTACCTCAACGTCTCGGCCAAGGCCTACCCGCCCATCCTGGTCACTGCCGGCATCAACGACCCCCGGGTCCCCTACTGGCAGCCAGCCAAGTGGGTGGCCAGGCTTCGGGCCACCTCGCCGGGGACAGGGGTGCTGTTGAAGACCGAGATGGGGGCAGGCCACATGGGGCCCTCGGGCCGCTACGACGCCTGGCGCGACGAGGCCCTCGTCTACGCCTTCCTGCTCGACGCCCTGGGAGTGGCTGCGGCGGAACCCGGCCCCTTCGCCAGCGACCCGCCCGGCCCCTTCGCCAGCGACCCGCCCGGCCCCTTCGCCAGCGACCCGCCCGGCCCCTTCGCCTCCTAGCTCCGGCACCGCTGTCCCACGCCCTTCCTGCTCTCGTGCGCGTGAGCTCCGAAATGCGGAAGGTACGCGCACGAGAGGTGCGGGATGTGGCCGGTGAGCGACACCTGGGACGAACCAGCGTTGTCCGGCCCCGGGAGGTGAAGGCCGAGGTAGCCGCCGCGCTGTCCTGGTCACCCCGGTCATGAGCCCGAGGGAGTGGGCCGCCGCCACCTACGACCGGGTTGCCCTCGGCCGCCACGAATGGCCGGCGTGGTGCTCGGGCGTCGGGAGCGGGGGAAGGGCGGGCTCGAGTACGTCATCGGACCCAACCGCTCCGTAGGCTCGCCGGGCATGGTCATCCTCGCCCTCGACTGGTACATCTGGGCGGCGCTGGGCCTGTTGTTCGCCTACGCCCTGGGCCGGCGGCTGTGGCGGTCGTGGCGCCTGAAGCGCCGGTCCCGGGCCCGACGGGCCGCCGGCTAGGGCTCGAAGCGGCCGTAGCCACCGCGGTAGAACACGAGCGGGCCGTCCTCACGCTCCACGCCGTGGGCCTGCACCAGGCCCACGCAGATCTCGTGGTCGCCCCCGTCGTGCACGGCGTCGATGGTGCAGTCGACCCACGCCAGCACGCCGTCGAGCAGGGGCGCACCCGAGGGCGCAGGCGACCAGCCCACGCCCTCGAAGCGGTCGGCGCCCCGCATGGCGAACACCCGGGACAGCGCCTCTTGGTCCTGGCCCAAGACGTTGACGCAGAACGCTCCGGCCGAGCGGATCCCGGCCCAGCTCCTCGAGCGACGATCAGCACAGAAGGCCACCAGCGGCGGATCGAGCGACACCGAGGTGAAGGAGTTGACCGACAGTCCCACCGGAGCTGATGGCCCCCCGGCGGTGACCACCACCACGCCGGTGGGGAAGTGCCCCAGCACGAGACGGAACTCGGCGGCTCGCAGACCGGGAGTGTCGCCCACCCGTCGAGTGTCACACTCCGCAGCGGCGGCTGACCAGCGCGCGGCGCCCTGACGGCGCCGGCCCTATGGTCGGCGGGTGGACGTCGACGGGCCGACGGTGCTGGCCGAGCTCAGCCGGACCCGCCGGCGACGGCGGCTCGACCACGTCGACTGGTTCGACTCGTTCTACAACGCCTACCTGACGGCGCTGGCCGTGGGGGTGGCCACCATCGTGGGGTCCACCTTCGTCCCCGACGAGGTCGTGAGCGCCGGCACCGCCGCCCGGGTGGCAGCCGAGGGCCCAGCCCTGCTGGGCGCCGGCATCGCCGTCCTCGTCGCCCTGGGCTTGCGGTCGGGGGGACGGGGCGGTCCCCTGGCCCTGGAGGCGCCCACCGTCCAGCACGTGCTGCTGGCCCCCATCGACCGGGGCGCGGCGCTGCGTGGGGCGGCCGTGCGCCAGCTCCGCTTCGGGGCCTATGTGGGCGCCGTGACCGGAGCCGTGACCGGCCTCCTGGCCGCCCGTCGCCTGCCCGTCGAGCCGTTCGTGGCCGTGCTCTACGCCGCGCTGGCCGGGGCCCTGGTGGCGGTGGCGGTGGTGGGCACCGCCCTGGTGGCGTCGGGGCGACGGGCCTCGTCGGCGACGGTGAACCTGTTCGCCGTGGGCGTGGTGGCCGCGGCCGGGGTGGACCTGGTGGCGGGCACCGCCCTGTCGCCCCCGGCCCTGCTGGGTCGCCTGGCCCTGGGCAGCCTCGGGTTTCGACCAGTCGCCCTCGGCGGGGCGGCCACCGCCCTGGTCGTGGCCGGGCTCGGTCTGGCCGGCGTGGGCGGGACCTCCTTGGAAGCGGCCCGGCGGCGGGCGGGCTTGGTGTCGGAGCTGCGCTTCGCCGTCACCCTCCAGGACCTGCGTACCGTGGTGCTGCTCCGTCGCCGTCTGGCCCAGGAGCGACCCCGGGCCCGGCCGTGGGTCCGCCTCCCGGCGTCGGGCCGGGGCCGACTGCCCACCTGGCGGCGCGGCTGGGCCGGCATCGCCCGCTTCCCGGCCGTGCGGGTAATGCGCATGGTGGTCCTCGGCGCCTTGGCCGGCGCCGCGCTGGTGGGCGCCTGGGCCGGGACCTCGACCCTGGTGGTTGTGGCCGGCCTGGCGCTGTACGTGGCCGCCCTCGACGCCGTGGAACCCCTCGCCCAGGAGATCGACCACCCCGACCGCTGGGCCGGCTTCCCCCTCGCCCCCGGTGGCCTCCTGATGCGCCACCTGCCGGCGTCGATGGTGGTCATGGTCGGGGTCTGCCTGGTGGCGACCGCGACCGCGGCGGTATTGGGCACCGCCGGCGACGTGGTGCCCATCGCCACCGCCGTGGTCCTACCCGTGGCTGCCGCCGCCACCACCGCGGCCGCGGCCAGCACGGCCCAGGGGATGGCCGAGATCAAGTCGTCGCTCAGCGCCGTGCCCGAGGCCGCCGGGACGGCCCTGCTGTTTCGCAACGGATGGCCGGTGGTGCTGGTGGTGGTCTCGGTGTTGCCGGTGCTGGCTGCCCGCTCGGCCTTCGACCACGGCGTGGCCGGTGCTCCCGTCGCCGCCGCCGCGGCCACCATCCCCGTCATGCTGGTCGCCATCGCCCTGTTCTGGTTGTCACGCCGGGCCCCCATGCGCCTGTGACGGCCCCAGCCGGCGTGCTGGTCACCGACGGTCTGGCCAAGGACTACGGCGACGGCTTCGGCCTGGCGCCCGTCGACCTCACCCTCGGCGCCGGAGAGCTGGTCGTGCTCGTCGGCCCCAACGGGGCAGGCAAGTCCACGCTCATCGGTCTGTGTGCCGGCCTGCTGGAGCCCACCGAGGGGGAGGTCCGGGCGGTGGGCGAGCCCGCCGGATCGCTCGAGGCCCGGGCCGCCACCTCCTACCTGCCCGACGCCCCCGTGCTCTACGACGACCTGAGCGTGTTCGAGCACCTGGAGTACGTGGCCCGCCTGCACGGGGTGGACGACTGGCGACCGCGGGCCGACGACCTGCTCGAGCGCCTCGATCTGGCCCCGCGGGCCGACGACCTGCCCTCGCGCTTCAGCCGGGGCATGCGCCAGAAGGTCTCCTTGGCCCTGGCCCTGGTCCGGCCCTTCGACCTGTTGCTGGTCGACGAGCCCTTCGTCGGCCTGGACGCGCCCAGCCAGGCCACCCTCGTCGAGCTGCTGCTCGCCGCCGTGGCCGGCGGTGCCTGTGCCCTGGTGTCCACCCACCAGCTCGACCTGGCCGAGGAGGCCAGCCGCTGCCTGGGCCTGCGCGACGGGGAGCTCGTCCACGACGGTCCGTCGAGCCGCCAACAGGTCCTGGCCCTGGTCACCGGCTGATCGACCCGCCCGGCTCTGGCCGCGGAGACGACGCCATGCGCTCGACGTGCGCACGCCACGACCCATCGGTCCTCAGGGCAGGCGCAACCGCCCGTCGTCGGCGTAGCCGGCGAGACCGTCGGCCACCAGGCCGGCGGCCACCCGTTGCGCCCTGTCCGGGTCGTCGGGCCAGCCGCAGGCGACGGCCAAGGAAGCCTCCGCCACCGGCCCGACCCGCAGGGCGTCGACCAGGCGGCCCCGTCCCTGACGGTCGGACCCGGCAAAGGCCGATTGGGGCCGACCCACCCCGGCCGATCCGTCGGCCGGGTCGACCCCGACGTGGCCGGCGAGCGCCCAGGCGCAGGCGCCCGCTGCGGGCAGCGGACAATCGCCACAGCGGGGGCGGCGACGGGTGCACACCGTCGCCCCCAGCTCCATGACCGCCTGGTTCAGGACCAGCCCGTGCCCGGCGGCACCACCGAGCCGGCCAGCGCCTGGGCCTCGCCGGGCGCCAGGCGACGACCGGCCACTCGGGCCAGCACCCGGGCGGCGTTGGTGTCGAGGACCCCGACGTCGGCCTCATGGGCGAAGGCCAGCACCGCCCGGGCGGTGTAGGGACCGACACCCGGCAACGAGCGCAGCTCGTCCAGGGTGGCCGGCAACCTGCCACCGAAACGCTCGACGAGGACGGTCGATGCGGCATGGAGGTGCACGGCCCGGCGGTTGTAGCCCAGCCCGGCCCAGGCCCGCACCACCTCCCCCACCGGAGCTGCGGCGCAGGCGGCCGGGGTGGGGAACCGTCCCAGGAACGCCCGGTAGCGGGGCACCACCCGGACCACCTGGGTCTGCTGGAGCATGAGCTCACTGACCAGCACCGCCCACGGGTCGCGGGTGCGCCGCCAGGGCAGGTCGCGGCCAAGGTCGTCGGCCCACGCCAGCAACGCCACCTGGAACGGGGTGAAGGGGCTCAGCGGCGCCGGCACCAGAACACCTCGGTGCGGTAGGGCAGGACGATCCGGTCGGGGAGCTCGGCCACCAGTGCTCGCACGTCCCCCGCCAGGGCCCGCTGCTCGGCTGCCGGCCGGGCGGCGATGTAGCTGGTGGACAGCACCCGGTCCACCAGGGTGTCGACGTCGAGGGGCTGATCGAGTCGGAACCGCCGGCGTCGGAGCGGGGCGAAGGCGCCCGTGCCGGCCACGGCGGCGGACCAGTCGATGTCGTGGTGGTTGGGCACCGGCCGATCGTCCCAGTGGATGAGGGCCGACAGCTCGGCCACCCAGGGGACCGAGTCGTCGCGGTCGTTCCACACCAGACCGAGACCGCCACCGGGCCGCAGCACCCGGGCCGCCTCGGCCAATGCCTCGCCCACCCGGAACCAGTGGAAGGCCTGGGCCGCCAGCACCGCATCCGCCCTGGCGGAGGCCACGGGCAGGGCTTCGGCAGTGCCGGCCACGACGGCGACGTCGGGCACCTTGTCGATGAGCACCTGGCGCATTCCCGCCACCGGCTCGACCGCCACCACCCGGGCCCCGGTGGGCACCAGCAGACGGGTGAGCTTGCCCGTCCCGGCCGCCACCTCGACCACGGTCGCGCCCGGACCTATCGACAACTCCTCGACCAGGCACGCCACCGCCCCGACCGGGTACGACGGCCGCCCCCGCTCGTAGGCGTCACCGGCCGACCCGAAGCCACGGGCGGCCACATCCTCGACGGTCATGGACCCAGCAGGGCCGATGCCTGCACCACGTCGAGCACGGCGTCGGCCCAGCGGCGATAGCCGGCGTCGGAGGGGTGATAGCGGTCGGCGGCGAAGAAGCGGTCGGGGTCGGCCCGGAACAGTGGACCCGCCTCCCCGGCGATGTCGACGTAGGCGCTCCCGGTGTCGGCGGCCACCTCCTGCACCACCTCGTCGAGCTGGCGACCCCGGAACCCGGCCACCGCCCGCAGGGGCTGGGCCAGGCGGGGGACGGCACCCATGTCGGGCACACCGAGCAGCACCACCTCGGCCGACTCGGGCAGTCCGGCCACCAGCCGCCGGTACCGCTGCTCGAAGTCGGCCCGGGACGTGAAGTGGGTGACGTCGTTGGCCCCGACGGAGACGAACACCACGTCGGGTTCGGCCGCGGCGACGGCGGGAAGCTGGTGCTCGACCACCTCGGCCAGGGTGACGCCGCTCCGGGCGAGGGTGGTCAGCTCCACCGGGCGGTCACGACCCTCGGCCACCAGCGTGGGCAGGGCCGTCGCCGCGCTCGACGCCCCCACGCCCGCCGCCGTCGAGTCACCCAACCACACGACGTCGACGACGGGCGCCGGCCCCGAGCCCACCCGCCCGTCGAGGTCGAGCGGCGGCCGCTCCAGCATCGACCCCCGTCGGGCGAGGCTGGCCTCCACCACGAGGACGACCACCGCCGCCACCGGTACCCCGACCGCCGCCACCAGGAGTCGTCGCCGCCAGCCCACCCTCAGCTCCGGACCGGATCGGGAGCGACGAGCACCATCGGCCACGGTATCGGGGTAGGGCCAGCCCATGGGACTCGCGCAGTGGGCAGTGGTGGCGGTCGGGATGGCCCTGATGGTGCTGGCCATGGTGGACCTCTCCCTGACCGCCCTGCACCCCGACGTCGACGGCCCTCTGGCCAGGAACGTGCAACGAGGGGTCTGGCGGCTGCTGGTGGCCGGCGGCCGTGGCCGCAACCAGCGGCGTCTCGTGGCCTTGACCGGGCCCCTCATGATGGTGTTGACCTTCGTGGCCTGGGTGGCGGTGTTGGTGCTGGGCTTCGCCCTCGTCGTGTGGCCTTTCCTGACCGACTCCTTCCAGTCCGAGCAGATCCTGGGAACGCTCGGCTTCGTCGACGCCCTGTACTACAGCGGCCTGACCGTGAGCACGCTGGGCCTGGGTGACATCACCCCGGTGAGCAGACCGCTGCAGCTCCTGACCGTGGCCGCCTCCCTCAGCGGCTTCTCCATGCTCACCGGGATCGTCGCCTACCTCCTCGAGGTCCTGGGCAGCCAGCACAACCGGGTGCGCCTGGCCCTGCGCATCGGCGAGGACACCAACGGTCGCCACGACGGGCCTGACGTGTTGGCCGCCTGGCTGGAGGACGAAGAGCTCACCGACCTCCGCCAGCGCTTCGAGAAGTGGGCCGACCTGCTCCGCGACACCCAGGACGAGATCCACCGCTTCCCGCTGGTGTCGGTCTGCTACCGCAGCCGGGACCCCCACCAGGATCCGGAGCCGGCCGTTCGGGCTGTCGCTCGGACGGTGATCGCCGGACACCTCCTGAGCAGCGACGAGCGCTACCGCCGGCTGCGGACGTCGCTGCAGGGCCTCGACCGGGCGGTCACCCGCTTCATGGTGGTCATGGCCCGCCAGTACCTGGGCCAGGGCCTCCTGGAGGACCTGGCCCAACCTCATGCCAGCGACGACGACCATGCCTACGTCGACGACGTCCACCGGCGTCTGGAGGACAACCTGGGCCTGGTCCTCCCTCCCGACGACGCCGCGGTCTCCAGGGCGCTGGACCTGACCTGTCGGACCCGGGTCTTCCTCGACGGCTTCGACCAGCTCACGGGATGGCAGGCCCACCAGGACGCGCAAGAGGAGCCGGTGGCCGTACCTACGCCTCGGTGATGGCGCCCCGCTCGGCGCCCGAGGCCAGGCGCGCGTACTTGGCCAGCACGCCGGAGGTGTAGCGAGGCGCCGGCAGCTTCCACTCGCGGCGGCGGTGGGCCAGCTCGGTGGCCTCGACGTCGAGGTCGATGGTGTGCGACTCGGTGTCGATGACGATGCGGTCGCCGTCGCGAACCAAGGCGATGGGCCCGCCGTCGACCGCCTCGGGGGCGACGTGGCCGATGCAAAAGCCGTGCGTGCCGCCCGAGAAGCGCCCGTCGGTGACCAGGGCGCAGTCACCGCCCCGCCCCGCCCCCTTCATGGCCCCGGTCACGGCCAGCATCTCGCGCATACCCGGTCCGCCCTTCGGCCCCTCGTAGCGGATCACCACCACGTCACCGGGCTGGATGCGCCCGGCCATGATCGCCTCCATGGCGCCGTCCTCGCCCTCGAAGACCCGGGCGGGACCGTCGAAGCGGGTGAAGTCGATGCCGGCCACCTTGACCACCCCGCCCTTGGGGGCCAGCGAGCCGGTGAGCACGGCGATGCCGCCGCGGGCGTGGATGGGGTCGCTCAGCGGGTGGATCACCGCACCGTCGGGCGCCGGAGGTGCCAGCGCGGCCAGGTTCTCGGCCATGGTCCGCCCGGTCACGGTGAGGCAGTCGCCGTGGAGCAGGCCGGCCTCGAGCAGCTCGGCCAGCACCACCGACACCCCGCCGATGCGGTCGATGTCGGCCATGTGGTAGCGGCCGTGGGGCCGGGTGTCGGCGATGTGGGGCACCTTGGCGGCCACGGTGTTGAAGTCGTCGAGGGCCAGCTCCACCCGAGCCTCGGTGGCGATGGCCAGCAGGTGCAGCACGGCGTTGGTGGAGCCACCCAGGGCCATGACCACGGCGATGGCGTTCTCGAACGCCTCCTTGGTCATGATCTGGCGGGGGCGGATCCCCTCGCGCAGCAGGTGCACCACCGCTTCGCCGCTGGCCCGGGCGATGGCGTCGCGCCGGGGGTCGGGGGCGGGTGGGCTGGCGCTGCCGGGCAGGGACATGCCCAGGGCCTCGGCCACCGACGCCATGGTGTTGGCCGTGAACATGCCGGCACAGGCGCCCTCGCCGGGACAGGCGCCCCGCTCGATCTCACCCAGGTCCTCTGCGCTCATCGTGCCCGCTGCGCAGGCCCCCACCGCCTCGAACACACTGACGATGTCGAGCGGCGCACCCTTGTGCTGGCCGGGCAGGATGGACCCGCCGTAGACGAACACCGAGGGCACGTTGACCCGGGCGGCGGCCATGAGCATCCCCGGCAGGCTCTTGTCACAGCCGGCGAAGGTGACCAGGGCGTCGAAGCGCTCGGCGTGCATCATCGTCTCCACCGAGTCGGCGATGACCTCCCGGCTCACCAGCGAGGCGTGCATGCCTTCATGTCCCATGGAGATGCCGTCGGACACCGCGATGGTGGTGAACTCGAGTGGGAACGCGCCGGCGGCGAGCACCCCCTCCTTGGCCGAGCGGGCCAGGCGGGCCAGGGGCATGTTGCACGGCGTGACCTCGTTCCACGAAGAGCACACGCCGACCTGGCCCTTGCCCCAGTCGTCGTCGCCCATGCCCACGGCCCGCAACATGGCCCTCGCCGGCGCCCGCTGAGGTCCGTCGGTGACCTCGTGGCTGCGGGGCTTCATCGGGGGCGACTGCGGGTGGGAGGCCATGACGCCGAGGGTAGCCACGCCCCGGTGGTGACGTCTCGGACGTTTCCGGTCGTAGCGTCGGCGTGGTGAGCGCTGTCGTGCGGGCCACCGGGTTGGTGAAGCTCTGGGGCGCCACCACCGCTCTGGCCGGGGCCAGCTTCGAGGTGGGCAGCGGCGTCACCGGCCTGCTGGGGTCCAACGGGGCGGGCAAGACCACCGTGTTGGGCCTCATCCTCGGGCTCCACCCGCCCGACGGGGGCACCATCGAGGTCCTCGGGCTCGATCCCGCCACCGCCGGTGCTCGAGTGCGAGAGCGCCTCGGCTACGTCCCCGAGCACGAGGCCCTGGCCCCCGACGTACGGGCCCACGACCTCGTCCGCCATCTGTCCGAGGTGCACGGCCTGCCCTCCCGCGAGGCCACGGCGCGGGCCAGCGACGCCCTGTGGCTGGTGGGCCTGGGCGAGGAGCGTCATCGCCCGGTGGGGACGATGTCGACGGGGCAACGCCAGCGGGTGAAGCTGGCCGCGGCCCTGGCCCACGACCCTGCCCTGCTCCTGCTCGACGAGCCCACCAACGGCCTCGATCCCATGCAGCGGGAGGAGATGCTCGCCCTCATCCGCCGCATCGGCTCGGAGCTCGGCATCGACGTGGTGCTCTCGTCGCACCTGCTCGAGGAGGTGGAGCGCACCTGTGACGCCACGGTCATCCTGGCCGCCGGACAGGTGGTGGCCAGTGGCAGCATGGACGCCCTGCGCTCGGGCGGCTCGGGCCTGGTGGTCGACGTCGACGGCGGGGCCGAGCTCCTCGCCGGCCGCCTCCGTACCGACGGCTTCGCGGTCAGCGTGGACGGGCTGCGCCTGGTGGTCGAGGGTGCGGCCGACGCCGGCGCCGATGCCGTGCGCGACGCCGCCGCAGCGCAGCGCATCGGCCTGCGCCGGGTCCAGGCCCGCACCGCCACCCTGGAGGACGTCTTCCTCGCCGCCGGCGACGGCGCCCCGTGAGTGACGCCCGCATCGTCGACCGGGGCTACCGCCGCTACGACGGGCCCCGCCTGGGGGTGCGCGGCGCGGTGCGCAGCCTGGCCTGGCACAGCGCCCTGCGGGCGCTGGGCCTGCGCCGGACGTTCTGGGCCAAGCTGCTGCCCCTGGCCTCGGTGGGCATCGCCTACGTGCCCGCCCTGGTGTTCGTGGGCATCGCCGCCCTGCTCCCCGACCAGCTCGTGCAGGGGGGCGGCGTGCTCCCCGGCTACGCCGACTACTACGGCTTCATCAGCGCCGCCATCGTGCTGTTCGTGGCCCTGGTCGGCCCCGAGGTGCTGTGCCCCGACCGGCGCCACCGGATGCTCGGGCTCTACCTCGCGTCCCCCCTCACCCGCGACAGCTACCTGGTGGCCAAGGTCCTGGCCGTGGTGCCGGTGCTGGCGTTGGTCACCCTGGGGCCGCCCCTGCTGTTGCTGGTGGGGCTCACCTTCGCCGGGGCCGGCCCCGAAGGCTTCGGGGAGTTCCTCACCGTGCTGGCCCGCATCGTGACCGGTGGCCTCGTCATCTCCGCCGCCTACACCGCCGTCTCCCTGGCCGCCGCCAGCCTCACAGAGCGCCGGGCGGTGGCCTCGGCCGGGGTCATCCTCGTGCTCCTCGTGTCAACCGTGGCCACCTCCGCACTGGTGGCCGTCGGAGCCGACGAACGACTCCTGCTCCTCAATGTCGGGGCCATCCCCTTCGAGCTGGTGCAGCGCATCTACGGCCAGGCCGGTCGGACACCGATACCGACGGCCGAGCTGGTGGTGGCCAACCTGGCCTGGACCGTGGGTGCCGGCGCCGTCTTGCGCTCCCGCTACCACCGCCTGAGGATCACCCGGTGATAGAGGTCAGCCACGTCTCCAAGTGGTTCGGCGACGTGGTGGCCGTGTCCGACGTCAGCTTCTCCGTCGGCCCCGGTGTCACCGCCCTGCTCGGACCCAACGGCGCCGGCAAGTCCACCCTGTTGCGCCTGTTGTGCGGCCTCACCCGCCCCTCGCAGGGGTCGGTGCAGGTCCTCGGCGCCGACCCCCGGCGCGACCCGGCGCTGTTCCGTCGCCTGGGCCTGGTCCCCCAGCAAGAGGCCCTGTTCGAAGGCATCAGCGCCCGGGCGTTCGTGACCCTGGCCGCCGAGCTGCAGGGGATGGCCGAGGCCGGTGCCGCCGCCGCATCCGCCCTTCACCAGGTCGACCTCGATCCCCACGACCGTCGCCCCCTCGCCACCTACTCCAAGGGCATGCGCCAGCGGGTCAAGGTGGCCCAGGCCCTCGTCCACCATCCCGAGCTGCTGGTGCTCGACGAGCCCCTCGACGGCCTCGATCCCCGCCAGCGCCTGCACCTCATCACCCTCTTCCGCCGCCTGGGTGAGGAGGGCCGCGGCGTGCTGGTGTCGAGCCACGTGCTCGACGAGGTCGAGCGCTTCGGCTCCCGTGTGCTGGTCATGGCCCAGGGTCGCCTGGCCGCCGAGGGCGACTTCCACGCCATCCGCGAGCTGATGGACAACCGCCCCCACCGCCTACGGGTGCGCACCGACCGACCCCATGCGCTCGGGGCCGCGCTGTTGGCGTCGGCCACCGTGGTGGGCGTGTGGGTGGCCGGGCCCGCAGAGGTGGTGGTCGACACCCTCGACGTGGCCCGCTTCCGTCTGGCGGTGGCTCCGGCGGCGTGCGCTGCCGGGGCCCGCCTGTTGGAGCTGGTGCCCCTCGACGACGATCTCGAGAGCGTGTTCCGCTACCTCGTGGGCGCCGGGGCCCGCAGCGCACGATGAAGGCGCTCTACCGCACGTTCCTGGCCACCCAGGTGACCAAGGGGCGCCTGGCCGGCCTGGGCGCCCTCGGTGCCCTGGCCGTGGTCTTGGGCGTGGCCCTGGGCGCCGGCGACGGGGACGACCCCGTCGGTGCCGGCATCGGCCTGGTCAGCAGTTACGGGCTGGCCCTGTTCGTGCCCGTGACCACGCTGGTGTTCGCCTCGGCCGTGCTGGGCGAGCCCAACGAGGACGGGACCCTGGTCTACCTGTGGCTTCGCCCGGTGGCCCGGTGGCGCCTGGTGGCGGTGGCCACCGCCGCCGCTCTGACCGCCGCCCTGCCGGTGGTGGTGGTGCCCATGACCGTGGCCGCCGCCGCCACCGGCGCCGGCACCGGCCTGGTGGTCGCCACCCTTGGGGCCACCAGCCTGGCCACCGTGGCCTACGCCGGCGTCTTCACCTGGCTGGGGCTGCGGATCCGCCGGGCCCTGCTGTGGGGGCTGGCCTACATCCTGGTGTGGGAGGGCTTCGTGGCCGGGGCCGGGGGGACAGCCTCGCTGCTGGCCATCCGGGCCCACGCCCGCTCGCTGCTGGCCCGCCTGGCCGACGGCGCGCCCGAGTTGGTGGAGGTCTCCCTGGCCACGTCCATCGCCGTACCCCTGGGCGCGGCGGTGACAGCCCTGGCCCTCACCGTCCGCCGCCTCACCCGCCAGGACGTGGCCTGACTTCGCCCTCACTCGCTTCGCTCCGGTTCGGGCGAGCTGCGCTCGCCTGGGCCGCCAGCCAGAGCGAGGCGCCTTCGGCGCATTCGTGGTCGGCGACCGATGCCGATGTGCCCGGCCCACCGCCTCGGCGCTGGTGGCTTGCTCGCGTCGGCCGCGGCCAGCATGGGCCGCGAAGGCCCACAGCCGCAGCAAAGCCTCACGCCACTGAGTACCCGGCTTCGACGATGGCCCGGCGCACGGCATCGTCGTCGGCGTCGCCGGCCACCGTCACCCGACCGCTGGGCAGGTCCACGTCGACCGAGACCACGCCGGGGACCTCGCTGACCTCCTCGGTGACCATGGCCACGCAGCTGTGGCAGGTCATGCCCTCGACCTCGTAGGAACGCTCGGTCTCGCCCATGTGGGTGCTCCTTCCGTCCGTGGTACCGGGGGGGGGTATTTAGCGCCTCACCTTACCGCACTCCACCTGCCTCGACTATCCCGAGGGGGCATCTTTTTCGGAAGGCAGAAAGGCGCCGGCCAGGCCCAGGGCGAGGGCCGCCACGATCACCACCGCGGCGTTGACCCGTCGCCGACCGCCCGTGTCGGCACAGGCCTCGTCGGCGTTGCCGACGATGGCCCCGGCGGGTGTGGCCGGGTCGGCCTGTGATCCGAACAGGGCGCCGCTGCAGTCCACCACGTCGGCGAAGGTGAACGGCAACAGCACGTAGATCACCGCGGCGACGATGGCCACCGCGGCGGCGAGGGGAACGAAGCGCTGGCGTGGGCTCGCCTCGGGCTCCCAGGGCTTGGGCAGACGTTGCATGACGCCAGTATCCCCCGGCGGCGCCGGACTGGCGCTCATAGCCTCGCCGGCATGGCCCTGGCCCGACCACTGGCCCACCCCTACGACCGCCAGATCCTCGGGTTGGCCGTCCCCGCCCTCGGCGCCCTCGCCGCCGAGCCTCTCTACGTGCTGGCCGACACCGCCGTGGTCGGCCGCCTGGGGACGCCCCAGCTGGGCGGCCTGGCCCTGGCCACCACCTTGATCCTCACCGGTTACGCCCTGTTCAACTTCCTGGCCTACGGCACCACCGCCTCGGTGGCCCGTCGCCTGGGATCGGGCGACGCCGCCGGCGCCGCCCACGAGGGGGTGCAGGGCATGTGGTTGGCGCTGGCGATCGGCCTGGCCCTGGGGTTGGCCGGCTGGGCGTTGGCGCCCCAGGCGGTGACCCTCATGGGTGGCACCGGCGAGGTGGCGGCCCACGCGCTGGTGTACCTGCGCATCAGCCTGGTCGGGGTCCCCGCCCTGTTGGTGACCCTGGCCGGCACCGGCTACCTCCGGGGCCGCCAGGACACCGTGACCCCCCTCATCGTCACCGGTGTGGCGGTGGGCACCAACCTGGCCATCGAGCTGGTGTTGATCTACGGCCTGGGCTTCGGCATCGGAGCCTCGGCCCTGGCCACGGTGGTGGCCCAGGTGGGCTCCGCCGGGGCGTACGTGTGGTGGGTGGCCCGCGACGTCGCCGCCCAGGGCGTGGGCGTGCGGCCCGAGGTGGCGGCCATCCGCCGCCTGGCGGTGGTGGGACGGGACCTGTTCGTGCGCACCGCCGCCCTGCGCCTGGCCCTGACCCTGACCACGGCGGTGGCGGCGCGCCTCGGGACCGTCGACCTCGGGGCCCACCAGATCGCCTTCGAGGTGTGGTCGTTCCTGGCCCTGGTGCTCGACTCCCTCGCCATCGCCGGCCAGGCCATGATCGGCCGCCTGCTGGGCGCCGGAGACGCGGCCGCCGCTCGAGAGGCGGCCCGGCGGATGCTGGTCTGGGGGATGGGCGCCGGTCTCGTGTTCGCCGCAGTCGTGGGCCTGGCCCGCCCGCTCCTTCCCCGACTCTTCAGCGACGACCCCGCCGTGGTCGCCCTGTGCACCTTTGTGCTCCTCTTCGTGGCCGTGCTCCAGCCGCTCAACGCCGTGGTGTTCGTGCTCGACGGCGTGCTCATCGGCGCCGGTGACATGCGCTTCTTGGCCGGGGCCATGGCCGGCGCCGCCGTGGTCTTCGTCCCCGCCGCCGGAGCGGTGCTCGCCCTCGACGCCGGCATCGGCTGGCTGTGGGCGTCCCTCGGACTGCTCATGGCCACCCGGGCCACGGCCCTGGTGTGGCGCTTCGGGGGCACAGCCTGGGCGGTGGAGGGGGCACCGGGCCTCCAGTGATGGCAGCCGGGGGGGCCGTAGCCCGATCAGCTCACCGTCGAGCCCATGGTTCGACGGCGAGATCCTTCACCTGGACCTCCACGCCACAGGCGTCGAGCACTGGGCCGGGTGCTCCCGGCGGTAGTCGCCGGCGGGCACGGCGTCGACATCTGGGTTGCGATACCCGCCCGAGGGCACGGCCGGTGGGCGGGCCCGGGTGAACACGGGGCCGGCCAGCAGGTCGACGAGCCCGGGGGGAGGGTCAGCCGCCGGCGTCGGCCCGTTGGCCGAGCAGGGCGGTGACCACCCTGCCGTCAGCCTGGCCCTTGGTGGCGCGCATGACCTGACCCACGAAGAAGCCGCTGACCTTGGTGTCGCCGGCCAGGTAACGGGCCCAGGCGTCGGGATTGGCGGCGATGGCGTCGTCGACGGCGACGGCGAGGGCGTCGCCGGCCATGGCTTCGTATCCCAGGGCGGCGGCGACGGCGGCGGGGTCTCCTCCGTTGGCCACCAGCTCGGCCAGCACCGCCTTGGCCTGGGTGGCGGTCAGCGCGCCGTCGGCCTCCATGCGGGTGAGGGCGGCGAAAGCGTCGGTGGTGAGGGCGCCCACACCGCCGGCCAGGTCGTGCTCGGCGTGCACGACGAGGCGCTGGGCGTCGCCTCCGGCCGCCAGCGCGGCGAGCACCAGGTCGTCGAGTCCCCGCTCGACCACCACGGCCACCGCCGCGGTGGCCGAGCCCGTCGCCTCGGCCAACCGGCGCCGGCGGGGCGCCGGCAAAGGGGGCAGCGACTCGGCCACCGACGTGCGCCAGGCGTCGCCGGGTACCAGCGGCACCAGGTCGGGCTCGGGGAAGTAGCGGTAGTCGTAGGCCTCCTCCTTGGAGCGGAGGGGATGGGTGCGCCCGTCGGCCTCGTCCCAGTGGCGGGTCTGCTGGGTCACCTGCTCACCGGCCTCGAGCAGGGCGATCTGGCGGCGGGCCTCGTAGTCGATGGCCCGGCCGAGGGAGCGGGTGGAGTTGAGGTTCTTGACCTCGCAGCGGGTGCCGAGGGTGGAGAAGTCCACGGGGCGCACCGAGATGTTGGCGTCGACGCGCATGCTGCCCTCCTCCATGCGGGCGTCGGAGGCCCCCGTCGCCACCAGCACGGCGCGCAGCTCGTTGACATAGGCCCGGGCCGCCTCGGCCGAGCGCAGGTCGGGCCGGCTCACCACCTCCACCAGGGGCACGCCGGCGCGGTTGTAGTCGACCAGGGAGTGGTCGGCCTCGTGGATGCGCCCGCCGCCGCCCACGTGGGTGGACTTGCCCGTGTCCTCCTCCAGGTGGGCCCGCTCGATGCCGACGCGGGTGCCGTCGGCCAGCTCCAACACCCCGTCGACGTTGATGGGCTGGTCGTACTGCGACACCTGGTAGTCCTTGGGCATGTCGGGATAGAAGTAGTTCTTGCGGTGGAACAGGCTGGGCTCCACCGTGCAGCCCAGGGCCAGGCCCAGGCGCATGGCCAGCTCCACCGCCCCCCGGTTCAGCACCGGCAGCGACCCGGGCAGGCCCAGGCAGACCGGGCAGATGTTGGTGTTGGGCTCGTCGCCAAAGGCGTTGCGACAGGCGCAGAACAGCTTGGTGGCCGTGGCCAGCTCGCAGTGGACCTCCAGGCCGACGACCGTCTCCCACTCGGTCATCTTCCGTCACCCACCCTGTCGCCTCCGTTCTGGTGTCCAAAACCGGCCGCGAACCCCGTGTTTGCGCCACCAGAACGCTCGAGGGACAGGCTCATGGCGTCCCCGCCTCGCCGGCCATGGCGTCCTCCAACACGGCGGCGGCCTGCAACATGGTGGCCTCGGCCAGGGCGGGGGCGAGGATCTGCACGCCCACGGGCAGGCCGTCGTCGCCCACGCCGAAAGGCACCGACACGGCCGGGTCGCCGGCCAGGTTCGAGGGGATGGTGCACACGTCGGACAGGTACATGGTGAGGGGGTCGGCCGCCTTGGCCCCGAGAGGGAAGGCGGTGGTGGGCGACGTGGGCGAGACCAACAGGTCGAACGACTCGTAGGCGGCGGCGAAGTCGCGGACGATGAGGGTGCGCACCTGCTGGGCCTTGCCGTAGTAGGCGTCGTAGTAGCCGGCCGACAGGGCGTAGGTGCCGAGCATGATGCGGCGCTTGACCTCGGCGCCGAAGCCTGCGGTGCGGGTGGCCACGTTCATGGTGGCGGTGGTGGGAGCGTCGACGCGCAGGCCGTAGCGCACCCCGTCGTAGCGGGCCAGGTTGGACGAGGCCTCGGCCGGGGCGATGAGGTAGTAGGCCGACAGCCCGTAGGCGACGGCGGGCACCTCGGCCTCTTCCACCTTGGCCCCGGCACCGGCCAGGACCTCGGCTGCGGCCTCCACCCGGCGGCGGACGTCGGGGGCCACGCCCTCGCCCATGAGCTCGGCCACCACGCCGATGCGCAGGCCCTCGACGCCGGCGTCCAGGCCGGCCACCAGGGAGGGTGACGGCTCGGGGATCGACGTGGAGTCGAGGGGGTCGTGGCCGGCGATGACCTCGAGCAGCAGGGCGGCGTCGGCCACGGTGGGGGCCAGCGGGCCGATCTGGTCGAGGCTGCTGGCGAAGGCGATGAGGCCGTAGCGGCTGACCCGCCCGTAGGTGGGCTTGACCCCCACCACCCCGCACAGGGCCGCAGGCTGGCGGATGGAGCCCCCCGTGTCCGAGCCGAGGGCCAGGGGGGCGAAGCCGGCGGCCACGGCCGCGGCACTGCCCCCGCTGGAGCCGCCCGGGACCCGGGTGAGGTCATGGGGGTTGCGGGTGGGGCCGAAGGCCGAGTTCTCGGTGGAGCTGCCCATGGCGAACTCGTCGAGGTTGGTCTTGCCCATGGCGATGGCGCCGGCCAGGCCCAGGCGGGTGACCACGGTGGCGTCGTAGGGGGGGAGCCAGCCCTCGAGGATGCGCGACGAGCAGGTGGTGGGCACGCCGGCGGTGCACAGGTTGTCCTTGAGGGCGACGGGAACCCCGGCGAGCGGCCCGGGGTCCTCCCCCGCCGCGACCCGGCGGTCGATCAGCTCGGCGGCCATGCGGGCCTGGGCGTCACCGACGGCGTTGAAGGCGTGGACCTCGGGCTCGCGCCCGGCGATGACGGCCAGGTGCTCTTCCACGACCTCGACGGCGCTGCGCTCGCCCCCACGCACGGCGGCGGCGATCTCGCCGGCCGCCAGGTAGGTGCTCTCGTCGCCCACTAGGAAGGTTCCCCGAGCACGGGCGGCACCCGGAAGCGGTCGTCCTCCACCGACGGCGCCGCCGCCAGCACGACGTCGCGGTCGAGGCCGGGGCGGACCACGTCGTCGCGCAGCACGTTGACGAGGGGCAGGGGGTGGGCCGTGGGCGCCACGCCGGCGGTGTCGAGGGCCTCGACGTCGGCGGCGTGGTCGAGCACCGCCGCCAGCTGGACGGTGAAGCGCTCCAGCTCCTCGTCGGTCAGCTCCAGGCGGGCCAGGCCGGCCACGTGGGCCACGTCGTCACGGGTGATGCGCTCGGCCATGGCCGCCCATGGTACGAGGAGGGGGAGCGGCGGCGCGTCCCGGCCATTGCGCCGTCCCGCTCCCGGTGGGTGTCTACGCTGCGGCCATGGCCTCGGTGCGGACCCAGATCTACCTGACGGCCGAGCAGCGAGCCCGCCTGGCCGAGCTCGCCCGCAGCCAGGGAACGAGCCTGGCCGCCCTCATCCGTCAGGCGGTCGACCAGTTCCTGGCCGAGGAGGGACCCGACCCGATGACCGCGCTCGCCGCCACCTTCGCCACCATGCCCGATCTCGAGGTACCCGACCGGGACGAGTGGGACCGTGGTTGACCTCCTGGTCGACACCGACGTGTTCGCCGACCACGTCCGGGGCGTGCGGGCCTTGTCCCCCGGAGCCAACCGGGTGTCGTACTCGGTGGTCACCCGCCTGGAGCTCTTCGCCGGCAACCGGGCCGACGAGGAGGGCCTGCGCCTGTTGCTCGGCTCGTTCCGGGAGCTCCCCATCGACCACGCCGTGGCCGAGCGGGCGGGACGACTGCGCCGGGCGGCAGGCATCCGCACCGCCGACGCCCTGCTCGCGGCCACCGCCATGCACCACAACCTCACCCTCATGACCGGCGACCGCCACCGCTTCGACGGGCTCCCTGGCCTGCGCCTGCGGGCGCCCTGATCGCCTTCACCCCCGGGCGAGGGCGCCGAGGTCTCATCGGTTGGCATCCGCCCGCTCCCCCGCCCGGCGGACGAAGGCGTCGAAGATCGTCTGCTGGGCCGGGTCCTCGCCGGCGTTGGCCTCCGGGTGCCACTGCACGGCCACGAGCCAGGGCTCGCCCGGCGGGAGCTCGAGCGCCTCGACCAGCCCGTCGCCGCTCCAGGCCACGGGGACCAGGCCCGCCCCCATCCGCTCCACCGCCTGGTGGTGATGCGAGACACAACCATCGAGGCGGCTGCGCTCCAGCGCCGTGCCCAGTCGGCTTCCGGCTGCGACGTCGACGCCGTGGAGGACCGAGCGCCTCGCGGTCGGGTCGCCGTGGACGTCGCGGCCCTCCACGTCGGGCAGGTGCTGGACCAGCGTGCCGCCGCAGGCGACGTTGACCACGTGCATGCCCCGGCATATGGCCAGGGTGGGAAGCCCGAGACGCAAGGCGGCGGACAACAGGGCCATCTCGACGTCGTCGCGGTCGGGATCGATCCCGTAGGTCTTGGGGTGGGCCTCGGCGCCGTAGCAGCCCGGGTCCACATCGCCCCCTCCGGCCAGGAGCAGCCCGGCGAAGGGGGCCAGGGCGTCGTCGGGGTCGGCCGGGCTCGGACCGGGCACGAGCACCGGCGACGCTCCGGCTCGCCGCAGCGCGACCACATAGCCCTCGGGGACGCCGAACCCCCCCGTCCTCCACCGAAGCACCCGACCCTCTTCCAGGTGGTACGTGGGTATGGCGACCAACACCTGCGCCACCGCAGCTCGTCAGGCGGTGAGGCAGATGGCGAACATGGCACGCCGACGATACCGAGGGTTCACCGCGCCGCCGACCGTCGAAGCCAGCCTCCGCCGTGTGAGAAGCTGGGCCATGACCGGTCAAGACCAGTTCACCGTCGGGGTGGAGGAGGAGTTCCTCCTGATAGACGCTGACAGCCGTCGCCTCCGGCCCTGGGCCGACGAGGTCCTGCCCCACGCCCAGCGCGACCTCGGCGACGACGGACAGGTCGACCGGGAGTTCAAGCTCTCGCAGGTCGAGACCGGTACCGCGGTGTGCCTGACCCTCGACGAGCTGAGCAAGGAGATCGCCCGTCTGCGCGCCACGGTCATGGCTGCCGCCGGCCAGGCCGGGGCCCACGTCGCCGCCGCCAGCACCCATCCCTTCTCCCACTGGCGCGAGGAGGGCAACCAGGTCACCCCGAAGGAGTCCTATCTGGGGCTGGAACGCGACTACCAGCACCTGGCCCGCGAGAAGATCATCTGCGGCTGCCATGTCCACGTGGGCGTCCCCGACCCCGAGGCCGCCATAGAGGTCCTGAACCGGGTGCGCCCGTGGCTGCCGGCCATCCTGGCACTGTCGGCCAACTCGCCCTTCTGGTTGGGAGAGGACACCGGCTACGGCAGCTTTCGCACCGAGATCTGGAGGCGGTGGCCCACCGCGGGCACGCCCGAACCTTTCGCGTCTCGGCGCGACTACGACCGGCTCGTCGACGTCCTGTTGGCCACGGGCAGCATCGACGACCCGGCCAGGGTGCACTGGGACGTCCGTCCGTCGCCGCGCTATCCAACCCTCGAGTTCCGGGTCACCGACGTGTGCCTCACCGTCGACGACGCCGTGGCCGTGGCCGGGCTCGTGCGGGGGCTCGTGCGCACGTGCCACGCCGAGGCGGTCAGAGGCGGGCCCGTGCCGCATCCTCGTGGCGAGCTGTTGCGGATGGCGACGTGGCGGGCTGCCCGCTACGGGATGGACGGCGACCTGGTCGACGTGGTCGAGGAGCGATCGGTCCCCGCCCCCGAGATGCTCGACACCCTGCTCGACTCCATCCGTCCCGCGCTGGAGGACCACGACGAGTGGGAGTTGGTTGCCGGCCTGGTCCACCAGATCGTGCGGGGCGGCACCGGTGCGGCCCGGCAACGACGTGCCTTCGAGCGTGCCCACCGGCTCGAAGACGTCGTCGACTTCGTGGTCGACGCAACGACATCCCCGGCCGGCGCCTGAGCTCCGGAGGGTCACGCCCAGCCCAGAAGGCGGAGCGGGTGGTGGTGTAGAGCGCTCCACCCGGCGTACGGGTCAGCTCGTCACTCTCTTCACGAACGCCACCGTGCGCTTCGCCACCTCCTCCTTGTCGTGGTCGAGGGTGGCCACGTGGTAGCTGCGCTCCAGGGTGACGCGCTCTACCGGGCCGACGACCTGAGCGGCCAGGTGGTCGCTGTTGTCGGGGTGGACGACGTGGTCGTGGGTGCTGGTCATGATGAGCACCGGGCAGGCGATGCGGGGGAGGTCGGCCTGGAGGTCTTCGAGGGCCCCGTAGAGGGAGCGGGCCGGGGCCAGGGGGGTGGCGTCGTAGGCGATCTCGTGGGCCTCGCGGTCAGCCAGGTCGGCGCCCGCCCCCTCGCTCACCGTCTCGCCGGCCTCGAGCATGAGCTCGACCAGCTCGACCAGCCCGGCCTCCGCCGGCAGGACCAGCGGGTTGACGCACACCAGGCCGGTGATCTCG
>JAHWJI010000033.1 GCA_019348495.1 Actinomycetota bacterium | reverse complement strand
CCCAGTCGCCCCCGCCCCCGTCACCGCACGTGGACCCCCGACCGCCGGGCCTCCCCATGCGCCCCCCCCGTGCCCCCCGGTCCGCCCCTCGACGAACCAAACGGGCTACTCCCGACAACGGCCCGGCAGGGCGGTCCCGCCGGACCGCCCTGCCGCAACTCGCCGCCTGATCCGAGTCGATCAGGGGTCTGATCGTGTCGGTGTCGGGTAGCACTACTGTCAACGAGCGGCTCGCGGCTGGAGATACGGTCGAAGCCGGATTTTCTCCTGCGATCGAGAGGCGGTCGATGTGAGGACGGGCAGGCGGGGCCCGCACGGGGTTCGACCGGACGGGGGCGAGCTTTGCTTCCCGGCCACGTTGGCCGCCGCTCGCGCCGGCGACGCCCTGGCCCTGGAGCGGATCTACCGCGACCACTCCCCCCGCGTCGCCGGCTACCTGCGGTCCCACGGCGTGCCCGACGTGGGCGCGACCACCAACGACGTGTTCTTTCGGATGTTCAAGTGCCTGGGTACCTTCGACGGCGACGAGTGCAAGTTCCGCTCGTGGATGTTCACCATCGCCCATCACCTCATGATCGACGAGCTACGCCGGGCTGCACGACACCCGACCATGGTCGACGGAGCCAGCCTCGACACCTTGGGCCAGTGTGGTGACGCCGAGGAGGAGGCGCTGGCGCTCATGGGCCGTGAGCGGGTCGACCGGTTGCTCGCCCGGCTCTCGACCGACCAGCGGGCCGTGGTGCTGTTGCGGGTGGTGGAGGACCTGCCCATCGAGCAGGTGGCCGAGACGCTGGGCAAGCGACCCACCGCGATCAAGGCCCTCCAGCACCGGGCCCTGGCGGCACTGCGCCGCCACCTGGCGGACGAGGGGGTATCCCCGTGACCGGCGAGAGCGTTCGCGGTGATGGGATGCGAGACGACGACGACTTCGACGACGAGGTGCTGGCGGCACTGCGCCAGGGCCGGGCCCCTGAGGGCCGACGCGACCTCGAAGCCCTCGTATCCCTGCTCTTCGAACTGCGGGCGGTCCACGACGACGAACCGGTGCCACCCATGGCCCCGGACCTGCGCGAGCTGGTGCGCACGCTGAAGGACGACCGCCCCACGGCCGAGGTGGCCGCGGCCTCGTCCTCCCCGTCGCCGGCCAGGCGGGTGAAGCTGCTGGTCGGTGCCGCCCTCGCCAGCCTCGGGCTGGTCGGTGGCCTGGGGGCCGCCGGCGCCTTGCCGGCGCCTGTGCAACGTATGGTCGCGTCCACCGCCCAGGTGATCGGCGTCGACTTTCCCCGGCCGCCGGCGTCTCCCTTGGCCGCTCGGGAGGACCCGGCCGCTCGGGAGGCCCCAGACGGCAGGGAAGGCCTGGACGGTCGGGAGGTCCCCGCCGGCCAGTCGGACGCACCTGCTCGCGCCCCGGCCCCGACCACGACCACCATCTGCCCGACACCCACGTCCTCACCGGCGCTGGACTCCCCTGGTGAGCGGGCGTCACCCAGCCCGGCGGCGTCGCCCGGTGACGGCTCATGCAGGGTGACCTCGACCTCCTCGCCGACCACCGACCTGCCTGGACCCACGACCATCCCTGCGGACGGCTCGACCACCACCACCACCACCGATGCCGGCTCGCCGCCGACGACGACGACCGAGCCGGCCACGACATCGACGAGCAGCCCCGTCGACAGCTAGCAGGCTCGCTTCGCTCGCCGCCAGGAGCGTAGGTGCCGGCCCCTATCACGGGTCGGCCAGGATCTCCCCGGAATCGACGGCGCCCTCCCGCAACACCCGGAGCTCTCCGCCCGTCCACGCCACCACCGTCGACGGCGCTGCGACACAGGGCCCGGCGTCGAGGGCCAGGCCCACCCCCGGGCCGAGCTGGTCGACCACCGCAGCCGCCGTGGCTGGAGTCGACTGGCCATGGCGGTTGGCGCTGGTGACAGCCAGCGGCCCGACCGCTTCGGCCAGGGCGACGGGCACGGGGTGGTCGGGCAGGCGAAGGCCGATGGTGGTGTCGTCGGGGCCGCCCAGGTCGAGGCCGAGGCCCCGACGGCGAGGCACGACCAGGGTCAGCCCCCCCGGCCACCACCGACCCATGAGCCGCTGCACCGCGGGGGCCAGTCCGTCGGCGGCCAGGGTGAGGGCCTGTTCGACATCGGCGACCAGCACGGGCAAGGCCACGTCGAGGGGCCTGTGCTTGAGGGCGAAGAGCACGCCGGTCCTTCGAGGATCCACGGCCAGGCCGTAGACCGTGTCGGTGGGCACGATGACCACCTCACCGGCCCGCAGGGCCTCCACGGCGCGGGCCAGCGCCGTGGCCGGAGGCGCATCACCGGCGGCGTCGAGGATGACCGTCACGCCAGGCGCCCCACCAGGACCCGGTCCCGGCCAGTCAGGTCGGGGCGGACCTCGACGGTGGCGAAGCCGACCGACCGGGCCTCGGCCACCATGGACCGGGCCTGGTGGGGCGCCAGCTCCAGCACCAACGACCCTCCCGGTGACAGCCATGCCGGCGCCTCGGCCACGATGCGGGCCAGATCCTCCATGCCCGTGGGCCCCGCCACCAGGGCAGCCTGGGGCTCCCAGTCGGCCACCTCGGCAGGCAGGTCCTCGGCCTCGGCCACGTAGGGGGGGTTGGCCACCACCAGGTCGATGCGACCGGCCAACTCGGCGGGCAGGGCGGCGAACCAGTCGCCCTCGACCAGGCGCACCCGGGCAGCGGGACGGCCGATGCCGGCCAGGTTGGCCCGGGCCACGGCCAGCGCCGCGGGCGACACATCGGTCGCCCACACCGAGGTCGTCACCACCTCGACGGCCAGCGACAGGGCGATGGCCCCGGAGCCGGTCCCCAGGTCGACGGCGAGGCTGGGCCGGGCCCCGCTGGTCGACCGGAGCTCGCCCAGGGCCACCTCCACCACCAGCTCGGTCTCCGGTCGGGGAATGAGCACCCGGTTGTCGACCAGCAGGTCGAGGTGGCGAAAGCCCCAGCGCCCGGTCACGTACTGCAGCGGCTCGCCCTCCACCCGGCGGGCGACCATGGCATCGAGGTGGCCCACGCTTCGCCGAGGGGCCGACTCGTCGAGGCCCACCACCAGGGCGACGCCGTCGAGGCCCGATGCCCGCTCCACCAACCGGCGGGCGTCCACGCTCGGCGAGGCCAGGCCCGCAGCCGCCAGCGCGGCTTCGGCGCCGGCCAGCAGCGACCGCCACGTCACCGGCCGACCGTTGGTCACCCCCTCAGGACCCTCGGCCACCTCTCCCGGCACGACAGGTGTCAGTCGCCGGCGAGCTGGCGGGCCCGCTCGTCCTGGCGCAGGGCGTCGATCACGTCGCCCAGCTCGCCCTGGAGCACCTTGTCGAGGTTGTAGCTGGTGAAGTTGACCCGGTGATCCGAGACCCGGTTCTCCTTGTAGTTGTAGGTGCGGATCTTCTCCGAGCGTCCGCCGCCGCCCACCTGGCCCCGGCGTTGCTGGGACAGCTCGCTGGCCTGGCGATCCTGTTCGGCTTTGAGCAGGCGGGACCGCAGCACCACCAGGGCCTTGGCCCGGTTCTGGATCTGGCTCTTCTCGTCCTGCATGGCCACCACCAGGCCGGTGGGCTTGTGGGTGATGCGCACCGCAGAGTCGGTGGTGTTGACGCTCTGGCCACCTGGTCCCGACGACCGGTAGACGTCGACCTGCAGGTCGCCGGGGTCGATCTGCACGTCGACCTCCTTGGCCTCGGGCAACACCGTGACCGTCGCCGAGGAGGTGTGCACCCGGCCCTGGCTCTCGGTCACCGGCACCCGCTGCACCCGGTGCGGCCCTCCCTCGTGCTTGAGGTGGGACCAGGCGCCGTCACCCTTGACCAGGAAGGTGACCTCGTTGAGCCCGCCCATGTCGGACGGCTCGCTGTTCAGGACCTCGAGCTTCCACCCCTCGCGGGCGGCGTAGGCCTGGTACATGTCGAACAGGTCCTTGGCGAAGAGGTTGGCCTCCTCGCCCCCCTCGGCGCCCCGCAGCTCCATGATGACGTTGCGACCGTCGTTGGGGTCTTTGGGCGACAGCAGCACCTTGAGCTCGGCGTCGAGGCGGGCCATGGTCGCCTCGGCGTCGTCGACCTCGGCCCGCACCACGTCCTTGTCGGCGCCGGTGGCGTCCACCAGCATCTCCCTCGCGGTAGCCAGGTCGTCCCTCGCCTGGCGGTAGGTCCGGCTGGCGGCCACGATGGGCTCGAGCTCCTTGTGGCGCCGGGTCAGAGCGACGTAGGCCTCCTGGTCGGCGAAGACCCCGGGCTCGGCCAGGCGCACCTCGATGGACGCGAGCTCGTCCTCCAGAGCAGCCAGGCGGTCGAACATCACCACCGAGGGTAGAGGGCCGCGGTTCTGCCTGAGCTACTTGGAGCCTGCCCCCTTGCGCTGGCCGTAACGACGCTGGAAACGCTCGACACGACCACCGCTGTCGATGAGGCGCTGCTTGCCGGTGAAGAAGGGGTGGCAGACGTTGCACAGCTCCACCCGCAGCCTCGCCTCGGTGGAGCGGGTTGTGAAGGTGTTGCCGCAGGAGCAGGTCACGTCGGCTTGTTGGTAGTCGGGGTGGATGTCAGCTCTCATCGGGGTCTCCTCCTCGTCGTGGGGGTCGTGGTGGGGTGGTGACGGCCAGGTCTGTTCGTCAGGCGCCGGGCCCGCCGGCCTTGGCCGCCTCGGCCAGGAACTGCTCGTTGGAGGAGAAGGTGCGCATGCCGTCCATGAGTCGCTCGAGGGCGGCACTGGGCGACGCCCCGTCGGCCGACAGCGCGTTGAGCGCCCGGCGCACCCGCCACACCTGTTGGAGCTGCTTGCGATCGAACAGCAGCTCCTCGTGGCGGGTGGAGGAGGCGTCGACGTCGATGGCAGGGTAGATGCGCCGCTCGGCCAGGCGACGGTCGAGGCGCAGCTCCATGTTGCCCGTGCCCTTGAACTCCTCGAAGATGACCTCGTCCATCTTGGAGCCGGTCTCGATGAGGGCGGTGGCCAGGATGGTGAGCGAGCCCCCCTCCTCGATGTTGCGGGCGGCGCCGAAGAACTTCTTGGGCGGGTAGAGGGCACCGGTGTCGATCCCACCGGACATGATGCGCCCGGTGGCGGGAGCGGCCAGGTTGTAGGCCCGGGCCAGGCGGGTGATGCCGTCGAGGATGATCACCACGTCGCGACCGTCCTCCACCAGGCGCTTGGCCCGCTCGATGCCGAGCTCGGTGACCTGGGTGTGCTCGTCCGACGGTCGGTCGAAGGTGGAGGCGATCACCTCGCCGCCGGTGGACCGGCGCATGTCGGTGACCTCCTCCGGCCGCTCGTCGACGAGCAGGACCATGAGGTGGACGTCGGGGTTGTTGGCCTCGATCGACTTGACGATCTGCTTCATGATCGTGGTCTTGCCCGCCTTGGGAGGCGACACGATGAGGCCGCGCTGGCCCTTGCCGATGGGCGCCACCAGGTCGACGATGCGCGCCGTCATGTTGGTGGCGTCGCCGGGGGTCTCCAGGCGTAGCACCTGGTCGGGGAACAGCGGGGTCAGGTCCTCGAAGCGGGGACGGCGCCTCGCCTCCTCGGGGTCCTTGCCGTTGACCTGGTCGACCCGCAGCAACGCCGGGTTCTTCTCGGTGCGGTTGGCCGGCCGGCTCGTACCGGTCAGGTGGTCACCCTTGCGCAGGCCGAACTGGCGCACCTGCTTGACCGACACGTAGATGTCGTCGGCGCTGGCCAGGTACCCCTTGGTGCGCAGGAAGCCGTAGCCCTCGTCGCGCAGGTCGAGCAGGCCCGAGCACGCCACCGGTTCCCCGGACCACGCCTCGTCCGCCCGTTGGTCGCTCTGGGCCCGATCGGCGGGACCCCCCTGGTTGACCTGGCCGCCCTGGCCGCCCTGGCCGCCCTGGCCACGATCCCGGTCCCGGCCCCGGCGCCGGCGGCGGCGGTTGCCTTCACCGAGATCGCCGCCATCGCCGGGACGGACGTCGCCACGCGAGCCCCGGCTGCGCTCGCGGTCGCGGTCGCCTCGGTCACGGTCGCCAGCTCCCCCGGTGCCCGAGCCCCGGTCGCCGGACTGACCGTCAGGCCGTTCGTCGTCACCCACGCTGCGTGCCTCGGGTCGATCCGACGTGGCCGCCTCGTCGCCTCCAGCCCCGCTGGTGGAGGAGGTCTCGGTGACACCGGCAGCGCTCGCCGTGGCGTCGTCGGTCCCTGCGCCGGGCTCGGACCCGTTGGCACCAGCGCCGGTGGCGCCAGCAGCGGTGGCGTCGGCGCCGTTGGCGCCAGCCCCGGCGGGCCCGGAGTCGCCGGCGGCGGCGGAGGACGCCCGAGACCGGCGGCGAGGCTTCACCGGCGGTGCCTCTGGCGTTTCCACTGCGCCGTTGACCTCGACGGCGCCGTTGCCCGCCGGCCCGTTCCCGACGGCGTCACCGTCGCCCGATGCGGCGGCGGTGGGCGTGATCCCCGCCGTGGTCAGGATGAGATCGACCAGGTCGGCCTTGCGGGCTCGGGCCGGGGGCTGTGCGCCCATGGCCCGAGCGATGGCCTGCAGCTCGTCCCGCTCCTTGCGCTCGAGGACCGATCTTTCGAGGACCGACTCGCTCATGGCGTACCTCGTTCTCATTGGTTCTGGGGAATGGGTCGTATCCCGACACCAACCCGGGGATGTCGCAGCTGCACGAGCACCACGCGACCTCGTCGACCGGCCTGCGCCGCAGCAAGCGGCCGGGACGGACTCGACAGGGAAGCCGTAGCGCTACGCGTCCGCCTCGACGCTGCGCCGGTGCACGATGCGTGGGACCCGAGGTTCAACCCGACGGGAGGGGAACGACGTTTGCGCTCCAAAGGCGATGCCTTTGCCTTGGCGCTTTCGCCACCGCTCCTTGGTGCTGGCCCCCGGACGATCCGCTCGGTCAACAATCGCGGCGTTCGTGTTGGCGGACGATGCAACGGTGATGCTAGCGGCGAGTGGAGCGATCGACAACACCGCTCGGTGCTCGCCCTACTTCTGATCGGGCTGGTAGAAGGGGTTGTCGCCGGCGGCGTGGTCGGTGATGTCGACCACGTTGGCGATCTCGGGGATGCGGTCCTCCACCGTCGCCTTGATGCCCTCGGTGAGGGTGAGCTGGGCCAGGCCACAACCCTGGCAGCCCCCGCCCATGGTCATGAAGGCGGTGTCGCCCTCCACCCGGTCGACGCCGGCGAAGCCGCCGTGCATGGCCAGCATGGGGTTGATCTCCCCGTCGAGCAACTGCTGGAGGCGCTCCTCGACGCTGCCCTCGAGGTGCACCGTGCCCCCTTCGGGGCCGCCGGCGCCCAGGGTGGGCCGGGGCCGGTTGGGGTTGCGCAGCACCAGCCCGGTGGGCTCCACGTGGTCCAGGGTGGCGCCCCGCAGCTTGGCCACCGAGGCCTCAGGTATGAGCACGGGCAGCGTCTCGCTGAGCCCCAGGGCGTCACCGGCCTGAGCCTCGGACACGGGGGCGAACGTCAACTCGTAGAGGTAGTCGCTGGCCGCCTCGCCCACCACCTCCACCCGCAGGGCCAGGTTCTCACCCTCGGGCTCGGTCGTGCGCGTCCCGAGGATCACCCGGCGGGCCGCCTCGGTCACGGTGATGAGTGAGGGCTCGGTGTGGGTCATCTCCGCCGACATGCCCCGAGGGTACCGGTCGCTGTGGCAGCCTACGGCGAGTGCCGGGGCCGCCCATCGAGTACGACGCCGTGATCGTGGGCGCAGGCCCCAACGGGCTGGCCGCGGCCGCCGCGCTGGCTGGGGCCGGCGCCTCGGTGCTCGTCGTCGAACAGGACGAGCGACCCGGCGGTGGCTGCCGGTCGGCCGAGTTGACCCTCCCCGGCTTCGTGCACGACGTCTGCTCTGCCGTGCACCCCACGGGCGCCGCCTCTCCCTTCCTGCGCTCGCTGGCGCTGAGCGAGCACGGGCTGAGCTGGCTGCACCCCGAGGTGCTGGCCGCCCACCCGCTCGACGGCGGCTCCGCCGGGGTCTTGCTCCGAGGGGTCCAGGACACGGCCCGGGCGCTGGATGACCCCGGATGGCGCCGCCTCCTCGGCCCGTTGGTGACCCGCTGGGACGACGTGTCCGACTCGGTCCTGGGTCCCCTGCTGCGCCTGCCCCGCCACCCCCTCGCCCTGGCTGCCTTCGGCGTGCGGGCCCTGTGGCCGGCCACCACCCTCGCCCGCCGGGCTCTGGGCACCGACGCGGGGCGAGCGCTGTTCGCGGGCATTGCCGCCCACTCCGTCACCGCCCTGGAGCGGCCGTTGACCGCGGCCGCCGGGATCATGCTGGCCGGGGCGGGCCACGCCGCCGGGTGGCCGGTGGCAAGGGGAGGCTCCCAGGCCATCGTCGACGCCCTCGGCGCCCACCTCGCCAGCCTGGGCGGAAGGATCGAGACCGGTCGACTGGTCACCCGCATCGACGAGCTTCCCCGCGCCCGGGCGGTCCTTTTCGACACCACCCCCCAGGCCATGGCCGACATCGCCGGCGAGCGCCTCCCCGCTCGCTACCGCCACCGGCTCACGCGCTTCCGCTACGGGCCCGGCGTGTTCAAGATCGACTACGCCCTCGACGGTCCCGTGCCATGGACGGCGGAGCCGTGCCGGCGAGCGGGCACCGTCCACGTCGGCGGCACCCTCGACGAGGTGGCATCGGCGGAGGCCGAGGTAGCCCGGGGGCGCCACCCCGAGCGCCCCTTCGTCCTGGTCGCCCAACAGTCGGTGGTCGACCCCACCCGGGCGCCGTCGGGCAAACACACCCTGTGGGTCTACTGCCACGTGCCGGCGGGCTCGACGCTGGACATGACCGGCGCCATCGAGGCCCAACTCGAGCGCTTCGCGCCCGGGTTCAGCGACCTCGTCCTGGCCCGGGCGGTGACGACGTCGGTGGAGTTGGCCACCTACAACCCGAACTGCGTGGGCGGCGACATCGGCGGGGGCGCCAACGACGGCCTCCAGCTCCTGTTCCGCCCGATCATGTCGCCGCACCCTCACCGCACGCCGGCCCCGGACATCTTCTTGTGCTCCTCGTCGACCCACCCTGGCGGCGGGGTCCACGGGATGTGCGGCTACTGGGCCGCCCGAGAGGCCCTGCGCCACCTGGAAGGGGCCGCGTAGGCTGGCCCTGTGCCCCTGGTCGCCGCCCAATCGTCGGGGTTGTTGGACTTCATCCGTTACGCCTTCATGCCCAATCACCTGGGCTACTGCGGGGGCAACGAACAGGAGGTTCTCTTCGAGCACGCGGCCGCCGGGCAGTCCGACCAACGCCTGGCCCCTCTGCTGGCCAAGTTCACCGGCGCCTTCCCCTACCTGCGGACCATCGCCGTCGCCAACCACCTCGCCGACCCGTTCGACGCCCGGGTGGTGGAGGCCTACTGGCTGGGCAACGAGCTGCTCGACCGGGTGGGGGCGGCGGAGCTCTACCGCTCGCTCGAGGAGCGCTTCGGCCGCCAGCTCACCGGCCGGGTGCGGGAGCAGGTGCTGCGCAAGCCCCCTCAGGGCGCCAGGCCCTACCACCTGTTCCACGTCCTCGACGTCTACCGCCACCTCGAGCACGAGGGCATCGCCATGGCCACCATGGAGAGCTGTCGGATCAGCTGGGGCCAGGTGCGCGCCGTCGAGGGCACCGAGCTGGTGGTGCGCCGCCAGCCACTCGAGCTCAGCGAGGGCAAGCTGGCGCTGGGCGAGGCGGTCGAGGACCGGGTGTTGCGCTCCATCTCCGACCGTGGCTTCGCCGACGAGGTCGTGGTGGGCGACTGGGTCTCGATCCATTGGGGCTGGACCTGCGAGGTCCTCGACGGCCGCAAGCTGGCCAACCTCCGACGGTGGTCGGAGTACCACCTGGCCCTGGCCAACCAGACGGTCTGAACCGTCGCGATCCAGCGACCTTTGCTGGGAGGCCGAGGCGGGGAAGGATTGAGGACATGAACCCGAGGCGTCAGCGTCCCCTCGTGGCCAAGCGTGCGGCACCGCCGAGTGGGGCGCCGCCTCGGGCCAGCCGGGGGCAGTCCAGGATGGCCGCTGAGCTCAAGGAGCTGCGGGGCCGGTTGGGTGGCTACGGCGACGACCTGCCCACCACCCCAGGCGAGTGGCACGCAGCGGCGTGGGACTACGACCAGGCCCTGGTGCTGGCGGCCGAGGCCACGGGCGTGCCCCACCCCGAGCCCGACATGGTGCTCGGGCGACGGCGCCTCACCATCACCGAGAAGCACAGCATCGAAAAGGGGCTGGTGGCCATGGGCTTCGACCTCGGCCCTCCTCCGGGTGCGCTGCCACGGGGCGGTGGTTGAGCCGCACGACGGATCCGTCGACGCTCCGTGAAATCTGCTGCTCAACGCCAGGGTGGCCGGTAGCATCAATTGCACGGTCCCAGAGCCGGCGGCGGTTGTTTCGCTGCTGGAGCCGATGGGCGCCCGTGCCCCCCTACCCCCCGCAAGCACCGAGGTGTGACCCATGAAGAACCTTTTGAAGAAGCTCTCCGGAGCCCCCCGCAACGACCGTCGTGAGTCGCTGGAGAACGAGGCCGCCCAGCGCATCCAGGAGCTCGGAGGCCAGGCCCCGGCTGAGGCTTACTCCTCCCAATGGGTGTCGGCCGCGTCGCCGGCACCAGCGTCGCCGGCACCGGCGTCGCCGGCGCCGCACGCTGCCCCCGTGGCTTCCGGTGCCCGCCGCCTCACCGTCCAGGAGCGCGTGGCGGCCCGCGAGCTTCAGGGTCGCTGAGAGAGCTGCGTTCGTTCATGTGCGACCGGGCCCGGCGGTTCACGGGCCCGGTCGCACCACGAGCAGCGTCCCGTGCCTCACGCGCACGCTCGCGTCCGTGGCCAACATCTCGTTGCTGACGCCCCGTGTCGAGCCCGGCTGCAGATCCTCGTCGGCCAGGGGGTAGCGCAGTCCGGTGGTGCGCACGCCGAGGGCCGCACCGCCGAGCGCCAGCAACGTCACCAGCTGCCCGGCCCGGCCGTGCAGGGAGTGTGGCCCGCCGGCCCGGATCACCCTGAGTCGTCCGGGACCCATGAGGGCCTCCACCTCCATGCCCGCCGTGGTGGCGCCGGCCAGGACCAGGGCGTTGGCCAGCAGGTGGTCGAGGCGGCCGCCGTGGCCGCCGACCACCACCACCCGGCGGCACCCGTGCTCGAGCGCCGCCCGCAGCCCCAGCTCCAGGTCCGTGTGGTCCTTGGCCGCAGGATGTCGCTCCACCCGGCAGCCCGCCGCCATCGCCGCCTCGAGGGCGGCGGGAGCAAGCGAGTCGAAGTCCCCCACGGCGAGGTCGACGTCCAGGCCGAGGATCGCCGCCTGGTCGAGCCCCGAGTCGGCGGCGATGACGTAGGCCCCCACAGGAAGGAGGCGGGCGAGGGCGGGGTCTGCCGGCTCACCCCCGGTCAGGACCACCGCATGGCGGGCTGCCCCCGTGTCGAGCCCCTTGCCGGCGACCGCCTCGCCGTCCACCGGGGGCCAAGCGTAGTCCGGTGCGGTTCCGGGCATGGTCGCCTGTCCGCTACCGTGAAGCTCCGACGGAACGCGCCGGGAGGGACGAGGCCATGAGCATGAAGGTTTGGATCGACCAGGATCTGTGCACCGGCGACGGCCTGTGCGCCGAGATCGCTCCCGACATCTTCTTCGGCAAGGACGACGGCCTCTTCTACGTCAAGGAGGAGGCGTCCAACTTCGGCGAGACCAAGCTCTTCGACGGTGAGGCCCATCCCGCCAGCGCCGAGGGCACGGCCAGGATCCCCGACGGTGGGATCGACCGCACCATCGAGGCCGCCGAGGAGTGCCCCGGGGAGTGCATCTTCATCGAGGCGGAGTAAGGGATCTGCCCCGTCGGGCGCGTCGATGCCCGCTGCAACGGCGCAGTAGCCTCACGCTCCCGTGGACGCCGAGGAGGCCAGTCGTCCCCTGGCCGTGGTCGACATCGACGGCGTCCTGGCCGATGTCGGGCACCGGCTTCACTTCCTCGACCGTCGCCCCAAGGACTGGACGGGCTTCTTCGCCGCCGCCCGCTCCGACCCGCCGCACGCCGAGGGCCTGGCCCTGGCCACGGAGCTCGCCGCCGGCCACGACGTGGTGCTGCTGACGGGGCGACCGGAGCGTTGTCGGGCTGACACCGAGGCCTGGCTGGACGACCACGGCGTCACCTACGAGCTGCTGGTGATGCGCCCGGCCGGCAACCGCCTCCCCGCCGCCGAGGTCAAGGTGCGCCTCCTCGGGCTTCTGGCCGCCGACCGCCCCGTGGCCGTGCTCGTCGACGACGACCCGGCGGTGATCACCGCCGCCGGCGACGCCGGCTACCCCACACGCCTGGCCCACTGGGGGCGCCCGGCCGAGTCGCTGCGCCAGGCCCAGGAGGTCGAGGGCAGGACCTAGCAGGCTCGCTTCGCTCGCCTCAAGAGCAGCAGGCTCGCTTCGCTGGCCCTCAAGACGTGGTGCCGCCTTCGGCGGCGCTCTTCGCCGCTCCGACAGCGCAAGCCTCGCTTCGCTCGGCGCCCTGTCGGCCTACTCGGGGAGTTGGCCGTACGCCAGGATCGGCTGGTCGGAGACGATGACACCGGGCTCGGCCTCCTCGGTGATGGCCAGGCCGACGTACTGTTCGGAAAGCTCGAAGGAGACGACCTCGGGGTTGGCCCCGAGGGGACCGAGGGACACCCGCTCGGCACCGGTGTCGCCCCAGAGCTGGTAGGTGCGGCCCTCGTCCAGCACGGGCAGGTTGGCCGCCCGCAGGTAACCCCGACCTTCGGTCGTGACCACGGCCTGGGTGTCCATCGACCCGTCGAAGGACTTCATCTCGACGATCTCCGAGCCCGAAGTGCCCTCGGCCGCCTGGTAGGCCCGCTCCAGGGCGTCGAGGGCGAGCACCTGGGCCATCTCGTCCAGGCGCTCGTCTTGCGAGGCCATCTGCACCCCGAGCACGACGATCACGGCGGCGGCGGCCGAGACCACCGTGGCCGCCACCCGCGTCTGCCACGACCGGCGGGCGAAGGCCGTGGCCGGGGCGTCGCCCACAGGAGAGTCGGTCCGGGGCAAGAAGGGGGCGGGGGGCAGGTGGAGCTCGGGTGGTTCAGCTTCCAGCGAGGCGGAGATGCGGTCCCACAGTCCCTCGGGGGCGTCGGCGCCGGTGTGGGCCAGCAGGGCCGCCACCTCCCGGTGCTCCTCGACCTCGGCCCGGCAGCGGGCGCAGGTGGGCAGGTGCTGGTCGACGGCGTCACGCTCGTCGGGCTCGAGGGCGTCGAGGGCGAAGACGCCGAGGAGCTCCTCGATCTCGCCGTGGCGCAGCTCGGTCCTCACGACACACCCCCGACGCCGGCGTCGGCGAGCACGCGCCGCATCCGGCGCAGCCCGGCGCGAATGCGGCTCTTGACCGTGCCCTCGGGCTGGTCGAGCAGCAGTGCCACCTCCCGGTAGGTGTGACCACCGAGGTAGGCGAGCTCGATGGCGCGCCGCTCCTCGACGGGAAGGTCGGCGATGGCCTCCCGGATGTGGTCGGCCACGGCCAGGTCCCACACCTCGTGCTCGATGTCGTAGCCCGACTCCGCCTGCTGGCGGTGCTCCTTGAGCTCCCGGTCACGGCGGGACTGCTCGGAGCGGATCAAGTCGACGGAGCGGCCGTGGCACTGGGCCAGCAGGTAGGAGCGCAGCGAGCCCCGCTCGGGGTCGAACTTCTCCGGTGCGTCCCAGATGCGCAGGAACACCTCTTGGACGACCTCTTCGGCCAGGGTGTGGTCGACCAGTAGGCGCCGGGCCAGCGCGTAGACGGCGCCGGCGTGGCGTCGGTAGGCCTCGGCCAGGGCACCCTGGCGCCACCGGGCGATGGCCACGACCAGCGAGGCGTCGCTGGCCAGGGTCAGGTCGCTCGTCTGGGCCATACGGGCGCTCTTCGACGCCATGAGCCTCCCTGGATGCCCTGCCACTGCGTCGTCGCCGGGAACCCCTTCAACCGTAGTGGGCGCGTCGGTATGCTCCAGGTATGCCTGCGACCGTGGAGATCGTCCCGTCCGTCCTCCCCGCCGACCACTCCCGCCTGGGTGAGGAGGCGCTGGCTCTGGAGAAGGCGGGTGTCGACCGCATCCAGTGGGACGTGATGGACGGGAACTTCGTCCCCAACCTGACCTTCGGCCCCGACGTGATCGCTGCCGTGCGCCCCCACGTCAGCGTGCCCTTCGAGGCCCACCTCATGGTGAACAACCCCGACGAGCTGCTCCCGCGCTACGTCGAGGCCGGCTGCGAGTGGCTGCTCATCCACGTGGAGTCCACCGTGCACCTCCACCGCACGCTGACCCGGGTGGCCGAGTGCGGCGGCCGGGCCGCCGTCGCCCTCAACCCCTCCACCCCGGCCGAGGCCATCCGCAACGTGCTCGACCTCGTCGACATGGTGCTGGTCATGACCGTGAACCCCGGCTTCGGGGGCCAGGCCTACATCGCCTCCATGGAGCCCAAGGTGGCCCAGGTGGCGACCATGATCGCGGCCACGGGGCGCCACATCGACCTCCAGGTCGACGGCGGCATCAACTCCTCCACCGTGGCCGGGGCGGCGGCGGCCGGAGCCAACATCCTCGTGGCCGGCAGCGCCCTCTACAAGGACCCCGAGGGCCTCGAGCACGCGGTGGCCGACCTGCGCGAGCGGGCCGAGGCGGCCTACCAGGCGCCCACCGCCGCCTGACCCCGCACGCGCCGCCCTGGGTGGCTCAGGGCGCGAGGGCGGTGTCGGCCACCCGGTGCAAGGTGATGAGGGAGCCGGCGAGCATGACCTCGACCTGGCGGCTCGACAGGCCGTGCTCGACGGTGAACCTGGAAGCTTTCGTGCGGTTCCCCACCACGATGGGGCGACCCCCTCGGACCCGCTCGGCCACCTCGGGAAGGTGCAACTCGTCCCCCTCCTCGACCGCGTCGTAGTCGGCTGGGTCGGCGAAGGTCAAGGGGAGCACGCCGAAGTTGACCAGGTTCTGCCAGTGGATGCGGGCGAAGGAGCGGGCGATCACCGCTCGTAGCCCCAGGTAGCGCGGGGCCAGGGCGGCGTGCTCGCGACTCGAGCCCTGGCCGTAGTTGTCACCGGCCACGACCAGGTGTCCCCCCGCGTCCTTGGCGGCCAGAGCCCGGCGGCTGTAGGTCTCGTCGATCTGCCAGAAGGCGAAGTCGGCGATGGCGGGGATGTTGCTGCGGAAGGGCAGGACCTGGGCTCCGGCGGGGAGGATCTCGTCGGTCGAGATGTCGTTGCCCATCTTGAGCAGGACCGGACCGCTGATCTCGGGGGTGAGAGCCTCGAACTCGGGCAGCGAGGCGATGTTGGGCCCCTTGACCAGCTCGACGGCCAGGTTGCCGTCGCCGGGCAGGGGGGCCACCAACATGGCGGTGTTGACGTAGCTGGTCGCCGGCGGGCTGAAGCGGGGACAGGCCATGTCGAGCTCACGAGGGTCGGTGATGACCCCGGTCAGCGCCGAGGCGGTGGCCGTCTCCGGGCTGCACAGATAGACCTTGTCCTCCCTGGTACCCGAGCGGCCGGGGAAGTTGCGGGGCATGGTGCGCAGGCTGATCTCGTGGGTGGCCGGCGCCTGGCCCATGCCGATGCAGCCCATGCAGCCCGACTGGTGGACCCGGGCGCCGGCAGCGATGAGGTCGAGCAGGTAGCCCTCGGCGGTCAGGGTCTCCAGCGTCTGGCGGGAGGCGGGGTTGACGTCGAAGCTGACCCGGTCGTGGGTCTGGCGGCCCTTGACCATCATGGCGGGCACGGCCATGTCCCGCACGCCCGGGTTGGCCGACGATCCGAGCACGACCTGGCCGATGGGAAGGCCGGCCACCTCGGCCACGGGGACCACGTTGCCCGGGCTGGAGGGCTTGGCGATGAGGGGCTCGAGAGTGGACAGGTCGATCTCGTCCTCCAGGTCGTAGGTGGCTCCGGGGTCGGCCACCAGCTCGGTCCAGTCAGCGCCTCGGTCCTCCGACTCGAGGAATCGGCGGACCTCACCGTCGCTCGGGAAGACCGTGGAGGTGGCGCCCAGCTCGGCGCCCATGTTGGCGATGACGTGGCGGTCCATGGCGCTCAGGCCCCCGAGGCCGGCCCCGTGGTACTCGATGATGCGGCCCCGGCCGCCGCCCACGCCGTGGCGCCGCAACATCTCCAGGATCACGTCCTTGGCGCTGACCCACTCGGGCAGCTCCCCCACCAGGCGGACGCCCCACACCTGGGGCATGGTCGTGTAGAAGGGCTGGCCGGCCATGGCCATGGCCACCTCCAGGCCGCCGGCGCCGATGGCGAGCATGCCGATGGCCCCGGCGGCGGGCGTGTGGCTGTCGGAGCCGAGCATGGTCTTGCCCGGGACGCCGAAGCGCTGTTGGTGCACGGGATGGCTCACCCCGTTGCCGGGCTTGGAGTACCACAGCCCGAAGCGCTGGGCGGCACTGCGCAGGAAGAGGTGGTCGTCGGCGTTCTTGAAGTCGGCCTGCAGCAGGTTGTGGTCGACGTATTGGACCGACACCTCGGTGCGCACCCGGCTCAGCCCCATGGCCTCGAGCTCGAGCATGACCATGGTGCCGGTGGCGTCCTGGGTGAGGGTCTGGTCGATCCGCAGGCCGATCTCCCGGCCGGCGACCATCTCGCCCTCGACCAGGTGGGCGGCGATGAGCTTTTGAGCCACGTTCTGCGCCATCACGGCAAGCTACCGGCCCCGCCGTGCCTCGCCGCAAGCCATTAGGCTGAGAGCGTGAAGGCTCCCACCACCTGCGACGTCTGTGGCCAAGAGGTGCCCATCGGGGAGGAGATCCAGGCCGAGGTCTCCGTCGAGCAGTTGATGTGCCCGACGTCGATGACCTTCCACCCCGACTGCTACGAGCGGGCCTCGGCCCTGTGGCAACCCGACGACTCGTGCTCGGTCGACCCGGACTTCCCCGAGATGTCGGCCTGGGCGGCCAACGCCGAGGGTCGGGGCGCTCCTCCGCCGGGTTAGCCCACCGCGCCACACCGTTGGACCAACTTGACCAGCTCCGGTCCCGGTCCGAGCCGGTGTCGGGCTGGCGCTACTGGCAGCTCGGCCCCGCCCCCCTGGGCCAGCTGCGGTCGCTCTCGCAGCGGGGCTTCGTCTGGCCGCCGGGCCGGGCCCAGGTCGCCCGCTGCGCCGACGGGAGCTGGCGCTCAGGTGGTACCGCCGAGGCCGAGCAGGACCACCGTGCCCCCGAGACCGACTGCGGCTGCGGCGTCCACGCCAGCGTCGACCTGGCCTCGCTGCAAGCTCAGGCGCTGTGCCTGCGCCCCGTGCCCCTCGTCATCGGCCAGGTGGCCCTGTGGGGACGGGTCATCACCGAGGAGCGGGCGGACCGGCGTGGTCAGGACCACCGAGGCCAGTTCGCCTACCCCCTGCACCTGTGGGTGGTGCCCGAGACACTGGGTGGGGTGACAGAGGCCCAGGCCGTCGGGGCGCTGGGGACCTACGGCGTAGCCGTGGGGGTCATGGCCCTGGAGGAAGCCGTGGGTGAGGTCTCCCAGACGATCCTGCGCCACCTGTCCATGTCGACGACGACGTAGCGCACATGCAGCCGGCGGCCTCGCCGGCTAGGCCCCCGACTGGCCCCGTTTGGTGATGACGTGGTCGATCTGGCCGTAGGCCTTGGCCTCCTCGGCGGTGAACCAGCGGTCGCGGTCGGAGTCGGCCTCGATCTGCTCGACCGTCTGGCCGGTGTGGAAGGCGATGCGCTCGGCCATGGTCCGCTTGGTGTACGCCATCTGCTCGGCCTGGATGGCGATGTCGGCGGCCTGGCCCCGGACGCCGCCGGAGGGCTGGTGCATCATGATGCGGGCATGGGGGAGGCTGTAGCGCTTGCCCGGTGTGCCCGCGCACAGCAGGAACTGGCCCATGGAGGCGGCCAGGCCCATGCAGTAGGTGGCCACGTCGCAGCGGATGAGCTCCATCGTGTCGTAGATGGCCATGCCCGAGGTGACCACCCCACCTGGGCTGTTGATGTAGAGGCGGATGTCCTTGGTGTCGTCCTGAGACTCCAGGTACAGCAGTTGGGCGATGACCGTGTTGCCCACGGCGTCGTCGATCTCGGTGCCGAGCAGGATGATGCGGTCGGCCAGCAGGCGGTTGAACACCTCGGCCTGGGGCGACCACCCGGGCTGTTCCTTGGCCATGGGGACAGACGGGCTGGGGACGAGAGGCTCCATGAGGGTGAGGCTAGCGGTGGCGCCTGGCGTCGGGATCTGGGCGGTTGATGGATCTCCCCAAGGTGCTGGCACCCTGGAGGGGATGCCCGAGCCACCTCCCACGGATAACCGCGTCCAGGCCGCCAGGCGGCGGACCTTCGCCATCATCAGCCACCCCGACGCGGGCAAGACCACCCTGACCGAGAAGTTCCTGCTCTACGCCGGCGCCGTGGCCGAGGCCGGCGCGGTCAAGGCCCGGGCCGGACGGCGCAAGGCCACCTCCGACTGGATGGCCCTCGAGCAGCAGCGGGGCATCTCCATCACCTCCACCGTCTTGCAGTTCGGCTACCGCGACCACGTGGTGAACCTGCTCGACACCCCGGGTCACCGGGACTTCTCCGAGGACACCTACCGGGTGCTGGCGGCCGCCGATGCCGCCATCATGGTCCTCGACGTGGCCAAGGGCATCGAGCCCCAGACCCGCAAGCTCTTCGAGGTGTGCCGGGCCCGCCAGCTGCCGATCCTCACCTACTTGAACAAGTTCGACCGCCCCGGGCGCGAGCCCCTCGAGCTGGTCGACGAGCTGGAGGACCAGATCGACCTGCAGGCGACGCCGGTCACGTGGCCCGTGGGCATCCCCGGGGACTTCCGGGGGGTCATCGACCGCCGCAGCGGGGCGTTCGTTCGCTACAACCGCACCGCCCGGGGCACCACCACCGCACCCGAGGAGCTCGTCGACAGCGCTCGGGCCGAGACCGAGGAGGGTCCTGCGTGGGTCCGGGCCATGGAGGAGTGCGCGCTGTTGGACGAGGTGGGAGCCGGCGTGGACACCAAGACCTTTCTCGCCGGGGAGACGAGCCCCCTCTTCGTCGGCTCGGCACTGACCAACTTCGGCGTTCGCCATCTCCTCGACGCGGTGGTGGACCTGGCACCACCTCCTGGGCCCCGTACCGACAGCCACGGCGCCGCCCGCGGGCTCGACGAGTCGTTCTCGGGTTTCGTGTTCAAGGTGCAGGCCAACATGGACCCGGCCCATCGCGACCGGGTGGCGTTCGTCCGGGTGTGCTCGGGTCGCTTCGAGCGGGGGATGACCGTGACCCACGAGCCGTCGGGACGGCCCTTTGCCACCAAGTACGCCACCAGCGTCTTCGGCGCCGAGCGGGACACCATCGACGAGGCCTGGCCCGGCGACGTGATCGGCCTGGTCAACGCCGCCGACCTCCGCGTGGGCGACACCCTCTTTGCCGCTTCCCCGGTGCGGTACCCGCCCATCCCCCGCTTCTCGCCCGAGCTCTTCGTCACCGCCCGGGTGCGCGACTCCTCGCGCTCGAAGCAGTTCCGGCGAGGCGTGGACCAACTGGAGCAGGAGGGGGTGGTCCAGGTGCTGCGCGACGAGCACGCCGGGGACCCCGCGCCCATCCTGGCCGGGGTCGGCCAGATGCAGTTCGAGGTCTTCGCCCACCGCCTCGAGCACGAGTTCGGGGCCGGTGTCGAGTTGACGTCGACGCCCTACCGACTCGCCCGCAGTACCGACCCGGCAACTGGCGAACAGCTCCGGCGCACCACGGGCGTGCGCGTCCTGACCCGCGCCGACGGCGTCCTCCTCGCCCTGTTCGAAAGTCCCAACTGGTTGGCCCGCCTGGAGGTCGACCACCCCGACTGGACGCTGGAGCGTCTCATCGCCGAATGACGGCGAGCTGACGAGCGACGGGGGCGGTCACATCGGAGGCGCCGGTGCCGACGGAGAGACTCGAACTCTCCAATGCCGGCCGTCACGCTGGGTTTCTGACCAACTTGTGACCAAAGAAGGGGCGTCAGGTACGGCCGACGCACTCGACCCGCTCCAGCGACGCCGGAACGGGAAGCCGATTCCGCTCAGCGGCCGGTGAGGAGTGACAGGAAGACCTGAACAGTCAAACGGGCACGGGAACTTGCGCGTGACACCTGGGGACCCGACACCAGCGGGGTCGAGCCGCAGCGGCACGAAACGCTTTATGGTGTGGCGGGAGGAGAAGCGGTGGCGGGACAACCGGGCACTAACGAGATCAGTGGGAGGTGAACCCCCATGGGTAGTTACAACATCATCTGGCTGATCGTCGGCATCCTGCTGATCATCGTCCTGCTACGAGTGCTCGGCGTGGTGTAGCCGGCAGGGCCGCGGCGGCGTCGACCGGGCGGTGGAGGTCGTCGATCTCTCCATGGGCGGCGTCCGGATCACCGCGCCGGCCGCACTGCAGTTGGGCGACGCGGTCGAGTTGACGGTCGACGAGGGGGCCGGCCCCTTCACCCTCTCAGGTCTGGTCGTCAGCACCAGCGCGGACGGGGTCGAGGCCCGCTACGGCCACATCGCCTTCACCCGGCTTACTCCGCTCGTCCTGATCTCCGCCATACGTGAGCCTCTCGGCCCTCGGTGCCGGGGTGGACGTCAAGATCGTCTCAGAGCGGCTCGAGCAGGCCTCGAGCCTCATCACACGTGACATCTACCAGCACGTCTCGCCCGCCATGGCATCCGACGCCGCCCGAGAAGGTGACAGATCTGATCTTCGGTCGCGGCTCGTGAAAGCTCGGCGAGTCTGGGCGGGACCCGACTGGTGTCCTGGGCGCTAACGCCGCCTAGCTTTGAGGCGTGTCGATCGCTGAGAGTCCGCAGGAGCCGAACCACCTGCTGGTAGTCCCTCCGAAGGACGCGCTGCGACACGGGCACCCACTTCCGAGCAACGATGACATGGCAATCGAGGGCCTCACTGCCGAGGAGTGGGACGCCATCAACGCGGGTTGGGGTGAAGTCCGGCGGCGAAGCCTGGAACGTGCCCTCGCTCGGCTTGTGGTGGTGCAACCTGACGATGACCTGATGCTCAGGTGCGCTGAGCTGCGGGCCACCTGCTGGGCCCAGGGCATGCACTCGGCCAGAAGGTCCACGAGTCCGATCGCTGGATTGCTGCGACTGCCATTGCCCTTGGTGTGAGTTTGATCTCCAATGACGCCCTTTTCGAGAACGTCACCAGCCTTGTCGTGGCGAAGGCTTCGGGCAACCAATCCACCGATCCGTAGGCGGTCCGAAAGGTGCTCCTCGGTGCCGCCTTGGGGACCACCTGCGATGTCGTCATCCCCGCTTGGCCATCGGCACACACAGCCCCCGCTTGTGACCATTTTGTGACCACGACCAATTTCCGTGCCATCTCATCCAGAGGCGCAAGCCCCACACCAGGGCCAATATTGCGAAAGGCCGGTGCCGACGGAGAGACTCGAACTCTCACTGACGACGCCCTAAACGTCGTGCCTCTGCCAATTGGGCTACGTCGGCCTGGTCGCTCACCGTATCGCTGCAGCGAGCGGCAAGCCCGACGTCACGGCGTGAGCACGACCTTCTCGCAGCCGTCGCGCTTGTGCTTGAAGATCTCGTAGCCGTCGGAGACGTCGCTCAGGGACATGCGATGGGTGATGATGGCGGTCGGGTCGATCTCCCCGTTCTGGATGCGCTCCAGCAACGGCCGCATGTAGCGCTGGACGTGACACTGACCGGCTTTGATGGTGAGTGACCGGTTGACCACTGCGCCGATGGGGAACTTGTCGGCGAGACCGCCGTAGACCCCGACGACCGAGACGGTGCCGCCGTTGCGACAACTCGTGATGGCCTGGCGCAGGGCATGCGGCCGCTCGGTCTGCGACCGCACCGCTTGCTTGGCCCGGTCGTAGGCGTGGATGGGCATGGCCCCGTGGTGGGCCTCCATGCCCACGGCGTCGATGCAGGCGTCGGGCCCCCGACCCGCCGTCATCTCGTGCAGCGCTGCCCGGACGTCGGTCTCGTCGTAGTTGATGGTCTCGGCCCCGTAATGGTTGCGGGCCATCTCCAGTCGGTAGGCGAAGCGGTCGATGACGATCACCCGATCGGCACCGAGGAGGAACGCGCTGGCGGCGGCGAACTGACCGACGGGTCCCGCGCCCCACACGGCGATGACGTCGCCGGGTTCGATGTCGCACATCTCGGCGCCCATGTAGCCGGTGGGGAAGATGTCGGAGAGGAACAGCACCTGCTCGTCGGACAGCCCGTCATCCTCGATCTTGAGGGGTCCGACATCGGCGAAGGGAACGCGGGCGTACTCGGCCTGGCCCCCGGCGTAGCCACCCAGGAGGTGGGAGTACCCGAAGATCCCCGCCGGCGACTGGCCCCACAGCTTCTCGGCCAGCCCGGCGTTGGGGTTGGAGTTCTCGCAGACCGAGTACATCGAACGCTGACAGGCGTTGCAGTTCCCACAGGCGATGGGGAAGGGCACGACCACCCGGTCGCCGACCTCGAGGTTGGTGACCGCCGACCCCAGCTCGACCACCCGGCCCATGAACTCGTGGCCGAGGATGTCGCCCTTCATGGCCGAGGGGATGTAGCCGTCGTAGAGGTGGAGGTCCGACCCGCAGATGGCCGTGGAGGTGATCTCGACGATCGCATCCCGGGCGTTCAAGATCTTGGGGTCGGGAACCTCTTGAACCTCCACCTTGTTGCTGCCCATCCAACACGTCGCCTTCATCGTTCGTCCGTCCCTTCTCGATCTTGCGCTGGTGGGAACTACCGGGCGTCGTCAGCCCACGGGCTGGGCGGCACGCTGGCGGACCTGGCCCAATGCCCGGGTCCCGCCGGGGTTGCCGTCGGAGCGCACGACCTCACCCGTCTCGAGCACCTGCTTGAGGCGGCGAAGGTCGTCCTTGACCTGCTGGGACGGCTCCTCGCCGAGCAGCTTGGCCACGGTCGCACCCACAGCTCCTCCCGGGGCGGCGTAGCGCACCTCGACGCTCACCTCGGTGCCCCGTCCCTTGGCGGCCGGCACGAAGCGCACCCGACCGGCGTTGTCGACGTCGGATCCCTCCAGGGAGCGCCAGGCGATGAGCTCGCCGGGAACGTCCTCCACGATCTCGGCATCCCACTCGACCGTCGTCCCCGCCGGTCCGTGGGCCACCCAGTGCGACTGCCGCTCGCCCGTGGTCCTCACCGACTCGAGGTGGTCCATGAACACGGCGAGGCTCTCGAGGTCCCGCCAGAGGCGGTATGCCTCTTCGGGTGGCACGTTGATGGTCGTGATGGCCTTGCCCTCCATCGGTTCATCCTCCGCCACTCGCCCGTCGCCGCCGCTCGTCCGGGTGCTGGCGACCACATCGAGCAAGGTGACGCCGACCACGGCGGCCGTGGCCATCGCCACCCGGCTGCGCCGGTTGCCCTTGGCCCGCAGGGCGGCACCGAGCAGCGTCACGTCGATGGCGTCGCCCATGACACGGGCCCACAGCCAGCCTGTCGGCCTGCGACGGCTCAAGATCCCGACGCCGGAGGCCAGCTCCCGGATTCCCATCGCCCGCATCAGGGCCCGGCGGGCACCGCTGTCGTCCAGGCCGGCCAAACGGTTCACAGCCGCCGGCGCCGCCACCTGGGCCAGGCCGAGGCCGGTGCTGAACCAGCCCAACGTCGAAGCCAAGGGACCTCGGCCGGGGGGCACAGCTCCCGCCGCCGAGCCACTGCTGGGCGAGGACGAACGACGTTTGCTCCGCACGTCGCCCGTCTACCCCTGACCTCTGTAGACGAACCGACCCGGCGAGGTAGCTCCCGCCCGTACCGGTGCCGCCGCTCTCGGGCGTGGCCCCGCACGTTCGCCCGGTAAGCCGCCTGGGTCTCGAACCCAGCACCTTGGGATCAAGGGTGCCGTCTCGTCTCACGGCGTAGCAGCTCGTTCGTGAGACGTCTCGTGAGACGCGAGCAACGCCTCGTGCCTCCTGGCTGCGACTCGGGGGTCGTGATGAATGACCAGCCGGCTTGTTTCGACAGAGCCGTCCGGGAGCTATGCCGGACAAGTTCCTGCGCGTTACCCCCCACCTCGTCCCTCCCGTAGTGCTGTGAGCGCCAGCTGCTTAGAAGCAGCCCGGAATGGGGGCGTTCTTCGGGGCGCGAGGAAGGGCGTCGCCTTGGCCCCCGAAGGGCGAAGGGCCACCGAGACATCGTCTAGTGAACCCGCACGGGCTCGACGCCGAGAAGCGACGGCAACGACACCTTGACCTGGGCAGCAGCGGTGTGCAGGGCTGCACCGGCCACTCCCGCAGCAACCAGGGTGTTGTCGAGGGGCTGCCAGTCTCGGCGACGTCTCGGTAGTGGATTGGGGCCCCATAGAACACGGTGATCGGGGGTGATCGACCTCGCCAAGTCGAGTTGGGGGACGCCGCTCAGGTGTGCCGGGCGTCGGCCGTCTCCAGCGACTGGCTCCCGGTCTCGGAGGCTGAGCGATCAGGCGCGCGAAGAGCCTGGGGACGGACGCCCACGCCGTGGCGGTAGCTGATGTCGCCACCGAGGTACCCGCTGACCATGACCACCGCGAGTCCCAGTGCCGCCAGCTTCTTGCCGAGCGA
>JAHWJI010000032.1 GCA_019348495.1 Actinomycetota bacterium | reverse complement strand
CACCAGCGGGTCGGCCGATCCCAGCCGCAGGGCCTCCTCCATGGGAGCCACCGCAGCTGAAGCGTCACCGGCCGACAACAGGGCCCAGGCCAGGGCATCGTTGACGTAGACGTTGGCCGGACACACCTGGTGAGCGGCTCGAGCCAACTCGGACTCCGATCTACCTTTTAGCGGCGGGTCGCAGGTTCGAGCCCTCCGGGGGTGCCGCCGCCGCAGAACGCGCAGGTCAATCGGGACGGCCGGATTGCCACTGCCGTGCTGGCCCACACCGGTGTGCTCGACCGCCTGACAACCTCACCGACGCAGGTCCAGCAGACGGTCGACTGCGATGGGGAGCTTGGCGAGGAAGGCGTCGACATCGGCGTCGGTGGTCGACCAGCCCACCGAGATCCGCAGCGAGCTGGAGGCGTCCACACCCATGGCCTCCAGCACCGGCGAGGGCTCCAGCGCCTCAGAGGAGCACGAGCTGCCCGAGTGGACGGCGACGCCGGCCTGGTCGAGGCCCAAGAGCACCGGTTCGGCCTCGACCCCCACCACGCCCAGGCACACGATGTGAGGCAGGCGGTCCACGGCATCGCCCAAGACCTCGGTGTCCGTCCCCAGTCGCTTGTCGGCCACCGCCGCCGTCACCCGGTCGGTCCAGGCCCGGGCGGCGGCGCCCTCCGCCTCCAGCGCACCGCCGGCCAGGTGCTCGGCCACGGCGCCGAAGCCGGCGATGGCCGGCACGTTCTCGTAGCCGGCCCGTCGGGCCCGCTCCTGGGCGCCGCCCACCAACAGCGGACGCAGGCGCAGGCCCCGGCGGATGCACAGCGCACCCACACCAGGCGGCCCTCCCAGCTTGTGAGCCGAGACGCTCATGAGATCGGCGCCCAAGGCGCGGAAGTCGATGGGGACGTGGCCGGCCGCAGCCACCGCGTCGACGTGGGTGAGCACGCCCCGCTCCCGACAGCGTGCGACCACGTCGGTGGCGGGTTGGAGGGTCCCCACCTCGTGGTTGCCCCACTGAAGGTGGACCAGGGCGGTCGGGGGTTCGATCGCCGCCAGCATCTCGTCGGGATCGACCCGACCCCTACCGTCGACGCCAACCACCGTCACCCGTTGGCGGGTCGAAGCCTCCTGCACGCAGGAGTGCTCGACCGCCGGCACCACGAGGTGGTCGCCCCGCTCGGTGGCCATCCACGTGGCCGTTACCACGGCCTCGGTCCCCCCGCTGGTGAACACCACCTCCCGGGGCCGGGCGCCCAAGAGCGCCGCCACCTGCTCACGGGCCACCTCCACCGCCACCCGGGCGGCCTGGCCCTCGGCGTGCACCCGTCCGGGGTCACCGGCGGTCCCGAGCCACCGGAGCATGGCCTCCACCGCCTCCGGCCGGCACGGGGACGTGGAGGCGTGGTCGAGGTAGTGCCGTCGACGCTGGCTCCCCGGCGAACCACCCTCGTTCCTTGTCCCCTTACTGCTGCCGGGGACGATCAACGCGACAAAGAACGAAGGGGGTGGGCCGGAGAAGCGGGCGTCAGCGTCGGACGGCGGTGACGCAGGTGTTGTCGCCGAAGGCCCGGGAGGCAGCGGTCTCGGCCACGGCGTCGCCGTAGAGCGCCGAGAGCATGCCCCGCACCATGCCCCGGTCGACGGCGCAGATGACCGGGGACGCCACCGCCACACCCCCGAAGGGGCAGTGGTCGGACACGATGCGCAGGGCGTCGCCCCGTCCCTCGGCGTGGGCGGCGAAGCCGTGGGCGGTGAGGGCGTCGGCCACGGCGTGCAGGGCTCGCCGGAACGAGCGCTGTCCCTCGCCGTCGCAGGCCAGGGAGGCGGCCATGGCCCGGCCGTAGGTCTCGCCCACCTCCTCGGCCATGGCCTCGGCCACCGGGCGGGGCAACAACTCCAGGGCCCGGCCCAGCAGGGCGATCATGAGGTCGTCGTGGCGGACGGGGAAGTCGAGGGCCACCTCGGTGGCCGTGGCCCTGTAGCGCTTGGACGGGCGGCCCACGGCGCCGTTGGCCATGCGCACCACCTGGACGTCGAGGTAGCCGCCGGCCGCCAGCTTGTCGAGGTGGTGACGAGCGACGTTGGCGTGGAGCTCGAAGCGCTCGGCCACCTCCGAAGCGGTGACGCCCTCGTTGCGCTCATGGGCGAACAGGTAGATCTGACGCCGGGTGGGGTCGCCGAAGGCCGAGGTGATCGCCGTGACCGCAGCTGAGAAGTCGTCGGCCGACAGTGGCGGGCTGGTGGGCTCAGCCTCCATTCGCAGCTCGGCCGGGTGCTCAGAAGCCACACCGCTACTCTACCCCTCACCCCCGCCCCCGACCGGAGGCACCGGCATGCCCGTCACCGACGCCCAGGTCCTCGACGCGCTCCGCAGCGTCGAGGACCCCCTGATCCATCGCAGCATCGTCGACCTCGGGCTGGTGCGGCGCCTCGCCGTGGCCGGCACGGCCGTGGACCTCACCGTCGCCCTGGTCGGTCCTGAGGCGGCCGAGTCACTCCGCCACCGGGTCACCGATGCCCTGACCCGGATCGACGGCGTCGACACCAGCCACGTCGAGCTCGCCCCCATGACCGATCACGAGCGGGACCAGTTGGCCCAGCGCCTGGAGGCGGAGAGGACCACGCCCATCCCCTTCGCCGCCCCGGGCTCACCCACCCGGGTGCTGCTGGTGGCCTCGGGCAAGGGCGGCGTGGGCAAGTCGTCGATCACCGTCAACCTGGCCATAGCCCTGGCTCAACGGGGCCGGCGGGTCTGTGTGGTCGACGCCGACGTGTGGGGTTTCTCGGTGCCCGCCATGCTCGGCATCGACCGGGCTCCCACGGTGCTGGGCAACCGCATGGTCCTGCCCCCCGAGGCCCACGGGGTGGCCTGCGCCTCCATCGGGTTCTTCGTGCGGGAGGACCAGCCCGTGGTGTGGCGGGGGCCGATGCTGCACAAGGCCCTCGAGCAGTTCCTCACCGACTTCTGGTGGGGCGAGCCCGACTTCTTGGTGGTCGACCTGCCTCCAGGTACCGGCGACATCTCTCTCTCGCTGGCGTCGTTCCTTCCCCGGGCCGAGGCCTACGTGGTGACCACCCCCCAGCCTGCCGCGCAGAGGGTGGCCCAGCGGGCGGGGCTGATGTTCCAGAGCGAGCAGATCGGCATATCCGTGCACGGGGTGATCGAGAACATGAGCTGGTTCACCGGTCATGACGGCACGCGCTACGAGCTGTTCGGAGCCGGCGGCGGGGCCGCCTTGGCCGAACGCCTCGGCGTGCCCCTGATCGGCCAGGTCCCCTTGGTGGTGGAGCTGCGCGAGGGGGGCGACGCCGGGCGACCCCTGGTGGTCAGCGATCCCGAGGGCGAGGTCGCCCGGGCTTTCGCGTCCGTCGCCCGTCGCATCGACGAGGAGCTCGCTCCCACCCGACGCGACCATCCCGGCCTGCGCGTGGTGTAGCCGCTCGCCCTACCATGGCGACGTGGACGTACGCATCGGCGTGACCTACTCGCCCAAGGAGATCGACGTGGAGCTCGGCGACGACGCCGACGCCACCACGCTCCAGAGCGAGATCGACGGGGTGCTGGCCGGCGGTGACGGCGTGCTGTGGCTCACCGACCGCAAGGGTCGCCAGGTCGGGGTCCCGGTGGCCAAGGTGGCCTACGTCGAGATCGGCAGCCCCCACGACGAGCGCCGGATCGGTTTCGGCGGAGGCTGAGCGAGTGGCCGTCGGGCTGCTCGAGCGGCGACTGCTGTTCGTCACCGGCAAGGGCGGAGTGGGCAAGACCACGGTGGCCGCCGCCCTCGCTCTGTTGGCGGTGAAGGAGGGCCGTCGCACCCTGGTCTGTGAGGTCGACGCCAAGGGCGACCTGGCCGGGGCCTACGAGGCCGGCCCCCTCGCCTTCGAGGCCCGCCAGCTCCAGCCTGGCCTCTTCGCCATGGCCATGGACACCGAGGCGTCGTTGCGGGAGTACCTCGCCTTGCACCTCAAAGTGGCTCGCCTGGCCCGGCTCGGAGCCATGGCTCGCACCTTCGACTTCCTCGCCAACGCCGCTCCGGGGATCAAGGAGATCCTCACGGTGGGCAAGTTGGCCTGGGAGGTGCGCGAGGGCCACTACGAGGTGGTGATCGTCGACGCCGCCGCCTCCGGGCACATCGTCGGCCAGCTGCGGGCTCCCCAGGCCATCAACGAGCTGCTCTCGGTCGGGTTGGTCCGGGAGCAGACGGGCTGGATGCTGGAGCTCCTGGGCGACGCCTCCGTCACCGGGGTGGTGGTGGTGGCCGCTCCCGAGGAGATGCCGGTGACCGAGACCCTGGAGCTGGTCGAGGAGCTGGCCACCACCGGTGTCGACCTCGCCGCCGTGGTGGTCAACCGGGTCCTTCCCGAGCTCTTCGGACGGGCCGAGGAGGAGGTCTTCGACCGCCTGGCCGAGACGGGGGCGGCCACGGCGCTGGCTACGGCCCTCGGTCGGCCGGTCTCGCCTGTCCTCGAGGCCGCCCGCCTGGCTGTGCGCCTGCGCCGGATCCGGGCCGCCCACCTGGTCAGGCTGCGCCAGGGACTGACAGAGAGAGCCGGCCCGATCCCACCCATCCTCTACGTCCCCGAGCTGTTCAGCCGCAGCCACGGCCGACGGGCCACCCGCCAGGTGGTCGAGGCGCTGGCCGCCGAGCTCTCGTGAGCCTGACGGGCGCTGCCGTCGAGCGGCTCCTGGCCGCCAAGGAGATCGTGGTGGTCTGCGGTGCCGGCGGGGTCGGCAAGACGACGACGGCCGCCGCCCTCGCCACCGTCGCCGCCGACCTCGGAGCCAAGGTGCTGGTGCTCACCGTCGATCCGGCCCGGCGCCTGGCCGCGGCCATGGGCCTGGACGCCCTGGGAAACGCCGAGACCCGGGTGAGCGCCGAGGCCTTCGCCGAGGCCGGGTTGGAGCCCAGGGGGGAGCTGTGGGCGGCCATGCTCGACACGAAGCAGAGTTGGGACGCGCTCGTGCGCCGCCATGCCCCCGACACCGCCACCTGCGACGCCATCCTGGCCAACCCCTTGTACCGCAACGTCACCGGCAAGTTCGTGCACAGCCACGACTACATCGCCATGGAGCGCCTCTATGAGCTGCACTCCTCGGGCGTCTACGACCTCATCGTGGTCGACACTCCGCCCACGGGCCACACCATCGACTTCCTCGAGGCCCCCGAGCGCATGGCCGACTTCTTCTCCAGCCGCCTGCTGCGCTGGCTGCTCGTGCCCTACCGCTCCCGGCTGCTCAACGCTGCTTCCCGGCCCTTCTACCAGATCGCCGATCGGGCCCTGGGCTCGGCGTTCCTCACCGACGTGGCCGAGTTCTTCATCCTGTTCCAGTCGATGTACGAAGGGTTCGTGGCCCGGGCCCGGGCGGTGGAGCGGGTGCTGGAGGATCACCGCACCAGCTTCGTGGTGGTCACCACCCTGGAGGCGGCTCCGGCCCACGAGGCCAGCCGCTTCGTCGGGGTGCTGGCGTCCAAGCATCTCCACCTGGGCGCGGTGGTGCTCAACCGAGTGCTCCCCTCCGAGTTGCTCGACGGCGACGCCAGCGAAGCTGCCCGGGAGCTGCGCAGTCGCCCCGAGGCGCTGGCCGCGGCCTTGGCCGACCCGCCCGGTCCCCTGCCGCTCGTCGCCCGGGTGCTCCAGGAGCTCGGGGAGAGCTTCCTCAACTTCGCGGTGGTGGCCAAGCGCGAGGCCGAGCTGCGGGCGGAGCTGGCCGTAGACCCCGCACTGGTGGCGACCGTCCCCGCCCTCGACACCGACGTCTACGACCTGGCCGGGTTGGCCCGCCTGGGCCGGGAGCTCCGCCGCTGAGCCTCGCCCTCCCACCCCTACGATGAAGGCAGTGCTCGACTACCACCTGCACCTGTGGCAGCACGGAGCCTGTTCCTTCGACGCCACCCTCGAGCAGGTGACGGCCTACTGCGAGGCGGCCCAGGCCGCCGGGGTGGTCGAGATCGCCCTGACCGAGCACCTGTTCCGCTTCCGCCAGGCCGACGCCGTCCTCGGCGGTTGGTGGGCCGAGATCGACGAGCCTGCGCTGGTGCCGGCCATGGCCGAGTGGTGGCTCAGTGAGCAGGGCGCTGACCTCGACCAGTACGTCGAGGTGGTGCTGGCGGCCAGGGCCACGGGCCTACCCGTGGTCCTCGGCCTGGAGGTCGACCACTACGCCGGGCGCATGCACCAGGTGGCCGACCTGCTGGCCGGCTACCCGTTCGACGTGCTCTTGGGCTCGGTCCACTGGCTGGGGGCGTGGGGGTTCGACAACCTGGGCCCCGAGCCCTTCTCGGCCGAGTGGGACGCCCGCAGCGTCGAGGCGGTGTGGGACGCCTACACCACCGACTTGGAGGAGTTGGCCGACTCGGGGGTGTGCGACGTGTTGGCCCATCCCGACCTGTGCAAGGTCACCGGGCGACGTCCCGAGGTCCCCGACGAGTTCTACGACCGCATGGCCGAGGCCGCGGCCCGCTCGGGCATGGCGGCCGAGGTCTCCTCGGCCGGATGGCGCAAGCCCGTGGGCGAGGTCTATCCGGCTCCTCGCCTCCTGGCCCGGTTCCACGCCGCCGGCGTACCCGTCACCACCGCCTCGGACGCGCACCGCCTGGAGGACGTGGGTGAGCATCGAGAGGCGTTGGCGGCGGTGCTGGCGGTGGCCGGCTACGACCGCCTGGCCGCCTACCGGCGCCGCCGGCGCCGAGCCGTACCCATCGACGTCGGCGTCCCCCCGGCCGTCGTCGAGGTGCCCTAGCCATGGGCGGCCTGGCCGAGCTGGCCCGCACCCACGGGGGGATCGAAGGGCCGGCGTTGGCACACCTGCACCGGCTGTTGGCGTCGTGGAGCCCGCTGGCCGACCTGTGCTTCGCCGACCTGTTGTTGTTCGTGCCCCTGGCCGGCAGCGATGGCACCAGCTTCGTGGTGGTGGGCCAGGTCCGCCCCACCACCAACCAAACGGTCTACCTCAGCGACTTCGTGGGGGCCGAGGTCGACGCGGCCGAGCATCCCGTGGTGGCGCAGGCCTTTGCCCGAGGAGAGATGGCCGAGGGCGAGATCACCCTGCCCGAGGAGGCCGGCCCCATCCAGGTCCTGGCCGTGCCGGTGCGCTGGGACGGCTCGGTGGTGGCCGTGTGCAGCCGCGAGTCGATGCCGTCGCTCGGGCGCCAGCCGGGCGAGCTGGAGCGAACCTACATGTCGGTGTTCCGGCGCTTCGCGGCGATGATCGCCGACGGGACGTTCCCCTTCGCCGTGGAGGACACCGAGACCGAGGAGGCGCCCCGGGTGGGCGATGGCGCCTTGGTCCTCGACGGCGCCGGTCGGGTGGTCTACGCCTCACCCAACGCGGTCTCCGCCCTCCATCGCCTGGGCGTGCACGTCAACGCCGAGGGGGAGCGGTTGAGCGACCTCGGACTGGAGGAGGTGGTGGTGCGAACCGCCTTCGCCATCGGTGGCCCCGTCACCGAGGAGATCGAGCGGGGCGACGACATCACCGTGCTCCTGCGCTGCCTACCGCTGCTGGAGGGGGGCCAGGCCACGGGAGCGCTGTTGTTGCTGCGCGACATCTCCGAGCTGCGTCGGCGCGACCGCCTCGTCGTCTCCCTCGACGCCACCATCCGGGAGATCCACCACCGGGTCAAGAACAACCTGCAGACGATCTCCTCGTTGCTGCGCCTCCAGGGCCGTCGACTCACCTCTCTGGAGGCCAAGGGAGCCATCGAGGAGTCGGTGCGGCGCATCCGGTCCATCGCCCTGGTGCACGAGACCCTGTCGCACGAGGGCGGCGGCGACGTGGCCTTCAACGACATCGTGCGCCCCTTGGTCCGCAACGTGGAGGAGAGCCTGGTCTCGCCGGAACGACCGGTCCGCTTCTGCGTGGAGGGAGATCCGGGCAGGCTCCCGGCACGGGTGGCCACACCTCTGGCCGTGGTGTTGACCGAGCTGCTCCAAAACGCCGCCGACCACGCCTTCCCGGTCAGCCCGGTCAGCCCGGTCGAGCCTGTCGACCAAGTCGACCCGGCCACCGTGGCCGACCCGGCCGGCGAGGCGGCTGGGGACGTGGGGCGCGTCACCGTCGGGCTCCACAACGACGGCGTTTGCCTGGTCCTCCGAGTCGTCGACGACGGGGTGGGACTGCCGGCGGACTTCGACCTCGATTCGGCCAAGGGCCTGGGGCTGTCGATCGTGCGCAGCCTGGTGACCACCCAGATCGACGGCTCCATCACCATGGGCAACGGCCAGGACAGCGGTGGTGCGTCCAAGGGCACCGTGGTCGAGGTCCGGGTACCGCTGGTTCCCGACGTGTCGATGCAGGGCTAGCTCTTCGAGCGCCCGAGAGGCTGGGAAGGCAGCCGCTCAGCTGGCCCGGCGACGCTGCTTGCGCAGCATCCGGCGTTCCTCCTCGGAGGCCGCGCCCCACACGCCCGAGTCCTGGTTGGTGGCCAGGGCGAACTCGAGACAGGGGGCCTGGACCGGACAGGCCCGGCAGACGATCTTGGCCGCTTCGATCTGCGAGACGGCCGGCCCGGTGGTGCCGACGGGGAAGAACAGGTCAGGGTCGGCGTTGCGACACGACGCTTGGGCGCGCCACTCGTCCAGAGCCCAAGAGTCGAATCCGTTGGCCGTCAACGCCACTGCTCCCCCTGCATGTCGTGACCTTCACACTTCCCGTGGTGGAACCCCCTGCCACCGGCCGGGACGCAGCGAGAGCGTACTGAGCACCTCTGCGCCGGCGCAAGGGTCAGTGTGGTACCACCAGGCGAAGGGCATCTGGTTCGTGGCGAAAGACCAACTCGTCGACCTCGCCCAGGTAGTCGCCGTCGACCTGGTAGGGGAAGGGACCGTGGCCCCGAACGGTGAGCTCGGTCAGGTCGCTGCGGTAGTGGCTGAGGCGGTGGCGCCGGGCCCGGCTGCCCCGCACCATGGCCGATGAGACCACTGTGGCGACGGTGCCCAGTGAGAGGGAGCGCAGGCTGAACATGGCCAGGCCCCGGTCGAAGGTGGCGTCGGGGGCCACGTGCAGCGGGCGCTTGCCCATGAAGGTGTAGGGATCGGTGTTGCTGCACACGGCGAAGTAGGCGTCATCGACCACGGCCTCGTCGGGCAGGTGCACGGCGAAGCGGGGCCGGCTGCGGTCGTAGTGGCGGAACCACGTCGACAACGTGGCGTAGGCGTAGAGGGGGTGCCCGGCGTAGCGCTTGAGAGCGGCCCGGCGCTCGACCTGGGCGACCACGGCGGCGTCGAAGCCGATGCCGGTGTGGAACAGGAAGTAGCGGCCGTTCACCGAACCCAGGCCAACCCGGCGAACGGCGTTGTGCTCCATGGCCTCGAGGACGTCGGCCGTGGCCTCGATGGGGTCGTTGGGCAGACCCAGCGTGCGGGCGAAGACGTTGGTGGAGCCACCGGGTAGCGCCGCCATGGCCGTCTCCGATCGGGCCAGGCCGTTGGCCGCCTCGTTGAGCGTGCCGTCGCCTCCGAGGACGACGACGACGTCGGTGCCGGCGGCGGCCGCTCCCTGAGCCAGGCGGGTGGCGTGGCCCCGCCGGCTGGTGGCGACCATCTCGACGCTGTGGTCGGCCGCGAGGGCCTTGTGGATCACCACCCGGGCCCGGGCGGTGACGGCTGACGCCGAAGGGTTGACGATCAGGAGGAGGTCCGCGACGCAGACGGTAGCAGTGGAGCCAGGCGCAGGACCGGACCATCTCGGCTTCTCCCGTCACCGGTAGCGTCGTGGTCGGATGGACGAGCCGATCCGGGTCATGGTCGTCGACGACACCGACCACGTCCGGCGCATGCTGCGCAACATGCTCGACCTCGACGGCTTCGCGGTGGTGGCCGAGGCGGCCAGTGGGGCCGAGGCGCTGGAGCGAGTCGAGGAGGTGGCCATCGACGTGGCCGTCATCGACTACAAGATGCCCGTCGTCGACGGGCTGGAGACCGCGGCGCGCATCCGGGCCACCCACCCGGACCTGGTCATGATCCTCTACACCGCGTTCGTCGACCCCGAGCTCGAGCGCCGGGCCGACGAGGTCGGCGTCTCGCTGGTGCTGGGCAAGGTCGAGGGCCTCGAGTCCCTGGAGCGGGAGATCACCCGCCTCTGTCGCACCCTCTTCTAGACGTCCCGGCGGTCGTGGCCGGCGGCCGGTGGTGAGGAGGGTTCCTCTTCGGCGGTCGTGGGTTGGCCGGGGATCAGGTCAGCACCACGAACTGGATGACTCCGGCGATCAGGATCAGCAGGAGCAGCAGGGCCACGGCGATGGTGGTTGCCGGCCTCATGAGGGTCGCCGCTCGGTGGCCGGGCGAATCGTGAGGGTGGACGGGCTCCGGGCGGCGGGGCCGGCGTCCCCACTGGCGCCACCCGGGCCGTCGACATCGCCCAGGGTGACGCTGTCGCCCACGCCGAGGCCCAGCTCGGCCGCAGCCGGGCGGCGATCGGCGCACACCGAGACCAACCCGTAGGCGTCGACGACCAGACCGATGGCACCCGTGGGGATGTCGCCGTAGACCGGGGCCCGCCGTGCGCTGCGCACCGAGCCGTGGAAGGACAGGGCCACGGGATCGGGGAAGCCTTTCAGCTCGTCGGGGTCGACGTTGAGCTGCACGTTGCCGAAGCGGTCGACCCACAGCACCTCGGCCACCAACCGCTCGCCCTCCACCCGGGTGAGCGGCAACACGCCAGGCAGGAGCGTGGCCGGATCGACGGGCTCGCCCAGATCGTCGAGGGGCTGGCCGTTGCAGAGGTGGGCGGCAGCGGGGGCGAACACATCGCGCCCGGCGAAGGTGGGGCCGGGTGAGGGCAGGTGGAAGCGCTCGTCGGTGAGGGCCACGGCCCGGCTGGCGCCCCCGGCCAGGGCCACGGCCGAGGCCAGCAGGCCGTTGTCGGGACCGACGAAGACGCTGCCGTGCTCGGCCACCTCCACCGCCACGGCCCGACGCTCGGTGCCCACACCGGGATCGACCACCGCCAGCACGACGCCTGGGGCCAGGTACTGCACGGCCCGGGCCAGGGCCAGGCTGCCGGCCCGCACGTCGTGGGCCGGGATGCCGTGGCAGAGGTCGACGACCGAGGCGTGCGGGGCGATCGTGCGGATGACCGAGCGCACCACGCCCGCGAACTCGTCGTCGGCGCCGTAGTCGGAGAGGAACGAGATGGTCTCGAGGCGGTCGGGCATCGGGCCCCGACGCTACCCCGGCGCCCCGGCTGCTACCCCGCTTCGGTGAAGCCTCGCGCGAGGTAGCGATCGACCTCGTCGGTCGCCAGTCGATAGGACTTGCCCACCCGCACGGCGACGAGGTCGCCCGACTTGATCAGTCGGTAGACGGTCATGGTCGACACCCGGAGGGTGGCGGCCACCTCGGCGACGGTCAGGTACTGGGCGCGACCCGGGAACTGGGCCATGAGAGACATCCCTTCTCCGCTTGTTGGCACTGTAGGCCAGTGTGGGCGGTGGGGGAAGGGGTGGTGTCGGGCGGCCTCAGGGCGCAGTGGCGCCGGCCGTGCCCAGCTGTCGGGAGCGCTCGGTGGCGGCCACCACCGCTTCGACGAGCGCGCTGCGCAGCCCCCGGGCTTCGAGGGCGCGCAGGCCGGCGGCCGTGGTGCCTCCGGGCGAGGTGACGGCGCCGCGCAGGGCCGACGGGGTCTCTCCCGACTCGCCCAGGAGCCGGGCGGCGCCCAGCAGCGTCTGGACGGCGAGGCCGTGGCTCACCTCGTGGGGCAGGCCGACGAGGACCCCGGCGTCGATGAGGGCCTCGGCCACCAAGAAGACGTAGGCGGGCCCCGAGCCCGAGAGCCCGGTCACGGCGTCGAGCTGGGCTTCAGGGACCCGTACCACCGTCCCCACCGAGGCGAGGATTCCCTCGGCCCAGGACATGTCGGCGTCCTCGGCCCAGGTGCCGCCGGCGACGGCGGCCGCCCCGGCGCCGACCAGAGCCGGGGTGTTGGGCATCGCCCGTATGACCGGGAGCCGGTTCGACTGGGCCCCGAGGGCTTCCTCGAGGGTGGCAAGGGTCACCCCCGCAGCGATGGAGAGCACCCGGGCGCAGCCGGCGTCGGCCACGGCCTGGCAGGAAGCCGCCACGTCGACGGGCTTGACGGCCAGCACCACGCCCTCGGCATCGGGAGGCGCCGACTCCACCCGCAGGCCGGGTAGGCGCTCGACCAACACGCGGCGGCGCTCGGCCAGCTTCTCGACCACGCACAGCTCGGCGATGTCCCACCCACCCGCCAGCAAGCCGCCCACCAGGGCCTCGCCCATCCGGCCCCCGCCCACGACGACCAGCTTGGCGCTCATGGCCAGAAGCTACCGGGACCGCCCTACGGCAGGCAGCCGCGGGGGTTGCGCGCCGATCCGCCGTAGCGGGTCTCGAAGTGGAGGTGGGGCCCGGTGGAACGGCCGGTGTTGCCCACGAAGCCGATGTTGTCGCCCTGGCCCACCTGTTGCCCGTCGGATGCCGCCAGGCGGCTCTGGTGCCCGTAGAGGGTGGTCAGCCCACCGCCGTGGGACAGGATGATCACGTTGCCGTAGCCGCTCTGCGCTCCGGAGAAGATCACGGTCCCCGCTTGGGCGGCGTAGATGGGCGTCCCCGACGGTGCCCCGATGTCGATGCCGGCGTGCAGGCGCCCCCAGCGGTTGCCGAACTCGGAGGTGACCCGGCCCCGGGCGGGCCAGATGCACCCGCCTCCGCCGACCGTGCGATCAACCGTCGCGCCCACGGCGGCGCCCACCCTCGAGCCAACCGGGGCCTGGGCCGCCGCCTGGGCCGCCGCCCGGGCCTCCGCCTCTTGGATGATGCGGGTGAGCTCCGCCTCGCTCTGCTCTTGGGCTTGGATCTCCTGTGACAGCTCGGCCTGGCGGGTGTCCAGGTTGGCCACCAGGCGCGCCTGCTCGGCCCGTGTGGTCTCGAGCTCGTTCAGGCGGGCCTCGGTCTCGAGCCGGCGCCGATCAGCCTTGGCCGTGGCCTCCCCGGCTTCGGCCCGCTGCCGTTCGAAGTCCTCACGGGCGGCGTTGAGCTGGTCGATGACGTCCTCGTCGTTGGCGGTCACCTGATCGAGCAGCGCCTGCTTGCGGGACGCCTCGGCGATGTCCCGGGACTGCACCACCTCGTCCAGACCGTCGCCGCTGGGTCGGATGAACGTCTGGACGGCCCGCTGGACCACGGCGTCGGTGAGGCCGTCGATGTTCGCACCGGTCTCGGCCATGGCCTGCTCGGCCTCGGCCACGTCGCGCTCGGCCACGGCGACGGCCTGGCGCGCCGCCTCCACCTCACCCGACTGGGCGTTGACCTGCTCGCTGAGCACGGCGATGGCGTCGAGGAGCTCGTTCTCGGAGGCGGCCAGCCCGTCCAGCTCCTCGGCGAGCTGGGCCTGGCGGTCGCGAGCCTCCTTGCGCGCCGTCCGGGGATCCTTGGCGGTGGCGCCTGCCGGCCCGATATGCACCCCGAGCAGGGCGAGGACGACGACGGCGAGCGTGATCTTGATCCTGGTCATGCGGTCGGCGCTCGTTGTTCTCTCCTGCACAGGGACGACGTGGCTCGGGGCGGACGGAGTGGCGATCGCATCGTCGGGGGAGCCGGGTCGGCGTGGCGGACTCGGAGCAACGTAACAGGATCGCAACGTGGGCCGCCAGTACCCGCCGGCGCCGGCAGCTCTTGCGCCCGGGTGGCGCGCTCAGGTGTCGACGCCGCCGGGGTGGCCGCTGAGCACCTGGGCCACCAGCAAGGCGAGGGCCAGGGCGGCTCCGGCCACGAAGGTTCCGGGGCCACCCAGGTGGGTGAGGGCGAGGCCGGCGAGGAGGGGGCCAGTGGTCTGGCCGGTCCGGACGCCGCCCACCCACACGGCGACGACCGCACCCCGGCTCGACGCCGGCGCGGAGCCGGCCACGATGGCCTGCAGGGAGGGCACGGCCGCCCCCTCACCGAAGCCGTAGAGGAGGGCACCGAGGACCACCACGGCCAGGACCGGGGCGCCGGCGATGACGGCGAAGGCGACCGCCAGCACCGCCGAGGCGGTGACCAACAGGCGGCGGGCGCCGAATCGCTCGGTGAGGCGCCCGAGCGCCAGCGCCGCGACCGTCGCGGTCAGGGCGGGGACGCCCAGCACCACGCCACGGGCGGAGGCCGAGAGCCCGAACTCCTCGGCCAGGTACAGGGGCAGGGCGGTGAGCATCAGCCCGAAGATCAAGACGAACAGCACGGTGCCGCTGGCGATGGCCGCCAGCAGCGGCGCCGAGCGCAGGTAGCCCAGCGCGTGGCGCAGTTGCTCGCCGACCCGCACGTCGCGCCGCGGCGAGCGGTCCACGACCAGGGCGACGCCGATGGCGGTGACCAGCCCCAACCAGTAGGGGGCGAACGTCGCCCGCCATCCGCCCCAGTCGGCCAGGCCACCCCCCAGGGGAGGAAGCACGGCGAGGGCGATGGTGAGCACGGCCGAGTTCTGCCCGATCACCCGGGCCCGGTCGGCCCCGTGCCAGTGGTCGGCGATGACCACCACGGCGAGGTTGATGAGCCCGGCCGAGCCCACCCCCTGGACCAGACGGGCCGCCAGCAGGACGGGGAAGCTGGGAGCCAGTCCTGCCAGACCACCGAAGAGCCCGAAGCTGGCCAGGCACGGGATCAGCACCTCTCGGCGTCCGTAACGATCGGCCAGCAGTCCGACGATCGGCGCCACCACGATCCCGGGCAACGTGGCCGCAGCCAGCACGAGGCCGGCTCGGCTCTGGGCCACGCCGAGCCCATCGAGGATGTCGGGGATGGCCGGCGCCACCAGGGTGTTGGCCATGATGCCGGTGACGGTGACGGCGAAGATCAGGGCTCGAGGAGGCCGCCGGGGCCGGGGACGGTCGGATGGGGTGGAGGAGCCCGAGGAATCTGACGACGATGCTCGTACTTCCCCGAACGAGGCCGGCCGCTGCGCCCCTCGGGCTCCTTGGCTCACCCTAGATCCGTCGCTCAGCGAAAAGCAACGAGAAACATCGAGATACTCAACACTGCACCAGTTGACGGGCGGCGAGGTCGGCGTAGAGCCGCCGGAGCCGAGCGGCGGTCGTCGACCAGGTGTAGCCACCGGCTCGAGTGGCGGCGGCGGTCCCCAGGCGGGCGGCCAGCCCGGCATCGTCGAGGATGTCGACCACGCGCGCCGCGTAGGCACGGGGGTGGCGGTCCTCGACGAGGAAGCCGGTGTGGCCGTGGTCGACCACCGTGCGCAGGCCGCCCACGGCCGCGGCCACCACGGGGCGGCCGCACGCCGCCGCCTCCAGGGCGACCAGGCCGAAGGACTCCGAACGGCTGGGGACCAACACGACGTCGGCGGCCCGGTACCAGGTGGAAAGGAGGTGGTGGGGCTGGGGCTCGACGAAGCGCACCTGGCGGGCCACTCCCAAGTCGGCGGCGAGCTCGTGCACCCGGGCCAGCTCGGCGTTGCCCTCGGCGCCGCTCGGGCCCCCGACCACGACCAACTCGGCGTCGCCGCGGTCGAGCTCGGCCAGGGTGGCCACGGCGACGTCCAGGCCCTTGAGGGGCTGGATGCGCCCGACGAACAACAGGACGGGGTGTTGGGCGGCACGCCTGCCGCCCACCGCCGAGATCCGGCCCGGCTCGGCCCAGCCGAGGGCGGCCCGGGCGCCGTCGCGATCGCCCGGGGAGAAGAAGGCGTGGTCGACGCCGGGGGGGACGACCTCGATGCGCTGTGGGGGCGCGTCGTAGTGGCGGCGCAGCTCCTCGGCCTCCTCCTCGCCGTTGGCCAGGATGGCGTCGCTGCAGGCAATCACCTCGGCCTCGGCCGTGGCCCGGGGTTGGCCACCGGGCTCGGCCAGGGCGGCCTCGGCCTTGACCCGGGCCAGGGTGTGGAACGTCGAGACCAGAGGCAGCGACAGCCGGTGCTTGGCGATGTGGCCGGCCACGCCCGAGAGCCAGTAGTTGGCGTGGATGGCATCCACGTCGCCCGAGCGGCGGATGTGATCGACGACACCGTCGGTGAAGTCGGGCACGAGCCCCGCCAACTCTTCCTTGGCAACGTCGGACCGGGGGCCGGCGTCGACGTGGAGCACCCGGAAGCCGGGCTCGACCAGGACCTCGGGAGCGAGGTCGTCCGACCACGCCCGGGTGTAGACGTCGCAGCTCACGCCGGCCTGGGCCAGGGCCGAGACCAGCTCTCGCACGTAGACGTTCATCCCACCGCTGTCGCCTACGCCCGGCTGGACCAGCGGCGAGGTGTGGAACGAGAGCACCGCCAGCCTGCGCACGAGTGTGGTCAACCTCCTGGGAGCGGCGCTGATTCCGCCGACGGAGCGATCAGCTGGCGTTCAGGGCGGGAAGGCGGTCGATGAGGGGGAGGAAGACGGTCACCACCTCAGGATCGAACTGGGTGCCGGCCATGCGCTCGAGCTCGGCGGCGGCGCGCTCGACGGGCATGGCCGGACGGTAGGGACGGTCGGTGGTCATGGCGTCGAAGGCGTCGACGATGCTGAAGGCCCGGGCGGGCAGCGGGATCCCCTCACCGGCCAGACGCTCGGGATAGCCCGACCCGTCGAACATCTCGTGGTGGCAGCGCACGATCTCGGCCGCCGTGGTCATGAAGGGGATGTTCTCCAGCATCTGGAAGCCGATCACGGGATGGGTGCGCATGATCCGCCACTCGGCGGCAGTCAGAGGTCCGGGTTTGGACAAGATCCGCTCGGGGACGCCGATCTTTCCGGCGTCGTGGAGCAGGAACCCGTACTCGGCGTCGGGGTGGTCCTCGGCCACACCCAGCTCCTGCATGAGGGCGACGCCGTAGGCCCGGCAGCGCTCCAGGTGCTGGCCCGTGTAGGCGTCCTTGGCCTCGACGACAAAGGCGAAGGAGCGAATGGTCTCGAGGTAGGCCGTCTTCAGCGCGCCGAGCGCCGTCTCGAGTTGTTCGGCCCGTTCCTTTTGCGCCCGGTACAGCCCGCCGATCTCGGTGGCGAAGACCCGCAACTGGGCCTCGAGGCCGTCGGGGTCGGACGCGGCGACGGGGGCGGGCCCCGGCTCAGGCTGATGGACCATCGGCGGAGAGCGCCTCGATGGCGTCGAGGAGCTCGACGGCCGAGAAGGGCTTGGCCAAGAAGGCGTCGGCGCCGGCTGCGGCACTGGCCTCGCGGGTGGCGAGGTCTTCTCGGGCGGTCAGCATCAGCACCTTGGTGGTGCGGTGGTCGATCTGGCGGCAGACCTCGATGCCGTCCATTCCCGGCATCATGACGTCGAGCACCAAGACGTTGGGCCGGGTGGTGCCATCGCCAGCCCCGCCGGTCGCATCCTTGGCTCGGCTTTCATCGGCCTCCAGCAGCTCGAGGGCCGAAGGGCCGTCGGCCGCCTCGGCCACGTGGAAGTCGTCGGCCTCGAGCACGGCTCGCACCACTGCTCGCACCCGGTCGTCGTCGTCGACCACCAGCACGGCCCGGCGGGGGCGAGCGATCGACGGACCAGTCACTTGAGCAGCGTCTCCACGGTCGCCTCGCCGGTGCGGTAGCGGCGCACCACCTCGGCCTGCAACTGGTCGATTCGCTCGTGGAGCTGGCGGCGGGCGGCCGAGCACTCCGACTCGAACTCGGCCAGCGCATCGACCAGCCGGTCGAGGTCGTCGTCGGTGAGCTCGGTCAACGAGGCCAGTACGTCGGGGCCGGCGATGGCGTCGAGCTCGGGAGTCTCGGCCTCATCGGGGTCGGGAGCGAGCAACTGGGCCAGGCGGCCGTTGCCCGGTCCCCGGGTGCGGGGAGCGAGGATCTCGCTCAATTGGGCCACGATGCCTTCGGGATCGAGCGGTTGGCCCCCGGTCTCGCGGCGCCGCCGTTCGGCGGCGACGATGTCGAGGCGCCCCTGGGCCATGCGCCGTTGGTACGACAGCGTCACCTCGACGCCCTGCAGTTCGGACCGGCGCGTGCGCAGGTCCTCCATCGACAGCGCCGTGGGGTCGCCCATCCGGCTGGAGTCGAGCACGTGCTGGAAGCGGGCTCGATCCATCGGAGCCAGCCTACCCGAGCACCGCCGGCCGGCTCCGGGCGGACGTCAGCCGATCGGGGAACCACCCTCGACGCTGGGGGGGCCAGTAGCGCCAGAGCACCCGTGCGGTGACCGATGCCGCGGGCACGGGGCCGAAGCTGCGACTGTCGGTGCTGGCCCGGGGGTTGTCGCCGGCGAGCTCCACGCGACCGTCGCCCTGCACCGACACGACCCGCTTCACCAGCACCCGGGAGGGCTGGCGGGGATCGGTCACGGTGACGACGTCCCGGGCACGAGGTGGCAGGCCGCGCACCGCCAGCAACCGGTCACCGGGCCGCAACCCGGGAGCCATGCTCTGCCCCTGCACCTCGATGCGCAGCAGACGCCGCCCGGCGAGGACGAGCAGGCTGGCCGTGATGGAAGCCAGGAGCCAGGGGTAGGGTCGAGGTCGCGCCATTCTCAACAGAAGGTGTACCTGTCCGTGTAGTCGCCGACCAAGGAGCCTCCGCATGATGTCCCGCTTGCTCGTCGCCATCGACCGCATCCACCAGCCGGTCACCGCCTACGCCCACTGCGACCTGCCCTGCGGGGTCTACGACCCGGCCCAGGCCCGCGTCGAAGCGGAGTCGGTCAGGGGCATCCAACAGAAGTTCCAGGACTCCGACGACCCGGTGTTCAAGCAGCGGGCGGTCCTCATCAAGGAGGAACGGGCCGACCTGGTCAAGCACCACCTGTGGGTGCTGTGGACCGACTACTTCAAGCCCAACCACCTCGAGGCCTACCCCGACCTGCACGACAAGTTCTGGACCGCCACCAAGCTGGCCGGCGACGCCAAGAAGTCCCAGGACCCGACCCAGGGCCAGCAGCTCCTCGACGCCATCGCCGAGATCGACAGGATCTACCAAGAGACCAAGAAGGCCTGACCCTTTGGGCCGGCGTGCGGCTGGCTCTACTGCCAGTCCCCAGGGCCGGCTACCTCCCGCCCCGATCATCTCGGGGCCCACCCAGTGAGGGCGCATTGGCATCTCGTGCGGGTAGTGCCGTGTTTCGGAAGTTTCGCGCACGAGACTCGCTCTGAACGGGGGTGGAGCTCGCCCGGACGGAGGGCAGCGAGTGAGGGCGAAGGGCGATCAGAGGATCGCCCCCAGGGCGTAGGGGAGGATGGGGCCGAGGATGAGCAGGGAGTCCAAGCGGCGGAGGAAGCGGGCGGGGCGTCGGCCGTCGCCGATGAGGAGGGAGCCGGCCAGGGGGCCGAGGGGGGCGAGGACGCAAGTGATGGCGCCGAGGGCGTAGGCGGCCCGGGCGTCGAGGGGCTCGAGGGGAACTACGGAGACAGCGAAGGTAGCCACCGCCACGGCGGCGACACCGGCGGCCGGGCCCTCCCAGACGGTCGCCGAGCCGCTGCCCACCAGGAAGTCGCCGGCGTCGTAGGCGCACACCAGGAGCAGGACCACCACCGCCGCCTGCGCCCCGAAGCCATGGGCCAGCACGGGCGCAGCCGCGGCCAGGCCGATGCCCACGGCCGTGGAGGTCGCCAGGGCGGCGTCGGTGACGGCCCGGGCGTGACCCGGCTGCACCGGTGCGGTGCACAGCCGCTGGACCAGGATGACCACCACGACGGCAGGAAGGGCGGCGGCGAGGGTGTCGGTACCGGCGGCGGCGGCGAGAGGAAGGGCGGCGGCGGCGAGGGTGGCCGGTAGGCGGCGCGGGTCGGAGAGCAGGCCACCTGGTCGGGTTCCGGCGGCGGCGGCGTCGTCGGAGTCCCGGAGTCGCAGGAGCTGATCAGCGGCGAGGCCGGCGGCCAGCGCCATCACCACGGCGAGCAGGCCGCGCGCCACGACGGCTCCGGCGAGGGAGGCGACGAACCACACCAGACCCCAGCGAACCCTCGGCCCGTCGGTGTCGTGGACGACGGCGAGCCGGCGGGGAGGGCGGCTGAAGCCCTGTCGCAGGCGACCGGCGGCCGTGAGCTCAGCCACCGGAGACCGGCGGAAGCACGGCCACCTCGTCATCGACGCCGACCGCGTCGTCGACCGAAGCGGGCTCGCCGTTGCACCAGACCCGGCACCCGGCGAGCACCTGCTCGAAGCCGGGACCGTAGCGCCGGCGAGCCTCGTCGAGCACGGCCCCCACCGTGTCGGCCTCGATGTCGTCGCGGTCGGTCCCGGCCGACTCCCGAGCCGACGCGAAGAGGCGGAGCACGGCCACGGTCAGCGTGTCACCGAGGCGATGGCCCCCCCGCAGCTCGTGTGGTGCTCCATGCATCCTCCTCCTCGACGAACCGGGACCGAAGGGTACCGCCGTGCCGTCGGCCACGGTCCTGGCCCACCGCCAGCCTGGCTCAGGGGCTCGGTTAGGGTCGCCGATCATGCACAGGACCGCTCGGCGCCACCTCCGTTCGTGACCCGGCTGCTCCTGGTCCGCCACGGCCAGTCGGAGTGGAACGCCGTGGGGAGGTGGCAGGGCCAGGCCGACCCGCCCCTGTCGCCGTTGGGACTGGCACAGGCGCGCCAGGCGGCGGCGTCCCTGCGCGGTGACGTCGACGCCTTGGTCTCGTCGGACCTGCAGCGGGCCTCGGAGACGGCGAGGATCATGGCCGAGCACCTCGAGCTCGGGCCCGTGTCGGTGATTCGTCAGTGGCGCGAGCGCGACGTCGGCCAGTTCACCGGGCTGACGCGCTCGGAGATCGAGGCTCGCTGGCCCGGCATCCTGGCCGAGCCGACACCTGACATCCCCGGTGGAGAGCCGTCGACGGCACTGCTGCGGCGAGGTCTGGAGGCGGTCGACGAGGTGGTGCGGACCTACGGTGACGCCCGCGTCCTGGTGGTCTCCCACGGTGGCCTCATCCGGCGCCTCGAGCGCCACCTCGGTGCTGCGAACAGCCCGTTGCCCAACCTGGGAGGCGTGTGGCTGGAGGCGGACCGCCAGCAGATGAGGGCGGGTCCCCGGCTGTTGCTCGTAGATCCCGACGAGGTGCTCGTCACCATCCCCCAAGAGCTCTAGCGGTGGGCGGCCGTCCACGCGGCTTCAATCCGGCCCAGCTCGGTCACGGGCGGCGCTCCCGTGCGGTACTCCTCGAGGATCCCCCGCCACCGGCCGGTGGCCTCGAGCCGTCCCAGCAGGGCCGACATGCCCCACACCACCCGATCGAGGATGACGAACGACGGGGGCATGTCAAGGCGCTTGACCACCTCCGAAGCCGGACCGGAAAGGTCCAGCGCCCGATGCAGCGCCTGGGCGACCCACTCCTGGGTGAAGGTGAACTGCTCTTGGAGGTAGGGGGAGTAGGGGTTGGAGACGTAGTCCCACACCACCTCGGGATCGAGCCCGTGATCGGAGACGAGGAACCCGGCGTCGACCAGCATGCGCACCGTCCCCCTGGCGTCGTGGGCCAGCAACGGCTCGAGCACCGGGGTGAGCTGCTCCAGCTCCCCCGGGGTGAAGCGCTTGACCAACCCGAAGTCGAGGAAGGTGACCGAGCCGTCGGCGTGGAAGCGGTAGTTGCCGGGATGGGGGTCGCCGTTGAAGACCCGGTGGCGGTGGACCGATCCCTGAGCGAAGCGGAACAGCACCTCGCCGGCCCGCTGGCGAGCGTCGCGATCAGCGGTGGCCAAGAAATCCTCCCAACGCCGACCGTCGACCCACGTGCTGGTGAGCACCCGGCGCGCTGAGCGCTCGGGGACGACGTCGGGCACGTGGATGAAGGGATGACCCCGGTAGCGATGGGCGAACTCCGACTGACAGCTCGCCTCCAGGCGGTAGTCGAGCTCGTCGCCCATCCGGTCGCGCAGCTCGTCGACGAAGGCCCGGGAGTCGAGGCCCTTCAGGGCAAACGACGAGAACAGGCCGTAGAGGAGCTCGGCGTTGTCGAGGTCGCTGGTGATGGCCCGGTCGATACCGGGGTACTGGACCTTGACCGCCACCACCCGGCCGTCGGGCATGACGGCCCGGTGGACCTGGCCGATCGACGCCGCCGCCACCGGGATCGGGTCCCAGTCCAAGAACAGGCGCTCGACGCCGGCGCCCAACTCGTCGCGGACCACCTGTTCGGCCAGGCTGGGGGCCATGGGGGCGACGTCGGCCTGGAGCGTGGCCAGGGCGGCCTTGGCCTCGGGAGGAAGGCCCTCGGCGATGAAGGAGACCATCTGGCCCGCCTTCATCACCACGCCCTTCATGTTGCCCAACTCGCGGGCGACGTCCTCAGCGGTGCGGATGGCGAAGCGCTCCTCCAGTTGGGCCCGCCGCTCCTCGTCGGCCCGCCGTCCCCGCACCTGCAGCACCGCCCACGACAGTCCCCGGCGGGCGGTGAGGCGCCAGACCCGGACGCTGCGGCGAAGATGGTGGCGCCGGTCCGGATGGGACAACCAGGTGCCGGCAGCCGCTACGCCCAGGGCCGAGGCCGCCGCCAGCGGGACGAGGCGACCGCGGGGCACGCGCACGAGGAGCGTCAGTGGTGGTCGGGGCAGGACCGGGCGGTGGGGTCGGACTCCAGGACCTCGTCGGCCAACAGGGCCCCACACTCCGCACAGGTGCCGTAGCTGCCGTCGTCGAGTCGAGCCATGGCGCCGTCGACCTCCCGCAGCGCCGCTTCGATGCGGCCGAGCTCCTCGACCGCATCCTCGTCCCCAGGGTGCGGGTAGCCGGTTCCCGCCACCGGGATCATCGCCGCCTCCATGACATCACCCTACCGCTGCGATGCCACCGACCCCGGGAGCGACCGGCGGTGGCCTGCGTGCGACAATCGGGACGTGCGGGTGACGGCCAAGGTGGACTACGCGGTGCGAGCCCTGGTCGAGCTGGTCCCCGCCAACCCCACCGCGCCGACCAAGGCCGATCAGCTCAGCGGGGCACAGGACATCCCCGTGCGCTTCCTGCTCAACATCCTGAGCGAGCTGAAGGTGGCCAAGCTGGTGGCCAGCAGGCGGGGTGCCGACGGGGGTTACTGGCTGGCCCGGCCCGCCTCCGAGGTCTCCGTGGCCGACGTGATCCGCGCCGTGGAGGGTCCGCTGGCCGACGTGCACGGCGTTCCTCCCGAGCTGCTGGACTACCGGCCTCCCGCCGACGGGCTGCGTGACGTGTGGCTGGCCAGTCGGGCTGCCCTCCGGCGGATCCTCGAGCACGTGACAGTGGCCGACATCGCTGCTGGCGCGCTGCCCGCGGTGGTGGCCGACGAGCTGGCCCAACCGGGTGCCTGGGAGCGGCGCTGAGTAGAGCGGCGTCGACGGCGACGTCGCGCTCTTGTCCACCTTCTTGATCATCTTGACCTAGTCAGTGGACATTGGTTGACTGCCAGCGTGGCTGACGAGCGCGCCGTGGTGGCGCACGTTCCGGGGCGGGAGCTGCCGTCCGAGGACGTCGTCGTCGTGGCTGAGGCCCCGACGCCGTTGGCCTTGCGCGCGGTCTTCCTCCTCTTCGGCCTCGGGCTGTTCGTGACCGCCCTCGGGCTCATGAAGGCGGGAGCCGCGGCGCTCGTCCCCACCCTGGAGGGGTCGGTGTTCACCGACAACGCCTGGAGCACGCTGGGGCTCGGGTGGCTGGGGGCATGCGTGGTGCTGTCGGGGTCACCGGTGGCGGCGTCGTCGCTCGCCCTGCTCGACGGCGGTGCCATCTCCCGCACGCAATCCTTCACCATGCTCACCGGTTCGCGCCTGGGGGCCGCCTTCGTCGTCCTCGTGGTCGGTGTCATCTTCGCCGTGCGCCGTAGGGGCACGAGCGGCCGGCGGGCCCCCATCTCCATCGGGATCCTGTCGCTGCTCATGACCGCTGGGGCCTACCTCCCCGGCGCCGTCGTCGGTTACGCCCTGTTGCAGCGGGGCGTCTACGACGGCTTCGACGTCGGGACCTCGCCGGCGCTCACGTCGGTCACCGACGCGCTCTTCGGGTGGGCGGTCGATCTCATGACCGCCCTTGTGCCCGGCTGGATGCTGTTTCCCCTGGGCGTGGCTGTGCTCCTGGCGGGCTTCCGCCTGTTCGACAAGGTGCTGCCCACCATCGGCAGCCATCAGCTCGAGGACCGGGCCGACGCGTGGTACACCCGCAAGTGGCCGATGTTCCTGCTGGGGTGCGGAGTGACCCTGCTGACGCTGTCGGTCTCGGTGTCGCTGACCCTCCTCGTCCCGCTGGTGGCCAAGGGCTACCTGCGTCGGGCCAACACCCTGCCGTACATCGCCGGGGCCAACATCACCACCCTGGTGGACACCCTGGTCGCCGCCGTGCTGCTCGGCAACCAAGACGCCGTGCGTGTGGTGCTCGCGGTCACCGTGGCGGTCACGGCCTGGACGCTGTGCCTGCTCGCCTTCGCCTATCCGCTCCTGCGGCGACTGTGCCTGGCCGTCGCCGGCTCCGCCGTTCGTTCCCCGTCCCGTCTGGCCGCCTTCACCGCCGTGCTGTTGATGGTGCCCTTGGCCCTCATCGCCGTGTGAGCGTGGCCCGGAGCCAGCCCGGCACCACCCCATACGATGTGCTGCGCCGGGCCGCTAGCTCATCGGGTAGAGCAGGGGACTTTTAATCCCAAGGTGCTGGGTTCGAGACCCAGGCGGCCCACCGAGAACCTGACTGCGGCACGGAGTCGCCGCACGGTCTGCGCCTTCTCGGCATCGGCCGACGGCACGGCCCACTGGTGGCCCTCGAACGTCGACACCAGCTTCCGGCGCGCCCCGAAGGTTGGCCGCCAGTGAGGCCACCTCGCCTCGCCCGGACGCATGGACCCCCGCATCCTGCGCCGCGCCAGGCCGTTGAACGCCACCGCCAACATGTCTTCGGGCGTGAAGCGCTCGCGATGGCGCACGAGGTCAGCCAGGACGTCGTCGTCGGGTTCGCCGTCGAGGACGTCGTCGGCGGGCACGGTGAGCACCGCCGATCCCTCGGCCTG
>JAHWJI010000031.1 GCA_019348495.1 Actinomycetota bacterium | reverse complement strand
CACGAGCCGCTCCCGTTCACCCTGCCCGAGCAGCGCTTCGGGGAGCAGTGGACGGTGGTCATCGACACTGACGAGCCCGACCTCGTGGAGGGCTCGCGCGTGTACAAGGCGGGGGACGACGTGCAGGTCCAGGGGCGGTCGCTCGTCGTGCTCCTCCGTGGCTGATGCCGTCGGCGCCACCAGCGCCGCCTACCGCGTCCAGCTGCGCCCCGAGTTCGGCTTCGACGCCGCTGGCGAGATCGCGTCGTACCTGCGCGACCTCGGCGTCACCCACCTCTACTGCTCGCCCTACCTCCAGGCCGCGCCGGGCAGCACCCACGGCTACGACGTGGTCGACCACGCCCGGGTCAACGTCGAGCTGGGCGGAGCCGAGGCCCATGCCCGCATGTGCGCCGCCTTTGCCGCGGCCGGGCTGGGCCACGTGCTCGACATCGTGCCCAACCACATGGCCATCACCACCGGCAACGTCTGGTGGACCGACGTGTTGGAGAACGGCCCGTCCAGCCGGTGGGCGGCCTACTTCGACGTCGACTGGGAGGGCCCGGAGTCCAAGTTGCGCAACACCGTGTTGATCCCGGTGCTGAGCGACCACTACGGACGGGTGCTGGAGGCAGGCGAGCTGGTGCTGGCCCGAGACGGCGGTGCGTTCTCCGTGCACTACTTCGAGCACCGCTTCCCGGTCTCACCGGCCACCTTCGGCCTGCCCCTCTCGCTGGCCGCGGCCGACCTCGCCGCCCAGTCCCTGGGTGACGACGACGAGCTGGAGTTCCTGGCCGCCGCCTTCAACGATCTGCCCCCGGCCACGGCGACCGACGCCATGAGCGTGCGCAACCGCCACCGGGACAAGGAGGTCCTCAAGCGGGCCCTGGCCCGGCTGTGCCAGCGCCAGGAGGTGGCCACCACCCTCGACGCCGCCGTGGATCGCATCAACGGCGACCCCGAGCTGCTCGACGCCCTGCTGGAGCGACAGAACTACCGGCTGGCCTACTGGCGCACCGCCGGCCGCGAGCTCGACTACCGCCGCTTCTTCGACATCACCTCGCTTGCCGGGCTGCGGGCGGAGGATCCCCAGGTCTTCGCCGAGACCCACGCCCTGGTGCTGGGCTGGGTGGCCGAAGGGGTGGTGGAGGGGCTCCGCGTCGACCACCCCGACGGCCTGCGTGATCCTGGCGGCTATCTGGGCCGGCTCCGCAGCGAGGTCCCCGAGGCCTGGCTGGTGGTCGAGAAGATCCTCGAGGCCGGGGAGGTCCTGCCGCCCTGGCCGGTCGACGGGACCACCGGCTACGACTTCCTCAACCTCGTCGGCGGCCTCTTCGTCGACGCTGCGGGCGAGGCCCCGCTCACCGCCGCCTATGCCGCCTTCACCGGCGAGCCCACCGACTGGGGCGAGGTCGCCCTGGCCAAGAAGCAGCTCGTCATGCGCGACGTGCTGGCCGCCGACCTCAACCGTCTGGCCCACCTCTTCGTCGCCGTCTGCGAGGCCTCCCGGCGCTACCGCGACTTCACCCGCCACGAGCTGCACGAGGTGCTGGGCGAGGTCGTTGCCGGCTTCGGCGTCTACCGCACCTACGTGGGGACCGATGGGGGCCTCAGTGAGGCCGACGACGCCCATCTGAGCGCCGCCCTCGAGATCGCGCTGGAGCGTCGGCCCGATCTCGATCCCGAGCTGTTCGAGCTCCTGGGCCGGGTGCTGCGAGGTCGCCTGGAGGGGCCGGCCGCCACCGAGCTGCTCCTTCGCTTCCAGCAGTTCACCGGGCCGGTGATGGCCAAAGCCCTGGAGGACACCGCCTTCTACTCCTACAACCGCCTGATCTCGCTCAACGAGGTGGGGGGCGACCCGGGTCGTTTCGGGATCGAACCGGCCGAGCTCCATCAGGCCATGGCCACGACCCAGCGTGACTGGCCCTCGACCATGCTGGCGTCGTCGACCCACGACACCAAGCGCAGTGAGGACGTGCGTGCCCGCATCGCGCTGCTCTCGGAGATCCCCGAGGAGCTCTCCACCGCGGTGACGGCCTGGGCCGTCACCAACGAGCGGCACCGCAGCATCCAGCCCAACGGCGAGACCTGGCCCGACCGCAACCTCGAGTGGTTGCTCTACCAGACGCTGGTGGGGGCCTGGCCGATCCCGGTGGACCGGGTGCTGACCTACGTGGAGAAGGCCACGCGCGAGGCCAAGGTCCACACCAGCTGGATCGACCCGGTGGCCGCTTACGACGACGCCGTGGCTCGCTTCGTCACGGGCGTGCTCGCCGACGATGCCTTCCTGGCCTCGCTGGAGGCCTTCGTGGCGTCGATCGACGGGGCCGGGAGGATCAACGCCCTGGCCGCCCAGTTGGTGAAGCTCACCGCTCCGGGCGTGGCCGACATCTACCAGGGCACCGAGGTGTGGGACCGCAGCCTGGTCGATCCCGACAACCGCCGGCCCGTCGACTTCGACCGGCGGGCACGCCTGCTGGGCGACCTCGACGACATGGGGGTAGCCGAGATCCTCGTGCGCGATGACGACGGGCTGGCCAAGCTGCACCTCACCCGGGTGGCACTGCGGCTACGCCGGCGCCGGCCCGAAGTCTTCGGGCCCGGGGAGCCCGGGCGCTACCTGGCCCTGCCTGTCGCCGGTGACGGGGCCGGCCACGCCGTGGCCTTCAGCCGGGGAGACGAGATCGTCACCGTCGTGCCCCGCCTGGTGCTCGGCCTCGAGCGACGGGGCGGCTGGGGCGACACGGGCGTCGAGCTGCCCTCGGGGCGGTGGAACAACCTCCTCACCGGGGAGACCTTCGCCGGCGGTCGTGTGTCCGTTGCCTCCGTGCTGGGCACGTTCCCCGTCGCCCTGCTGGCCCGCGACGAGGCATTCCCCTCATGATCGTCGTCAGACTGAGAGGTCGATGACACGGTGCATCCCGCGAGGAACCGACAGGCGGTGGCGCAGATGACGAGGTTCCGGGTGTGGGCGCCGAAGGCCGAGCACGTGGAGGTCGTGGTGGGGGACAGACCGGTGCCCATGCGCAGGGCCGAGCGGGGCTGGTTCGAAGCCGACGTGACCGAGGCCCGACCCGGTGACGACTACGCCTTTCGCCTCGACGGCTCCGACCCGCTGCCCGACCCCCGCTCGCCCCATCAACCCCACGGCGTGCACGGCCCCTCCCGGCTCGTCGACCACGAGTCGTTCACCTGGTCCGACGCCCGCTGGCGGGGATTCCACCTCCCCTCGGCGGTGCTCTACGAGCTCCATGTGGGCACCTTCAGCCCCGAGGGCACCTTCGACGGGGCCATCGACCGCCTCGACCACCTGGTCGATCTGGGGGTCACCGCCGTGGAGGTCATGCCCGTGGCCGAGTTCCCCGGCACCCGCAACTGGGGCTACGACGGCGTCGACCTCTACGCCCCCCACCACGGCTATGGCGGCCCCGAGGGTCTCAAGCGCCTGGTCGACGCCTGCCACGAGGTCGGTCTGGGAGTGGTCCTCGACGTCGTCTACAACCACCTCGGCCCCGAGGGGAACTACCTGGAGCGCTTCGGTCCCTACTTCACGTCGTTCTACACCACGCCGTGGGGCCAGGCCGTCAACTTCGACCAGGCGGGCAGCGACGAGGTGCGGGGCTTCGTCATCGACAACGCCATCGCCTGGCTGCGCGACTATCACATCGACGGGCTGCGCATCGACGCCGTGCACGCCATCGTGGACACCTCGGCCACCCATGTCCTGGAACTGCTGGCCCTGGAGGTGGCAGAGCTGTCAGCCACGCTGGGCCGCCCCCTGTGGCTGATCGCCGAGTCGGACCTCAACGATCCCCGGGTGGTCCGGGGCCGAGACTCCGGTGGCTACGGCATCGACGCGCAGTGGAGCGACGACTTCCACCACGCCCTGCACAGCGCCCTCACCGGCGAGGACGAGGGCTACTACGGCGACTTCGGCACGCTGGCCGACCTGGCCACGGCGCTGCAGTCGGCCTGGGTCTACGCCGGGAGGTGGTCGGAGTTTCGGGACCGTACCCATGGCCGCCCACCGGTGGGCCTGCACGGCTGGTGCTTCCTCGGGTACCTGCAGAACCACGACCAGGTCGGCAACCGGGCCGTGGGCGACCGGCTGAGCGCGGCGCTGTCACCTGGCCGGCTCAAGGTGGCGGCCGCGCTGTACCTCTGCGCCCCTTTCGTGCCCATGGTCTTCCAAGGCGAGGAGTGGGCGGCGTCGACACCGTTCCAGTACTTCACCAGCCACGAGGACCCTGAGCTCGGGTGGCTGGTCCGCCAGGGCCGGCGTTCGGAGTTCGCCGCCTTCGGCTGGACAGCCGAGCAGGTGCCCGACCCCCAGGAGCAGTCCACCTTCGAGCGCTCCCGGCTCGACTGGGATGAGCGATCGCTCGCCCCCCACGGCGAGATGCTGGCCTGGTACCGCTCGCTCATCGCCCTGCGGCGGTCCACGCCGGGGTTCGGCGACGGACGCCTCGACCGGGTGAAGGTGCGCTACGACGAGCAGGCCGGGTGGCTGGTGATCGAGCGGGGAGCGCTGCGGGTGGCGGCCAACCTGAGCCAGGCCGACCAGAAGGTGGAGCTGGGTGCCGGCGCCGGTGCCGGCGTGCTCCTGGCGTCGGACGCTCGCATCGCCGTCGAGGCCGATCTGGCCACCCTCCCGCCCGACACCGTGGTCATCTGCGGCCCGCGGCGCTGAGCGCCCATCACTGCAAGCTCCGTGGCCTCGCCCCTGCGCCGTGCGTTGTCCCGCCCGGGGTTCCGCCGGTTGTTCTGGGCCCAGACCATCAGCCGCTGGGGCGACACCTTCAGCGCCATCGCCCTGGTCGTCCTCGTGTACCGCCTCAGCGGCTCGGGCCTCTCGGTCGCCATCACCGTGGCCCTGGAGGTCCTGCCCGTGCTGCTGTTGGGCCTGGTCGCCGGGTCGGTGGTCGATCGCTTCCCCCGGGTGCGGGTCATGATCGGCGCCGACCTCGGCCGGGCGGCGGTGGCCGGTGTGCTGGTGGCCTTCGGCGACCACCTGGGCGTGGTCTACGCCGCCGCCTTCGCCATGTCGGCCATGACCACCTTCTTCAACCCGGCGGCCTCCAGCCTGGTGCCCTCGCTCGTCGACGACGGTGACGTGCTCGGTGCCAACTCGGCGCTGTGGTCGGCAGCCGTGGTGTCCCAGATCGCCCTGGCCCCGTTGGCGGGGGGTCTGGTGGCCCTGGCCGGGGCCGAGCCGGCCTTCGCCTTGAACTCGGCGTCGTTCGTGGTGTCGGCTCTGCTGCTACGGGGGCTGGCCCTTCCCGGTGAGGAGGCTGGGACCGGAGCTGCGACGGCCCCCTCGCCACCCCAGGCCGCCGCCCGCCGGCTCGCCCAGGTGCTCGAGGGGCTGGCCACCGTCCGCCACAGCCGCCTGCTCGGCGTCCTGGCCGTCGTGCAGGCGCTGGCCGCCCTGTCGGCCGGGGCCACCAGCGCCTTGTTGGTGGTCCTGGCCGAGCGCCACCTCGACGTTGGCCCCGGGCGCTTCGGCCTCCTCCTGGGGGCCATCGGGGTCGGCGCCGGCCTCGGGCCACTGGTGCTGCAACGGGTCGTGGCCGACGTCCGCCGGCCCGCCCTGCTGTTCGGGCCCTACCTGTTGCGGGGCGTGGTCGACCTCGTGTTGGCCGCCTTCGCCAACTTCGGCCTGGCCCTCGGCGCCCTCGTCGCCTACGGACTGGGTACCAGCACCGGCCACGTCACCTACCAGACCGTGCTCCAGCGGACCGTCCCCGACCGGCTGCGAGGCCGGGTCTTCGCCCTCTACGACGTGGTGTGGCAGTCGGGGCGCCTGGTCAGCATCGGCCTCGGCGGCCTGCTGGCCGACGCCGTGGGCATCAGGGCCGTGTACGTCTTCGGCGCAGCCCTGTTGCTCGTGGCCGCCACGATCGGCCTGACGGCCGTGCCGACGGCTCGCCTACGGGGCGGCGGTGGCGTTGCCAGCTACGTGGAAACGCCATGACCCGGTCCCTGACCACCCCATCCCGGAGGATCTTGGCCGTTGAGCAGCGCGTCGGCCCCACAATGGCGGGGTGGACGACCGAACCCAGTACCTCAAGCTCATCGGGGCCTGCCTGGTCCTCACCCTGCCGCTGGAGCTGGCCTACCAGGCCCGGGTGTGGCGCCGGCCCCGGCGCCTGGCCCGGGCGCTGGCGCCCACGCTGGCTATCTTCGTGCCGTGGGACGCGTTCGCCTTCCGGGCCGGTCACTGGCGGCTGAACCCCAGGTACTCGAGCGGGGTGGAGCTGCCCGGCGGGCTGCCGGTCGACGAGCTGGCCTTCTTCGTGGCTGTGCCCATCTGCAGCCTGTTGTCCTACGAGGCGGTGCGCAACGGACTGGAGGGACGCCATCCCTGGCGAGGACGTACCCGCTGACCTCGCTGGCCGCCGCCGTCGGGGTGGTGGTGGCCGAGAAGGCCTGGTTCCGCACCGGCGTCTTCAGCTCCAAGGGTTACTGGATCTCGATGACCATCTGTGGCGGGTTCATGGTGGCCGTGGACGGCTGGATGTCCAAGCTCTCGGCCCCCATCGTCATCTACGACGAGGCCCACACCAGCGGGCTGCGCTTCCCGTGGGACATCCCTTGCGAGGAGTTCCTCTACGCCTTCGCCATGCTCACCCTGCCCGTGCTGGTGTGGGAGCGCGATCACCAGCTGGCCCAGGGAACCCGCCGGTAGGGTTGGTGGGGTGACGCTCGCCCTGGTCATCGTCGCGTTCTTCGGGATGGAGGTGCTCGTCTACCTCTCCCACCGCTTCGTCATGCACGGCCCGGGCATGCCCATCCACAAGAGCCACCACCAGCGCCGGCCCGACCCCGGTCTCGAGCGCAACGACCTGTACCCCCTCATGGGCTCGGTCGTGGCCATGTCCGGCTTCGGCCTGGGCCTCAACCTGCGGGGCTTCGAGGTGCTGTTGCCCATCGCCATCGGCCTGACCGTCTACGGCGTGGCGTACTTCTTCGTCCACGACATCTACATCCACCGTCGCCTCCCGTGGTTCTCGGCCGAGCTGTCGGTGTGCGAGCGGCTCAAGGCCGCCCACCGCATCCACCACCTGTGGGGCGGTGAGCCCTACGGCATGCTGTTCCCGGTGGTCCCCGCCGCCCTGTGGGAGCGGGCGGCAGGCGTCGACTACGACCCCTTCCCGCCGGCCCGTCCCCGCTCGGCGAGGGGATCGGCACCGTCCCAGGTACCGGTCGAGCCGTAGGGCCGGAAGCGTGCGAACAGCTCCTCGCTGAACCAGCCTCCGCTGCGGGTGCGACGGACCACCTCCGCGTGGGCCGAGTCCCGGTAGGCGAAGGCGTCCATCCCCGACGTCGAGCGCCAGAGGCTGAAGGTGGCCAGGAGGCCGACGGGGGCCTCGCCGATCCCCACTGCCGCCAGCAGGTCGCCTTGGCGGTGCAGGTGGGCCTCGACGGCAGGAACCGAGCGGTAGAAGGCGGGCCAGTGGCGCAGCCCGATGCGGGCCCGGGTGAGCACGGCCACGGGTGCGTCGTGGTCGTCGTCCGCTCCGGGGTCCAGCTCGGCCAGGGGCCGGGCCCCGCTCCAGGACCCGTGGGCCGACAGGGGAACGAGGCGGACGCTCCAGGACTCCTCGGCCTGGTCACGCCAGCGGGCGGCGAAGGGGGACTCGGCCAGGAAGGCGTCGAGGGCGCGCTCGTCGTCCCACACCGCGAAGGTGGCCCACCGGCGTAGGTCGGCGCCCAGGCCCATCCGTGACCCCCGCCCGGTACCGAGCTGACGCACGAAGCGCAGGCCGGCGGTGGCGGCCAGCCCCCGCTGCCGGGTGACCAGACCGGCCATGGCACCCAGGGCGTGGCCGGCGGGATAGCGGGTCAGATGGAACGAGGCGACGGTGGACATCGGCGCGAGCGACGGTAGCGCTGTCGTCCGTGGAAGGCTGAGCGGACATGCGCACGGTGACGGTGACAGCCACGGTGGTGGCGGTGGTCGCCGGCTACCTGTTGGGATCCATCCCGGTGGCCGTGCTGGTGGGGCGGCGCCACGGCGTGGACCCCCGCCAGCTCGGCGACGCCAACCCCGGCTACTGGAACGTCCGCGAGCAGCTCGGCGCCCGCCAGGCGGCCCCGGTGTTCGTGGGCGACGTGGCCAAGGGCGTGGCCGCCGGCCTGGTCGGGGTGCTGGTGGCGCCCGCCGGCGCCTGGGGGGTGGGCTACGTCGCCGTGGGCGCCGCCATGGTGGGCCACGCCTGGCCGGTCTTCGCCCGCTTCCGGGGCGGGCGCTCGATCCTGACCTGGGCCGGAGGCGTGTGCGTGCTGTCACCCCTGGCCGGGGCGGTGGCGGTGGCCGCCTTCGTCGCCGTGGCCCTGGCCGGCTCCTTCGCCTGGGGCGCCCGCCTCGGTGTGTTCGCCTTCCCCGTGGTGCAACTGGTGTTGGAGGGGCCCCACCGGGTAGCGGCCACGGGCGCCTTGATGTCGATCATCGGGTTGAGGTTCGCCACGCGCCGCCGGTGAGGTGCCCCAGCCGGGCCACAGTGCCGCGCGCTGCCGCGCGCTGGTGAAGCCACCGCCAAGCGCCGGCCGACCAGGCCCTGCGGGTCGCCCGGAGGCCGACCCGCCCCCCCGACTACTGAGCTGGGCCGGCGAGCCGGCGGGCGTAGGTCCGGCCCCGCCACGTCGTCCCCGGGCGCAGGGTGCCCCAGGTGAGGCGGGCCGCCACCGCCACGTCGAGCAGCGGGGAGCACCAGTAGGCCGGGCCCCGCTCCCGGTAGACACCGGCGGTGGCGGCCAACACACCCAGGCGGGCGGTGGCCAGGGCCACGTCGAGGCCGTCACCCCGCCCGGCCACGAGCCGGGGAAGGGGCAGGGCCTGGGCCAGCCACACCACGGCCAGGTCGGCGACCTTCCAGCGGGCCGAGGTGACGTCGGCCATGGGCAGGGAACGGCCCCAGTCGCGCCAGACGTCGCCGGCGCTGGTGTGCATGCGCACGTCGAACAGGCGGCTCCCGTCGAAGAAGCCCACCCGCCAACCCACGCCCGCCAGGTGGCGGGCCAGCGCCACGTCGTCGGTGAGATGGCCGGCGACGGGCCGGTAGCCGCCCTGGGCCGCCAGCACGGCCCGGCGAGTGACCGTGCACTGGCCGTTGGCCACCACCCGCCACGGTGGAGGTGGGCGACCGTCACCCGGCGCTCCGAAGCGGTAGACCAAGGTGGCCAGCATGGCCGGGTGCAGGACGCGCTGGCCGGCGGTGTCGCACACGAAGCGGCCGCCGGCGCTGAGGTGGTCCCACCCCTCCTCGTCGGCCCGCCCCACCAGGGCGCCCACCAACCCCGGCCGGGGCTCGACGTCGGCGTCGAGGGTCACCAGCCACTCACCGGTGGACGCCTCCAGCCCCTGCTGGAGGGCCCAGGGCTTGCCCACCCACCCTCCGGGCAACGGCCGGCCGGCCACCACCCGGGCGCCGGCGGCGGCGGCCACCTCGGCGGTGCCGTCGGTGGAGCAGTCGTCGACCACCACCACCTCCACCACCTGGGGGTCCCCGACCAGGGCGGCCAGGGCACGGCCGAGGCGATGCTCCTCGTTGCGGGCGGGGATGACGACCGACACGGGCCCGGGAAGCTGGCGACGGGGCTCGGGCACCATGGCCGGGGCCCGTCGGGCGCCCGGGGCCAGGCGGGCCACGACCGTCGCCGTCGCCGCCACCCGGGCTCCGGTCCAGGCCGCTCGGGCGACCGTCCCCGGCTTCAGGACCGCGAGGCCGGCGCTCGCTCGACCCCCTTGCCGTTCCTGCTCGGATCCACGGTCCCCGGCACCGGTGCGTCGACGGGGAACGGGTCCTCCTTCGGGTGGCGCTGCTCACGGGCGGTGTGACGCAGGAGCACGGGCCAGCCGATGGCGCCCACGGCGGCGAAGAGGAACCACTGGCCGGCGTAGGCCAGGTGGTTGCCCTCACCCTGTTCGGGTGGCGGCAGCACCACGGGCAGACCACCCGAGGGGGGTGACTGGGCCTGGAGTTGCAGGTACATCGGGTAGAGGTCGCCACCGTATTGATGCTGGAGTCGGGCCAGGTCGACCCGGGCGATCTCGCTGAGCACCCCTTCGGCCGGATCGGTGGGACCGATGCCCTGGCGCTCCTGGGTGGCGAAGAGCAGGCCGGTCACCTCCACCTCCCCCGCCGGCGCCCGGGTGGCGGCCAGGGCCTCGGCCGGTTCGGCGGTGAACGGGGCGAACCCCCGGTTCACCACCAGGGCGCTTCCGCCGTCGGTCACCAGCGGGGTGAGCACGTGGAAGCCGGGGCGACCGTTCAGTGCACGGGAGCGGACCAGGACCGAGGCGTCGGCGTCGTAGGTCCCCCGGGCGACGACCCGCCGGTAGGCCAGGCCCTCGACGTCGTCGAAGCCGGCGCCGGCGGCCACCACCTCGTCGACGGCCTGCACCGGCATCGACGAGCGAGCCTCGATCAGGGCGTTGGCGCTGCGCCGCTCGTCCAGGCGGCGCAGCTGCCAGAAGCCGAAGTTGACGAAGGCCACCACCAACACGACCACCAGCAGGTGGCCCACCAGCCACTTCGGTCGCAGCCAGAACCGCCGGGACGCGGGGGCGACGTCGCTCACCTCCCAAACGCTACGGCCCGGCACCCTCAACAGCGCAGCACGGCCACGTCGTAGGCGTCGAAGTGCCGGTCGCGGGTGACCAGGGTGAGGCGCTCGAGTTGGGCCTGGGCCACCAGCATCCGGTCGAAGGGGTCTTTGTGGTGGAGGGGCAAGGAACCGGCACGTTCACCGTGCTCGAACGAGATGGGTAGCCGCTCGAAACCGTTCCGCTCGATGTGGTCGATGACCCGACCGTCGACGGACAGCTTGCCGATCGTCTGCTTGATGGCGATCTCCCAGACGCTGGCCGCGCTCACGACCACGGTCACGGCGGGGTCGACGAGGGCTGCATGGGCCTCCCCGCCCATGGGCGACTCGTCAAGCCACCAGAGCAGTGGGTGGGTGTCGAGAAGGACGTTCACCTCCCGAGAAACTCGTCCTCGTTCTCGCCGTTGCCCTCAAAGGCGTCGATCAGCCACTGCGGCGTCTCGTCGAAGTCATCGGCGATCCAGATCTTGCCCTTCATGCTGCCCGGCTTGCGCGGCTCCTTGCGGCCTTCGTAGGCCACCAGCCGGGCCACGGGCTTCCCGGCGTTGGCGATGACGATGTCCTCGCCGGCGGCGGCCCGGGCCACCAGGCGGGACAGGTGGGTCTTGGCCTCGTGCATGTTGACCAACATGGACTAAGCTTAGTCCGGTCGGTGCCGACCCCGATCGGCCGCAACCATGGCGGCCACGATGGCCCCGCTCATGGCCACCAGGGGCAGGCCACCACCGGGATGGCTGGAGCCCCCCACCAGGTACAACCCCCGTCGGGGGCCCCGGTTGGCCGGGCGCAGGAACGCAGCCCGGCGGCCGTTGGACGACGTCCCGTAGATGGCGCCCTGCCACGACCGGTAGCGCTCGGCGATGTCGGCGGGGGTGATGGTCTCGACCCACCGCAGCCGCCCGGCCAGGTCCCAGCCGTGGCCGGCCAGCACCTCCAGGAGGTGGTCGCGGTAGGGTTCGGCCTCGGCGTCCCAGTCGACGGCCGAGGCCGGGGGCACGTTCACCAACACGTTCCAGTTCTCGCAGCCCTCGGGGGCCTGGGTCGGGTCGGTGACCACCGAGGCGCACACGTAGAGGGTGGGATCGTCCGGCGCCTGCCCGTGGTCGAAGATGGCGGCGAACTCGCCGGCCTCGTCGCCGGAGAAGGCGATGTTGTGGTGGGCCAGGCCCTCGGTGCGGCCCTCCACGGCGGCCAGCAGGGCGAAGCCCGACGACGACACCGGCGCCCGCAGCACCCGGCGCAGGGCCCGGCGGTCGGGGAGCAGGTCGGCGTAGAGGTGGGTGGCGTCGACGTTGGCCACCACCACCTCGGCGTCGACCGTCTCGCCCCCGGCCAGGCGGACCCCCCGCACCGAGGTGGTGTCGGCCCGGATGGCGTCGACCTCCACGCCCGTGCGCACCTCCACACCGGCCCCGTCCAGCACCGTGGTCAGGATCTGGGCCAGTCGGGCCAGCCCACCCCGGAGGTACCACGCCCCCGACGACTGCTCGATCCAGGGGATGCAGGCCAAGGTGGCGGGGGCGGCGTAGGGCGACGATCCCGAGTAGGTGGCGTAACGCCCGGCCCACTGCACCAGCCGGGGATCGTCGAAGTGCGAGCGGGCCCGGGCGTCGAGCGTGCGCAGCGGGTCGATGGCCCACAGGTCGCCCGGCGAGCGCATCCGCCGCACCAGGTCCACGGGCGACTCCATGGGCCCGGCGAAGAAGGTCCGCCGGGACACGTCCCACACGCGTCGACCGTGGTCGAGGTAGCCGGCCAACGCTGCTCCCTGGCCGGTCGAGAACCGGTCGACCTCGGCGTGGGCGGCGTGGGCCTCGGCCCGGTGGTCGAACCCCGAGCCGTCGGGCCAGTGGTAGCGGCAGATGGGATCCAGGCGCACCGGGTCGGCCACCTCGGCCAGGGACGTCCCGGCGACGGCGAGGAGGTCGTCGAACACCTCGGGCAGGGTGAGCAGTGACGGGCCCGTGTCGAAGGTGAAGCCGTCGAGCGTGCGGGTGGCCAGCTTGCCTCCCAGCGCCTGGTTGCGCTCGAACAGCACCACGTCGTGGCCGGCGGCGGCCAGGCGCAGGGCGGCGGCCATGCCCCCCACCCCGCCCCCGGCGACGGCGACGTCAGCCACGACTGCCGTAGGTCGTCGTCCGCCGGGGAATGTGCCGGTCCCCACGCCAGGCCAGGGCGCCCAGGCCGAGCATGGCGGCGCCGCCCACCACGCCCACCAGGGGGTCGCCGAAGAACACGATGAAGGCCAGGGCCTCGGAGATCCCCCACCAGACGTAGAGGACCAACAGCGGTCGGCTGCTGCCGGGGAGCGGCAGGAGGCGGTCGAGGACCACCATCACCACCGCCGACGACACCAGCCAGCCGGCGTAGTTGGACAGCGGGATGCCCTGCCAGGGCCCGTCGGCCTCCCACACCCAGTAGCCCGACTCCACCATCTGGGGGTCGAGCATGAGGTCCCAGGCCGTGAGCGCCACCGCCCCCAGCGCCACTCGGGCCCAGCCCGGGCCGGCCAGGCGGGCGGCCACCTCCCGGGCGGGCACGGCCATGGCCCACCAGGCCAGGGGCACGACCACGGGCACGCCGCCGATCTGGGGGACCAGGGCGGGGGTGTAGTCGTAGGCGCCGAAGGGCCAGCCGGTGGTGTGGCCCACGAACTCCAAGGCGAGGGTCCCGGCCACGACCACGCCGGCGGCCACGGCCACCCGCCGGGGCGCCCACACGTCGGCGGCCAGCGCGCAGGTGGCGGCAAAGAAGGCGACCACCACCACGGTGGTGAGCAGTCGGTCGTCGTCGACGAAGGGGACGGGCGCCTGGGCCAGGGCCATGACGGCGGCGGCGACCAGGCCGACGGTCAGGGTCGGCGAGGAGGGCCACCAATCGAGTTGCGCCATGGTGGTCCTGCCCACGCTCACTCCGTGCGCTCGAAGAGCTCGATGGTCGCCCGGTGCCCAGCAGCGCGAGCGAGGTGACCATCGGCGGTCACCAGGGGCACCTCCAAGACCTCGCTCAAGGCGACGTAGGACGCGTGGTACGGCGTGATGTCGTGACGCAGGTTCCACATCCGATCTGTCAGACCGCCATGGGGGTACCGCCGGAGGGAGAGGCCGAGGATGCGGTCCTTGAGGTCGCTCGCCGATCCTGCCGTCATGTCACCGGCAGCGACCAGACGTCGCAGGGCGCTCAGGACCTCGACGTCCACGAGATGAGGGGCACTCAGGCCGTCGGCGCCGAGCAGCCGCTCGACCAACGCGGTGTTGACCGGTTCGAACGCGACGGCTTCCAGGAGCGCCGAGGCGTCGATGACGATCACTCGCGTCGGCCCTCTCGGATGGCATCGACGATCTGCTTGGTGGTGACCTTGCCACCCGGCCGAGGTCCTCCACGCAACAACGGTACACACCCAATCTGCATGCACTCCCGAGCGTGCCAGGCGGCGGCTACGAGCCGGTGCCCCGTGCCCGCAGGCGGACGGCTCGCATGCCCCGGCCGATGTCGAGGAGGTGGTGGTTGCCTTCGTGCACGGCCCGCCGGGCGGTGAACAGCACCGAGCGTCGCTGGCCCCGACGGATGTGGCACCGCTGCCAGTGCTCGGCGGCCACGCCCTCGAAGGTGGCGGCCAGCACCTCGGCGTGGGCGGCGATGGCGTCGGCCACCGCCCCTGGGTCGCCCTCGTTGTAACGGCCCTCCTCGGCCGCCTCGTCGGGGGTGGGTGCGTCGATGACCGGGTCGTCCTCCTCGAGGGAGCGACGGACCCACTCGTCGTACCATCGGAACACCTCACCCACGTGGGCGGCGTACTCCAGCGCCGACCACACGCCCGGCGCCGGCCGCTCCCGCAGCACGACGTCGCCGTCCTCGCCGGGCAGGAAGCGGGTGAGCGGCGCCCGGTAGCGCCGGCCGAAGCCCCGCAGGGCGACCACCGCGTCGTCCATGGTCACGGCCTCGTCGACGAAGCCGCACGCCTCGCAGTCGTTGCTGAGTGTCATCCCATGGCCTCCGTTCGTCGTCCGCCGGCGGCCAGGCGCCCCACGGTCAGCGCCTTGCGCCAGGTGGGTACCCGGGCCCGGCGGGAGAACACGTCACCGCCCTGGGCCTCGATGCGCTCGAGGATCCCGGCGTAGAGGATGCGCGCCGCCCGGATGCCCCTGACCGACGAGGGTGGCAGCAGGGCCAGGCCGATGTCGGCCGATCGGTACAGGGCCCGGCAGCGCTCGATCTCGAAGGCCATGACCGCACGCCACTGCGGTGTGGCCCGGCGCAGCCAGGGGTCGGCCCCGAAGCGACGCAGGTCCTCCTGGGGCACGTAGACCCGCCCCCGGTCGAGGTCCTCGTTCACGTCGCGCAGGAAGTTGGTGAGCTGGAAGGCGTTGCCCAGGTCCTGGGCGTGGGCGGTGGCCGCCGGCGAGGTGGGCTCGAGGATGGGCAGCATCATCTCACCGATGACCGCGGCGGAGCCGTCCATGTAGACGCACAGATCGTCCCAGGTCTCGTAGGCGGACACGGTGAGGTCCATGGTCATCGAGCGCAGGAAGCGCCGGAAGCAGTCGGGGTCGATGCCAAAGGCCCGCACGGTGTGGACCACGGCCTTGAGCACGTCGTCGTCGGAGTCGCCCGCCTCGAGGTCGACGAAGAAGCGGTCCCCGAAGTCGGCCAGGGCCTTGGCCCGCACGTCGGTGGGAGTCGAAGAGCCGAGGTCGTCCACGATGTCGTCGGCGTAGCGGCAGAAGCCGTAGAGGGCCCAGACGTGGTGGCGCTTGACCCGGGGCAGGGCCTTGGTCGACCAGTAGTAGGTGGTGCCGTAGCGCCGGTTGAGGGAGCGGCAGCGGGCGTAGCTCTGCTCCAGGGTGACGGAGCTCATCGCCGTACCGACCGGGCGTGCTCCTCTACCCGCTCCGCAGCCAGGCGGCCCGACACCAACACGGTGGGCACGCCCACGCCGGGGACGGTGCCCGAACCCACGAAGACCAGGCCGGGCGCCCGCTTGTCGACGTTGTTGGGCCGGAAGGGCCCGGTCTGGAGGAAGCGGTGGGACAGGGCGAAGGGGGTGCCCCGCTCCATGCCCTGGCGCTCCCAGTCGAGGGGGTCGACGAAGGCCTCCACCTCCACCTCACTGGGGTAGCCCAGCGCCGCCACGCGAGCGGCCAGCGAGTCGCGCACCTGGTCACGCTCCGCAGTCCAGTCGATGCGGCCGTCGAGGTTGGGCGTGGGCTCGAGCACGTAGAGCGTGGAGCAGCCCTCGGGGGCCAGCGACGGGTCGTCCATGGAGTGCACGGTGACCAGGACCGACGGGTCGGGCATGCGCACCCCGTCTTTGAGGATGGCCTTGAAGGCGTCGTCCCAGGCGGCGCCGAAGTGGATGTTGTGGTGGGCGGCCTCGGCCGGGGGCAGGCCCTTCACCCCGGCGTGCCAGACCACGCACGAGGGTGAGTAGTGGCCCCGGCGGGCCGTGCGGGGGGCGTCGAGGCCGCCCAACAGGGTGCGGTAGGCCACGGGCAGGTCGGGGTTGGCCACCACCGCGTCGGCCCGGATGGTCTCGCCCGACTCCAGGCGCACGCCGGTGACGTCGCCCGTGGTGCCGTGGCGGCGCAGGATGGTCTCCACCGCGGCGCCGTAGCGCAGCTCCCCCCCGGCCGCTTCGATGGCGGCGGCCAGGCCCCGGCACATGGCGTGCATGCCCCCGGTGGGGAAGTAGACGCCCTCCACCGAGTCCATGTAGGTGATGACGCAGTACAGGGCCAGGGCCTCGTAGGGGGCCAGGCCGGCGTACATGGACTGGAAGCTGAAGATGCGCTGCAGGCGCTCGTCGTCGAAGTAGCCGGCCACGGCCTTGGCCAAGCGGCGAAAGCCGCCCATGCGCACCAGGTCGACGGTGGGCCGCAGCGGATGGGTGAGGTCGAGAGGCGAGTCGAAGTTGCGGGCGATGAAGTGGGGCATCTCCAGGCGGTAGAGCTCCCCCAGCCAGTCGCAGAAGCGCCCGAAGGCGGCGGCCTGGGCGGGGCCGCACACCTCCTCGATCTCGGTCGTCATGCGCTCACGCCCGTGCCAGACCCGCAGCACCGAGCCGTCGGCGTAGCAGGCCCGGTACATGGGGTCGACGGGGCGGATGTCGACGTGGTCGGCCATGGCCGTGCCCGCGGCGGCGAAGCACTCCTCCACCAGGCCCGGCATGGTGAGCACGGTGGCGCCGGTGTCGAAGCGGTAGCCGCCCATCTCCAGCAGCCCCACCCTTCCCCCGGGCTGGTCCCCCCGCTCCAGCACGACGACGTCGTGGCCCCTGCCCACCAGGTGACAGGCGGCCGACAGCCCGCCCAACCCCGCCCCGATGACGACGACCTGCAATGCCGGCTCCCCCTTGTGTTGGCGGCGACGCTATCGCCGGCTGCCGTCCACCCGCGGTCAAGGGCCGAGCGGTCAGGCTGCCTCGGCGAAGGAGAGGGCGCCCGGCGGGCGGGCGACCGTCACCGGTCCCGCCAGGCCACGTAGGCGGCCAGCTCGGTGAGAGCGCCCTTGGCCTCCTCGGCCAGCGGTGCCCGCTCGAGCGCCTCCACCGCTTCGGTGACCAGGCGCTCGATGGTGCGCTCGATCTCGTCCCGGGCGCCGGTGGCCACCAGCACCTCTTGCACCTCGACCACCTCGGCGTCGGTGAGGTCGGGCTCGCCGGTGCGCAGCAGCCGGCGAGCGCCGGCGCCGCTGGCCCGCTGGCTGGCGATGGCCATGAGCGGCGTGGGCTTGCCCTCGCGCAGGTCGTCGCCCACCGGCTTGCCCGTGGCCGCCGAGTCACCGAAGGCACCGAGCAGGTCGTCCCGCAGCTGGAAGGCGTCGCCCAGAGGGAGGCCATAGGACGACAGGTGGCCGGCCAGGTCGTCGAGGCGACCGGCCAGGGCCGCGCCCACGTGCAGCGGGCGCTCCACGGTGTACTTGCCCGACTTGTAGGAGGTGATGCGCCGGGCGGTGGCCAGGTTGGCCCGGCCTCGTGCCGTCCCGAGCATGTCGAGGTACTGGCCGATGTTGAGCTCGACCCTCAGCTCGTCGTAGACGGCTCGCGCCGCCGGCGGCACCGTGGCCATGAGGACGTCGGCGTAGACGAAGGCCAGGTCGCCCACCAGGATGGCCACCCCCTCGCCGAAGCGACGGGGCTCGCCCCGCCAGCCCTCTCGTGCGTGCTGCTCGGCGTAGGTGACGTGGGTCGTGGCTCGCCCCCGGCGCTGATTCGACCCGTCCATGATGTCGTCGTGGACCAGGGCGAAGGCGTGGAGCAGCTCGAAGGCGGCGCCCACGTCGACGACCGTGCGATCGGCGCCGTCACCGCCTGCGCCCACCCAGGCCCAGTGGCAGAACGCGGGTCGCAACCGCTTGCCTCCGGCGCCGACCAGCTCGGCCAGGCACTCGATGGGGCTGCGGAGGTCGGGGTCGAGGGTGGCCCAGCGGTCGGTCTCGGCATCGAGGAGGAGACGGACGCGCGCCTCGACCCGCCCGGCGATCTCGAGCAGGCTGGAGGGGGCGGCGGCGCCCGCGGAACGCTCGGCCGGAGGGGCGATCGGGCCATGGTAGGCGGGCCCCCATGACACCATTGCCTCGCGCCTACGCCCGCCCCACTACCGTCGCCCGCCGTGGCCGGTGGGAACCAGGCGGTGGAGGCGGTGATCTTCGACTGGGGCGGCACCCTGGCCGAGTTCGTGCCCCTGGAGATGACCGACGTGTGGACCCTGGCCGCCACCCACCTGGCCCCCGACCGGGACACGGAGGTGGCCGAGCGCCTGTGCGCGGTGGAGGCCCGCTTCTGGGCCCGCACGGCCGGGGAGTGCCGTTCGGCCACGCTGGGCGACCTGGTGGCCGAGGCGTCGGCCGAGCTGGGCCTCGACGTGGCCGAGGCGGTGCTGGAGGAAGCGGCGCTGCGCCACCTCGACGCCTGGACCCCCCACATCCGCCACTTCCCCGACGCCGCCGCCACCCTGGTCGCCCTGGCCCAGCGGGGCTTGCGCCTGGGGCTGCTGTCCAACACGCACTGGCCCCGGGCCTTCCACGAGCGCTTCTTGGCCCGTGACGGCCTGGTCGACGCCCTCCAGGTCCGCCTCTACACCAGCGAGATGACACACCTCAAGCCCCACCCCTCGGTGTTCCGGGCGGCCCTCGACGCCGTGGGTGTGGTCGACGCCGCCGCCGCGGTCTTCGTGGGCGACCGTCCCTACGACGACATCTGGGGGGCGCAGCGGGCCGGCCTGCGCACCGTGTTGGTGGCCAACGACCACGCCCCGCCCTGGGACGTCAGGCCCGACGCCACCATCGCCTCCCTGGCCGAGCTGCCCGCCGTCGTCGACGCCTGGCGCTGATCCCCGCGACAAGGCTCTACGCTCGCTCCCCGTGACGCAGCCATGACCAGGCCCAAGCCGACGGGGAGCAGGCGCCCCAAGAGCACGCAGGCGGCCCGGGCCCGGGCCAGCGCCGGGGGCAACCGGGGATGGCCCTACTTCGTGGCCCTCGGTGCCGTGGTGGCCCTGGGCATCGGGCTGGTGGTCGTGTCGGCCGGGGGTGAGGACGAGGTGGCGCCGCCGCCCGGGATCGCCACGTTCGACGTCGGCTCCACCCAGCACGTGCAGGGCCCGGTCACCTACCCCCAGACCCCGCCGGTGGGAGGCGACCACAGCCCCGTGTGGCAGAACTGCGGCTTCTACTCCGAGCCCGTCGCCCCGGAGATGGGCGTGCACTCCATGGAGCACGGCGCCGTGTGGATCACCTACCAGCCCGGCCTGGCCGAGGACCAGGTAGACGTATTGCGTGGCCTGGCCGGCAACTACGTGCTGGTCTCTCCCTGGGCGGAAGGTCTGCCCTCGCCGGTGGTGGCCTCGGCGTGGGGATCGCAGCTTGCGGTCGACTCGGCCACGAACCCCGACCTGGAGGCATTCGTCGAGACCTTCAGGCAGGGTCCCCAGACCCCCGAGCCCGGCGCGGCCTGCCGGGGCGGCCAGGGCGAGCCGGAGTAGCCCACGCCGGAGCAGGCGGCCGCTCAAGCGGGCGGCTCGGGCGCGGGACCGCCGTCGAGGTCGGCCACGATGCGCTCGACCTCGAGCCTGGTGCCGGCGATGCGCTCCCGGCACAGTCGCACCAGGGCGGCCGCCCGGGCCACCCGCTGGGCCAGGTGGTCGACGTCGAGCTTGTCGTCCTCCAGCGTGGCCAGGATGGCCTCGAGCTCCTCGACGGCCCGGGCGTAGCTGAGCGACCCCACCTCGGGTGGCGGCATCTCCGGCGGTGGGCTCACAGGGCATCCACTCCGGGCCGGTCCGAGGTGGCGGCGACCTCGGTCACCGTGCTGGTGGCCCGACCGTGGGCGAAGGTGGTGACGACGGCCTCGCCGGGGGCGAGCTCGTCGGCCCGACGCACCAGCCGGCCGTCGAGACGGCGAGTGAGCGACCACCCCCGGGCCAGCGCCCGGGCCGGGTCGGCCGCCGCCACCCGGGCCCCGGCCACGTCGAGGGTGGCCTCGGCCGTCGCCGCCGCCCGTGCCGCCGCTCGCTGTGACCGGGCGCCGGCAGCCACCAGGGCGCGCTCGGCGTCGGTCAGGCGACCGTGGAGGCGGCCGGGGTCGAGCCGGTGGCCGGCGCTCTCGAGGCGGGCCGCGGCCGACGTCACGCCGCTGCGGGCCCGGGCGGACAGGCGTCCGGCCTGGCCCTCGAGGCGGCCCGAGGCCCCGCCGAGCGCTCCCGACGCCCGCCCGGCCACCAGGTCGGCCCGGCGGCGAAGGTCGTGGTCGGCGCCGGCAAGCGCAGAGGCGCTGCGATCGGCCACCGACGCCCACGCCGTCTCCGCCCGTCGCAGGGCGGCGAGCACTCGCTCCACCAGCTCGGCGGCGCAGGCCGTGGGCGTCTTGCACGCGGTGTGGGCCACCTCGTCGACCACGCTGGTGTCGATCTCGTGGCCCACGCCGCTGACCACGGGCACCGACATGGCGGCCACGGCCCGGGCCAGCCGCTCGCCGTCGAAGGCGGCCAGGTCGGTGCGGGCACCGCCCCCGCGCACCACCACCATGACGTCGACCCGGCGCCGGGACAGCGCCCGCAACGCCCGCAGCAACGAGGCCTCGGCCCCGATGCCCTGGACCCGGGCGTCGGCCAGGGCCACCCGGAACCCGAAACCGCTGGCCCGCAGCTCGGCCAACACGTCCTCGCACGCCGCGCTGCCGGCGCTGGTGACCAGGCCCACCCGCAGCGGCATGGCCGGCAGGGCCAGGCGGCCGTTGGCCTCGAGCAGCCCGTCGGCGGCCAGCGCCCGCAGCACCCGGTCACGATCGGCGGCCAGGCGACCCAGGGTGTGCACGGGGTCGACCGCCGACATGACCACGCTGATGCGCCCGTAGGCGTACTGCACCCGGCCCCGGATGCGCACCTCGATCCCGTCGGCCAGGGCGAAGCCGGGCCAGTCCCGCAAGAAGCGCTCGACCTTGAGGCGATCGGTGCGGAACAGGGCCACGCCGATGGTGCTGGTCGGCCCCCGGCGCGAGCTGCGCTCGCTCAGCGAGAAGTAGACGTGGCCGCTGGCATTGGCCGGCTTCAGCCCGCTGAGCTCTCCCCGGACCCAGATCTCGGCCGGGAAGGCGGCGCTCACCGCCCGGGTGATGCCCGCCGCCAGCTCACCCACGCCGTAGGTGCGCTCCGGCACCTCCTCGACGAAGAGGCTGCGTTGCTCGGCCCGGGCCTGCTCGGCCCCGAACTGCTCAGCCTGGCTCATGGGACCCATTGTGGTCCACGGATGCGACGTTCCCGGGCTTCGCCTCGATCATCCGCCGCTCGCCGCGGTGAACCTGGTCGGCTCCTTGATCGGCTCGCCGGTAGGCGTAAGGGATGTGTCTGGCGGTGAGGGGACCGGCACCGGGTCCGGGCCGGACGGGTTCGGTGTTGGGGAGGCGGCGAGCGGCGAGCGGCGCAGCCGGTCCCGCACGGCCAGGATCCACCGGCTCATGGTGTCGGCGGGGACGAAGGCCAGGTAACCGACGAAGACCACGAAGCTGAAGAACCCCACCGTGATGCTGAGGTCGATGAGGAGGTGCATGGCCACCCCCAGGCCCAGGACCCAGGGCCGGGACCGCCGGTTCCACACCAGCGTGGCCAAGGCCACCTCGGTGGCAAGGGTGCCGAAGGTCAAGGCGTTGGACACCGCCACCGACTGGGTGAACCAGGCGGGGAGATCGATCCGGCTCACCTCCTCGACCCGCAGGGCGTAGGACACGGCTGTCCCGTTGTTCCAGGTCGTCCCCCGGAGCTTGGCCCACACTGCGAACAGGTACATGGCGCTGAGCTGAAGCTGCATGAGCCGCAAAGCCAGGGGAGACCGCTCGGGGAAGTCCCAGAATGGGCGGCGGGGGCGCTGGCGCCAGCGGTCGACGGAGAGGGCGGTACCCGCAGGGGCGAGAGCGAGGTAGACGCCGAACACCCGCAGCAACGCGTCGCCGGAGTTGATGACGAACGGATTGCGCGTGTGCAGCGACAGTAGGCACACCACCACCACTGCCGCCGCCAGGCGAGTCCGGTATCCGATCAGCACGCCCACGGCAGCGGCGAGCAGGAGGGCGAAGACCACCCCCACGGCGGCGTCGGAGGGGAACCAGTCGAGCACCGACCAGGTCCACGGCACGGGCGGCCGCTCGGGCACCAGCCCCGAGGTGCTGAGGAATGGCGAGGCGTCGAACGAGAGGGACAACGTCCAGGCGACCAGGACGATGCCGTAGGCGATCCGCACGACGGCCAGGGTCGATGTCGGCGTCGGTGCGAACCAGAAGCGCGCCCAACCTGCCGGCGGCGGCCTCATGAGCCGCCCACCGGCAGCGACAGGGTGAAGAAGGTGTACTCGCGGCCGGGCTGGTCGTGCACGGTGCTCCCCGGAGGTGGGAGCTCACGCCACCGCCGCACCAGCTGCACCTGGGTGGGGGTGCGACCCTCGTGGTTGTAGGTCCTGGCCACCCACCTGGCCGCTGGCTCCCACAGATCCTGGTTGGAATCCAGGCGAGCCGACTCCATCCACTTCCGCCAGCGGTAGGTCCGGTAGTGGCCGACGAGCGCTCCCCCTTTCGGGGTGCGCCACAGGGCCGACGTCCCGTCGGCGTAGTCGATGCGGGCAACGACCTCGAAGGTCAGCCGGGGCGGGTCGGGGGCGAACACAATCCAGGACTGGTGCAGTCCCGTGGCGTTCATGACCGGGGTGACGAGTGGGATGATGCCGCGCCTCAGGCCCGAGTCGGGCATGTTCCAGACGACGGTGGCGGCAAGAACGAAGGCCAGGAGGGCGCTCAGCACCCACTGCGTGACCACGGCGGTCTCAGGCGGGTGTGGGGGTGCTGCCGTCCTGGCGGAGCCGTCATCCAGCTCGTCCTGCGTCAGGATCGGTCCCACGTCGCGGCCAGCCTAGAGGACCCCTCCCAGGAGCCCGTCGAGGACCCCGTCGAGGAGGCCGTCGTCGTCACCCGTGGCCCCACCGGGTGGGGTCGGGGGCGAGAGGAACCACTCGGGGCCGTCGCCGCCGGCGATGTAGGGGTGCTGGGGCCCCAGGCGCTCGTTGGCGGTCATCTCCGGGGCGATCCGGGCCGCGTGGTTGAACGCCTCTTGGATCGACACGGCGCCGTTGCCGTCGACGTCGCCCTTGCCCTGGAGGAACCCCTCGTCGACCATGAGACCGTTGTAGACCGACTGCCGCCAGTCGGGCCGCTCGTAGCCCTTCTCGATCTCCTGGGACGCCCCGGTGAACAGCCGGCGGGGGCTGCTCACCCCGTCGTCGAAGCCGGCCGACTCGCAGCCGGCCACGCTGATCCAGGCGTCGCCCCGCAACGCCCGCAGGCTGGTGGCCAGCTCGCCGTCGGAGATGAAGGAGTTGTCGCGGGGCCAGAGGAACTCGTCGTTGCCCTCGCCGTCGCCGTCCTGGTCGCCCTCCTGCTGCTTGACGTGCCCGGAGTAGGCGAAGACCGAGAAGCCGTCGTCGGCGCTCTGGTCGACGAGCCAGCGCACGGCGTCGCGGATGTTGGCTGCTGTGGCCGCCTCGTTGACCAGCATCTTGATGTTGGCGTCTTGCCATCCGTTGCGCAGCAGGGCCTCGCGGATGATGGCGGCGTCACCGGCGCTGCCCGGCAGCGACTTGGTCGCCCCGTCGTACTCGCCGATGCCGATGACCACGGCGGTCTTCTTGGCCGGAGCTTGCGGTGCGGCGCTGGCCACGGCCAGGGGTGAGGCCGCCAAGAGACCGACCAACAGCCCCACCAACAGCTTCTTCATCGTGCTTTACGTCCCTTCGGTTCGTGCCGATGTGCGACGAGGGGGACGGGGACGAATCCCCATCCCCCTCGTGCGGGTCTTTGCTTGTTGTGCGTGCGCTGCCTACAGGGTGTGCTCCCGGCGGGAACGCAGGGCCAGGCGACCGGCGCCCACGGCGGCGGCCACGAGGCCGAGGCCGAGGACCAGGGGCAGGACGCCCAGGCCGCCACCGGTGACCGGCAGGGTCCGGTCGTCACCGGCGGGGACGAAGGGCGGAGGAGGAGCGACCTGCTGGGCGCAGACCGTGGCTCCGGAGACCTCGGCGTGGCCGAGGATGATGTCGAGGAGGGCGTCGTCTTCACCCTCGCCGTCACCGCCGCCCAGCTGGTTGGCTTGGAAGGAGGCGGTGCCGCCGCCAGTGACTCCGGTCCCGGTGATGCCGCCATCGGTGCCGCCGTCGGTGCCGCCATCGGTGCCGCCGTCGGTGCCGCCATCGGTGCCGCCGTCGGTGCCGCCGCCAGTGACTCCGGTCCCGGTGATGCCGCCGTCGGTGCCGCCGTCGGTGCCGCCGTCGGTGACTCCGGTGGTCCCGTCAGTGCCGCCGCCGTCAGTGCCGCCGCCGAGGAAGTCGTCGCCGCCGATGGTCACACGCAGGGCGTTCACGAAGACACCGCCATCGGCGGTGCGGCCCGTCTCGTTGACCTCGATGACGCCGGGGAGGATTTCGGAGAGGCTCTCGACCAGGTCGTCGACCAGGTCCACGTTGTCGTTGTTGAGGTCGAGGATCCTCGAGGCGGTGTCGAAGACCGGGCCGTCGCTGGTGCACAGGGCCACGGCCTCGGCCTGCACGGCCTCCACCTTGAGGAGGGCGTCGGCCAGCGCCGCTGCTGCGGTCTCGGTGAGGCCGGCGCCGGTCAGCCCAGAGATCAGGTCGTCGTTGGCCACACCGAGGTTCTCCACCACGGCGTAGCCCTGGGCGTTGGCGATGGGCAGCTGGATGTCGGGGTCCCGGTTGCCCTCCTCGTCCTCGCCGCTCTCGCCCAGGATGCCGCCCAGGAGGCCGTCGCCGCCGTCGCCGCCGAGACGGGGCTGCCCAAGCGGGAGGTGTACGACGCGGTGGTGGCGGCCAAGAGCGCCGGCTGAGGCGGAAGCGCTCAGGTGCCGTTGCGGTCGTGCACGAACACGCCGGGGTTGTCGGGGGCGCTCCCGGTGAACCGTCCGGCGAGCGACTCGAAGGCGACGACCTGGCCATCCCGGGAGATCCGCGGGCAGGAGCTGTCTCCGTCGCCCTCCTCACCGGAGGTCGTGACGGAAACGCGGATGGTCGACGCGACGCTGCGGTCGTGCACGAAGACGTCCGTTGCTCCATTCGTGTCGGCTGGCACCAGGTTGCCCGCGCGCGAGTCGAAGACGACGTAGC
>JAHWJI010000030.1 GCA_019348495.1 Actinomycetota bacterium | reverse complement strand
CACGTCTTTGGCCCGTACCTGGTCCTCGTTGTGCAACGTGGCCTGGGAGACCGTCGAGCCGCCCACGAACACCGGCTCGAGCTGGGCGAAGGGGGTGGCCTTGCCGGTGCGTCCGATCGACACCATGATCCCGAGCAGGCGGGTGGTGCGCTCCTCGGGCGGGAACTTGTAGGCGATGGCCCACCGGGGCGCCTTGGACGTGGCCCCCAGCTCGTCCCGCAGGGCCAGGTGGTCGACCTTGACCACCACACCGTCGATCTCGTAGTCGAGGTCGTGGCGGTGCTCGAGCCAGTACCGGCACCGCTCGTGGACCTCGTCGAGGGTGGCCACGGTGCGGATCTCGGGGTTCACGGGCAGGCCCAGCGACGCCAGCCACTCCAGGGTCTCGGTGTGGGTGGTGAGCGGCGGGCCCCCCTCGACGGCGCCGAGCTGGTAGGTGAACAACGACAGCTCCCGACTGGCGGTGATCGACGGGTCCTTCTGGCGCAGCGATCCGGCGGCCGAGTTGCGGGGGTTGGCGAAGAGCCTGCCCCCCAGCTCCGCCTGGCGCCGGTTGAGGTCCTCGAAGGCCGACACCGGCATGTAGACCTCGCCTCGCACCTCCAACAGCTCCGGTGCCTCGTCGCCCAGGTGCTCGGGCACGGCAGCGATGGTGGCGACGTTGTCGGTGACGTCCTCACCCACCCGTCCGTTGCCCCTGGTGGCCGCCCGGGCGTAGCGACCGTGCTCGTAGCGCAGGGACATGGCCACCCCGTCGATCTTCAGCTCGCACACGAACGACGACGACTGCTGCACCCGGCGGGACAGTCGATCGCCCCAGGCCTGGAGCTCCTCGAAGGTGAAGGCGTTGTCGAGCGACATCATCGCCACCAGGTGCTCGACGGGGGCGAACTGGGCCGAGGGCGCCGCCCCCACCTGTTGGGTGGGGGAGTCGGCGGTGACCAGCTCGGGATGGGCCTCCTCGACTGCCCGCAGGCGGCGGACGAGCGCGTCGTACTCGGCGTCGGAGATCTCGGGGTCGTCGAGGGCGTGGTAGCGCTGGTTGTGGTGGTCGACCTCAGCTCGCAGGCGGGCCACCTCCTCGGCCGGGGCCTCCCTCGCCGGCGTCTCCATGGCCCGAGAGGGTACCGCCGGCACCCGTTGGCTCCTGGCAGTGAGAGCGGTGCGGCGAAGGCCCCGTTCCCGCGGCCAGAACGCTGGTGGGGCAGGCTTGCGCCGGTGCCTTTCCGCCGCCTGTCCCCCAGCGTCGCCCTGCCGTGGATCCTGCGGGCGTCGTGGCTGGTGCTGCCCTTCGCTGCCGGACCGGCGCTGGCCGCCGCCCTCGATCCTCGCAGCGCCGCGGTGCGGACCACGGCCTCGGCCGGGCTGTGGCTGGGGTGGGCGCTCGTGGTGGTGGCCCTGCTCGTCCCCCACCCGCTCAGCCTCACGGTGGTGCGGGTGGTGGCCCCCGCCGGGCTGGCCGGCGTGGGCCTGGCCGCCCTCGGGGGGTTGGCCGAGCCGGTCCCCCTGGTGCTGGCGGTGGTGGCCACCGCCCTGGCCGCCGCCCTGGCCCTGCTGCCCGAGACCGGTACCTGGCTCATCAACGGCGGGGCCTACGGCGACGAGCGCCGCCACCTCCTGCGACCGCCCCGTGCCCTGCTCGCCGGGCCCATCCCCCTGGCCTGGGCCGTGCTGGTCTCGGCCGTGGCCGGTGGCCCCCTCCTGCTGGCCGCCCAGCGATGGGTGGTGGGTGGGCTGGCCCTGGCCGGCGGGCTGCCCGTGACCCTGGTGACGGCTCGGGCCCTGCACTCGTTGACGCTTCGCTGGGCCGTGCTCGTGCCCGCCGGCCTGGTGTTGAAGGACCATCTGGCCGTGGTCGATCCCGTCCTGTTGCGACGGGTCGACATCGAGGTCCTGCGGCCCGCGCCCCCGGGCACCGATGCCCTGGACCTCACCGCCGGCGCCCCCGGACTGGCCCTGGAGGCCCGCCTGCGGGAAGCGGTACCGCTCATGCGGGTCGTCCCCGGGCGCCGGCCCGGCGAACCGGGGCGCTCGGCGGCCCTTCGTTTCACCCCCACCCGTCCGGGGACGGTGCTGGCCGAGGCCCGGTCCCGGCGCATCCGGGTGGGGTGAGCCGCCGTAGCATGCACTCCGTGGGAACGAGCGCCGACGATCTGGAGACCTGGGTGCGCGAGGAGCTGTCGCTCGACCCTGGCGCGTCGGTGGCCATCGCCGAGAAGCCCGGCACCGACCCCCGCTGCTCTCCGGTCGTGACCGAGGTGGCCGTGGACAACCCCGGCGGTGATTCCTACTCCTTCCACATCGAGCGTCCCCTGGCCGAGCTCGAGCCCATGGACCTCGTCGCCGCCCTGGCCTTCGGGGGCGGACACTGACCATGCCCCGGGCCGCGAGCGGCCACCCGGTCGACCCCGATCTCGCCACCGCCGTCGCCGTGCGCCTGGCCGGCTACGCCGAAGTCGAAAGGGTGCGTCGACGGGAGCTGCGCAGGCTCACCGAGGGGGAGGCGGCGATCATCGCCGACGACCTGCTCCAGGTCCTGCCCCTGCTCGCCGACGAGCCCGACCGGGGCTCGGGGCTGGTCGACCAGCAACGGATCTTCTCCAAGTTGCGGGGGTGAACGGCCTCTTCAGCGCGGCCGAGGAGGTCCAGCGACTGTGCGAGCACGAGGACTGGCGCTTCTGCTTCATCGGTGGCTTGGCGGTACAGCGGTGGGGTGAGCCCAGGATCACGAGGGACGTCGACCTCACCCTGCTCACAGGCTTCGGCGGCGAGGACCGCTATGTCACCCGTCTGCTGACGACGTTCACGAGCAGGGTCCCCGACCCGCAGGCCTTGGCCCGAAGAGCCCGCGTCGTGCTGCTGCGGACCGCCTCCGGGGTGCCCATCGACGTCGCCCTCGGAGCCCTGCCCTTCGAGGAACGGAGCATCGCCCGCTCCTCCGGCTGGGACGTCCCGGGATCGGCGCCCTTGCGCACCTGCAGCGCCGAGGACCTGGTGGTCCACAAGGTCTTCGCCGGTCGCGATCGCGACTGGTCCGATGTGGGCGGCATCGTCGCCCGACACGGCGAACGGCTGGACGTGGGCCTCATCACCGACGAGCTGGTGCCGCTCCTCGAAGCCAAGGGCACCACGGCCGACCTCGACCGGCTGCAACGTCTCATGGAGGAGATGTCGACCGAGTGAGGCGGCGGCGCGGGGCCTGCGGCGGGTCAAGCGGCGGAGCCGCCTCCCAGCACCTCGTCGCCCCGGTAGAGGACCACGCTCTGGCCTGGGGCCACCCGGGGGGCGGGCCGGTCGAAGCGCACCATCGACGCGTTGGCGTCGAAGACAGCCGGGCGGGGCGCACCGTGGGCGCTGCACTGGACCTCGACCGCACCGCTCACCACCGGGCTGTCGACCCAGGACATGGCCTCGACGGCGATCCCGTCGACCAGCAGGTCGTCGGCGCCACCCACGGTGACGGTGGCGCCGGCGACGTCCACGGCCACGGCGTAGCGGGGCTCGGCTCCACCGGCCAGGCCCAGGCCCCGGCGCTGGCCGGCGGTGACCAGCTCGACGGCGGTGACCCGGCCCACCTCCCGGCCGTCGGTGTCGACCACCCGACCCGGCGTCATCGCCAGGCGCTCACCCAGGAACGCCCGGCGCCCGCCCTCCGAGGTGATGAAGCACACGTCCTGGCTCTCGGGCTTGGACGCCGTGCGCAACCCCAGCGCCGCCGCCCGGCGGCGCACCTCGCCCTTGGTCAGGTGACCCACCGGGAGCAGGGTGTGGCCCAGCGCCACCTGGTCGAGCATGTGCAGCACGTAGCTCTGGTCCTTGGCCCCGTCGACTCCCCGGCGTAGGCGCCACGCTCCGCCGGCGTGTTCTGTGCGGGCGTGGTGGCCGGTGGCCAGGGCGTCGAAGCCGAGGGCGTGGGCCCGGCGGGCCAGCCGGTCGAACTTGAGCGAGCGGTTGCACTCGACGCAGGGGTTTGGGGTGCGCCCCGCGGCGTGGGCGGCTACGTAGGGGTCGACCACGGTCGCCCGGAAGTCGTCACCGAAGTTGAACACGAAGTGGTCGACGCCGAGCTGCTGGGCCACCCGCCGGGCGTCGTCGACGTCGGCCACCGAGCAGCACCCGGTGTCGGAGGCGCCGCCCCACAGCTTCATGGTGCAGCCGGTGACGTCGTGGCCGGCGTCGAGGAGCAGGGCGGCGGCCACCGAGGAATCCACCCCGCCGCTCATGGCGACGAGGACCCTCACCCGAGGACCTTCACGGCGCCAGGGTCAGGGCGGTGCGCTCCCGGAGCTGGGCCACGGCCGCAGGGACCACCTCCAGGGCGTGCTCGACGTCGCCGTCGGTGCTCGTCCACCCCAGCGACAGCCGCAGCGACCCGTACGCCAGCGCCCGGGGCACCCCCATGGCCGCCAACACGTGGGACGGCTCCATGGCCCCGCTGGCGCACGACGAGGCGGCGGTGGCGCAGATGCCGGCCTGGTCGAGCAGGACCAACAGGGCCTCGCTCTCGATCCCCTCGATGAGCAACGAGCAGATGCCGGCCACCTTGGTGGCCCGGGTGCCCGACTCGGTGACGCCGGGCACGGCGCTGAGCAGCCCGTCAGCCAGACGGTCGCGCAGTCGGGCCACCCGCTCGACGGTGCCGCCTCGGTGGGCCACCGTGGCCCGCATGGCCGCAGCCATGCCCACGATGCCAGCCACGTTGTGGGTGCCGCTGCGCCGGTCGCGCTCCTGGCCACCTCCCCGCAGCAGGGGCTCGACGGCCACGCCCTCTCGCACCACCAGGGCGCCGACGCCCTGGGGACCTCCGAACTTGTGGGCGCTCACCGCCACCAGGTGGGCGGGCGCCGCCTCGGCGGCGACGTCGAGCCAGGGGAAGGCCTGCACCGCGTCGGTGTGGACCACGGCGCCTGGCGCCCGCTCGGCGACCAGGGCGGTGGCCTCGGCCAGCGGCTGGACGGTCCCCACCTCGTTGTTGACCAGCATGAGCGAGACCACCCCGACCTGGGTGTCGAGGGCGGCGTCGAGGGCGGCCAGGTCGACCCGACCGTCGCCGTGGACCGCCACCACCCGCCCCTCCAGCGCCTGCACCGGGTGGAGCACGGCGTGGTGCTCCACTGCGCTGCACAGGGGGAGGCCGCCCTGGCGGGCCAGCACGCCGGTGATGGCCAGGTTGTCGGCCTCGGTGCCCCCGCCGGTGAACACCACCTCGCCGGGGTGGGCCCCGAGCGTCTCGGCCACGGTCTCTCGGGCCTCCTCGATGGCCTGGCGGGCGGCCCGGGCGGCAGCGTGGCCGCCCGAGGGGTTGCCCACGCGCCCACCGAGGAACGGCAGCATGGCGTCAGCGCACTCGGGGCGCATGGGCGTGGTGGCCGCGTGGTCCAGGTAGGTGACCATCCCACGAGGCTACCGGCCGACCTTTTCCCCTCCCGGGTCACTTCCCGTCATCCTGGTCGACCAGGTCAGGACCAGGACCCCCCCACGACCGAGTGAGGACGCCATGAGCGTCACCGCGTGCGGGGTTTCGTGTACGAGGTCGAGTCCGGCAAGCTCCGCGAGGTGACGTAGCGGTACCGGTGGTCGACGTGCGGCTCCGGCCGCCGGGTCAGCTCGGCGGGGGGAGCCCGTCGCCGACCGCCGGCCCGCCGGACGACGGCGGCGGGCTGGGGACCGACGTGGGCCGGGTCACCGCTGGGGTCGGGACCGCACCGGTGATCGGTGCGCCTCCGGGCGTCGACCGAGCCTGGTGGACGGCGGCCACGCAGGCGAGAAAGGCCTCGGGGTTGGTCCCCGGCGGCGGGGTGTGGTGCATGCGCCCGGCGATGGCGGTGGCCAGCTGCACGGCCAGAGCGGTGCGGGTCTCGTGAGGCAGGCCGGGGGCACGCAGGAGGAACGACCGCACGGCCACGTGATCGTCACCCCCCAACCCCGCCGGGTCGAGGGTGGCCGCGTAGGCCTCGTGACCAGGGGGCACGGCGAACGCGGCGGGAGCCGGCGGCACTGCGCCCGTGCGTTGCCGCAACACCAGCGTGCCCGCGGCCAGGTCACCCAGGCGCTGGTTGTCGCGGGTGCACAGGATGGCCAGCACCGCGGCCGCCCCACTGGTGAGGTAGAAGTCGACCAGGGTGAGGAACCCCCGCACGGCGGCGTGGCGGAAGCGGATGGGAGCGCCGTCGGTGGTGACGACCCGCAACCCGAGGGCGGCCTTGCCCGGGGTGCGCCCCCGCCACAGCGACTCGAAGGCGATCGGGTAGCCGAGCAGCACCGCCGTCACCACCAGGAGCACCACGACGAGCCCGAAGGTGGTCGACCCCCCGGTGCTGGCCAGGGCGATCAGGGCGATCGAGGCCACCGCCAACAGCACGCCTTGGATGGCCAGGTCGATGAGCACGGCCAGGAGCCGGGACCCCAGGCCGGCGGTCTCGAACTCGAGCACCACGGCCTCGGGGGTCACCAGGCGCGGCAGCCCGGGCTCCATTGGCCCGAGGGTACCGTCGGGGCCGATGGACCTCGACCGCTTCCTCGCCACCAACGCCGCGGCGTGGGAGCGCCTGGCCACCCTGACGGCGAGGGCAAACCGGGGGGTCCGCCGCCTCGACGCCACCGAGCTCGAGGAGCTGGTGGCCCTCTACCAGCGCACCTCCACCCACCTGTCGCTGGCTCGCACCTACCTCCGCGACCCCGGCCTGGTGGCCCGGCTGACGGGCCTGGTGGCGGCCGCCGCGGCCGTGGTCTACGGCACCCGGCCCCGCACCCTGCGGGCCCTGGGCCGGTTCTTCACCACCACCTTCCCGGCCGCCGTGTGGCACCTGCGCCGGTTCGTGGCCGTGAGCGCCCTGCTGCTGTTGGTGCCCGCCCTGGCCATGGGAATCTGGCTGGACTCCTCGCCCCGGGCCGTGGACGCCGCCGCTCCCGAGGCGGTGCGCCAGGCTCTGATAGAGGAGGACTTCGAGGCCTACTACTCCTCGGCGCCCGCGGCCGAGTTCGCCACCCAGGTGTTCACCAACAACGTGCGGGTGGCGGTCCTGGCCTTCGCCGGCGGGATCCTGGCCTGCCTGCCCACCGCCTACGTCCTGGTCTTCAACGGCGCCAACGTGGGTGTGGCCGGCGGCCTGTTCGCCGCTGCCGGCGAGGCACCCCGGTTCTTCGGGCTGATCCTGCCCCACGGCCTGCTGGAGCTCACGGCAGTGGCCATTGCCGGTGGCGCCGGCCTCGCCCTGGGTTGGAGCTGGCTGGTGCCCGGTGACCGGGCCCGCCTCGACGCCCTGGCCGAGGAGGGCCGGCGTGCGGTGGTCGTGGTCCTCGGCCTGGTGGCCGCCTTCGCCGTGGCCGGGCTCATCGAGGGCTTCGTCACCGGCCGGCCTTGGCCCACGGCGCTGCGGGTGGGCATCGGCGTGGCCGCCTGGATCGCCTTCGGGTGCTACCTGGCTGCACAGGGACGGGCGGCGGCGGCGGCGGGGCTCACCGGCACCCTGGGTGAGGAGGAGCGGCCGGTGGTACCGCCGCTCGAGCTGGTGGGTCGGCCGGCCGGGGCTGACGCCCCACCCGGTGTCGCCTCAGCGTGAGACGTCGTGGAGGTCGCCGGGCGTGGTGGCCGGCCTGGCGCCCCCGGGCAGGCGCCGGGTGGCCGGGAAGAGCAGGTCGACGAAGCGCGCCACCGTTGGTTGGGGCTCGTGGTTGGCCAACCCCGGCCGCTCGTTGGCCTCTATGAAGACGTAGTCGGGGCCCTCGACGTCGGCCACCAGGAAGTCCAGGCCCGTGACCGGCAGGTCGAGCACCCGACTGGCCCGCACCGCGGCCTCGGCCAGGACGGGGTGGAGCCGGGAGGTGACGTCGTGGATGGTGCCGCCGGTGTGGAGGTTGGCGGTACGGCGCACGGCCAGGGACTCCCCGTCACCCAGCACGTCGTCGAGCCCCCGCCCCTCCGAGCGCAGGGTGTCCAGGGTCGTCTCGTCGACCGGGATGGTCGACTCGCCTCCGGTGGCCGCGGCCCGGCGCCGGCTCTGGGCGGCGATGAGGTCGCCGACCGGGTGATGCCCGTCGCCCACCACGGTGGCCGGGCGACGCACGGCCGCGGCCACCACCTCGTGGCCGATGACCACGACGCGCAGGTCGTCACCGTCGCAGCGCTGCTCGAGCAGCACGTCAGGGCAGTAGGCCCGGGCCCGCTCGACGGCCGGGGTCAGGCCGTCGGCATCGGTGACGCCCACGGTGATGCCCACCCCCTGCTCACCCCGGGCCGGCTTGACCACCAGCTCGCCCACCTCGGCCAAGAAGGCCCGGTCGGCCTCGGCTGTGGTCGAGCTGCGACCCCGGGGCACGGCCAGGCCGGCGGCCGCCACCAGGCGCCTGGTGATGCGCTTGTCGTCGCACCAGCTCACCGCCACACCCGACGTCAGCTCCGAGAGCGACTCACGGGTCACGATCTGGCGGCCGCCGTGGCTCAGGCGCAGGAAGCCACCCTCGGCGTCGATGACCGTGACACCGATGCCCCGCCGGCGGGCCTCGTCGGCCACCACGCGGGCGTAGGGGTTCAGCGCCCGGTGATCGTCGCTCATCGGACCGGAGTACAGCGGCTCGTTGATGGGGTTCTTGCGCTTGACGCACAACACCGGCACCCGGGTGAAGCCCAGCTTCACGTACAGGGCGATGGCCGGGGCGTTGTCGTGCATGACCGAGAGGTCGAGCCGGCGGCACCCCCGTGCCGCCAGCTCCTGGCCCAACGCCGACACCAAGGCCGCGCCCAGGCCGGGACGGGAGCTGAGGTGGTCGACGGCCAGGCACCACAGGCTGGCCCCGGCGTCGGGGTCGGCGATGGCCCGGCGGTGGTCGACGCCGGTGACCGTGCCCACCACCGTCGACTGGGCGCTGTCCTCGGCCACCAGGTGACAGAACCGGTCGTCGTCCTGGTTGGCCACCAGCACCTCGGGGGGGGCCATGACCATGCCGGCCTGGGCGTAGAGGCGATTGACCGCCTCGGCGTCGTCGGGACCGTCCAGCGGTCGGATCACCACTCCGGGGGGAGGCCGGGAGATGAGGCCGGCATCGCCCGTGGCGGGGTCGGGCTCGGGCACGAGCGAGCGCCGGTAGGTGTAGGACGGGTCGACGAAGAGCTCGTGCGGGGCCCGGCTGACCAACACGTGGGGCTCGGGGTGGTACAGGCACACGTCGCGCTGGCCCAGCTCCTCGGCCCGAAGCTCAGCGGCCAGGGCGTGGTCGTCGGCGAAGGTCTGGCCGAAGACCAGGCGTCCCCAGCCGCACTCCAGGGCCACGTTCTGCCTCATCGCACCCCTTGGGCCTGGAGCCAGCGCTCGAGCAGGGCCAGCTGCCACAAGGTGTTGCCCCCGAGCGGGGTGATGGCGTCGTTGGGCGCCGCCAGCAGGGCCCCGACCACATCCGGGTCGAACAGGCACCGCTCCTTGGCCGCGGGATCGTGGAGCGCCTCGGCCACCAGCTCCAGGTAGGGCCCCTGGAGGTGGGACAGGGCCGGTACCGGGAAGTAGCCCTTGGGCCGGTCGATGACCTCGGCGGGGATGATCCGCCGCGCCACTCCCTTGAGCACCCCCTTGCCCCCCTGGGCCAGCTTGAGCTCCGGGGGACAGGCGGCGGCCAGCTCCACCAGCTCGTGGTCGAGGAACGGGACTCGGGCCTCGAGGCCCCAGGCCATGGTCATGTTGTCGACCCGCTTGACGGGGTCGTCGACCAGCATGACCTCGGTGTCGAGGCGCAGGCCCCGATCGACCGCCGTCGTCGCCCCCGGCCTGCCCAGGTGCTCGGCCACCAGGGCCCGGCTGACGTCGTGGTCGAGGCGCCACTCGGGAGCCAGCAGCTGGCGCACCCCCGGATGGTCGCGGTCGAAGAAGGCGGTGGCGTAGGCGTCGAGGGTGGCGTCCACGTCATCGCCGTCGATCGCAGCCAAGGGCGGGTACCAGTGGTAGCCGGCGAAGACCTCGTCGGCCCCCTGTCCCGACTGCACCACCTTGACGTGGCGACTCACCTCCTCGGACAGCAGGTAGAAGCCCACGGCGTCGTGGCTGACCATGGGCTCGCTCATGGCCGCCACCGCTCCGTCGAGGGCGGCCAGCAACCGGTCGGTGCCGATGCGCAGCTGGTGGTGCTCGGTGGCGAAGGTCCTGGCCACCACATCGCTGTAGGCGAACTCGTCGCCCTTTCGCCCGCCGGCGTCTTCGAATCCCACGCTGAACGTAGCCAGGCCGTGCTGGCCGGCTTCGGCCAGCAGACCCACGATGAGGCTGGAGTCGAGGCCCCCCGAGAGAAGCACGCCCACGGCCACGTCGGCCACCAGCCGGCGCTCGACCGCCAGTCGCAGGGCGGCGGCCACCGCGTCCTCCCAGTCGCCACCCGTCATGGCGGCGTGGTCACCTCGACGTTCGTGGAGCGGCTCCCAGTACCGGTGGTGGCGGCGGGTGCCGTCGGGCTCGACCACCACCACCGTGGCCGGGGCCAGCTTGGTCACCCCGGTGAGGATGGTGCGCGGCGGTGGCACCACCGAGTGGAAGCTGAGGTAGTTGTGCAGCGCCACCGGGTCGACGGTGGTGTCGATCCCGCCACCGGCGAGCAGGGCGGGCAGGGTGGAGGCGAAGCGCAGGGCGCCGGGGGTTTCGGCCAGGTAGAGGGGCTTGATGCCGAGGCGGTCACGGGCCAGCACCAGCCGGCCGCCGGCCAGCTCGACGATGGCGCAGGCGAACATGCCCTGGAGGTGGTCGACGAAGTCGGTGCCCCACTGCCGGTAGGCCTTGAGCACCACCTCGGTGTCGCCGGTGGAGAAGAAGCGGTGGCCCTCGGCCCGGAGCTGGCGACGGAGCTCGGGGTAGTTGTAGATGCAGCCGTTGAAGACGATGGCCAAGCCGAGGTCGGGATCGACCATGGGCTGCGCCGCCCGCTCGGAGAGGTCGATCACCTTCAGCCGCCGGTGGGCCAGGGCCAGGCGGCCTTGCGCCCACACACCCCAACCATCGGGGCCCCGGCGGTCCATGGTGGCCGCCATGCGGGCCACCGCATCCACATCGGCGGCTCCATCGGTCCGGAGCTCCCCGGCAAACCCGCACATCTCCCGCCGAGGTTAGCGCACGGCCCGGCGCGACCTCCCCCCTCCCATGGCGTCCGGTCAGGAGGCGAGCACGGCCCGGGCCACCAAGTCGGTGCCGAAGGTGGTGACGATGGCCAGGTAGAGCAGGCCGGTGGCCGCCATCACCGCCGAGTAGTAACGCTCCTTCAACGCCGCCCAGGTCACGCCGCACAGCACGAGCGTGCCCAGGGCGCAGGCCAGCCAGAACCATCCCAGCAGCCCGTTGTAACCGTCGTCGATGGTGCCCGACAGCACCGACAGCATCCCGGTGGGCACGAGGAGCAGGCCCACCTCCAGCGGCCACAGGGCGGCGAGGAGGCGAACCTGTTCGAGCAGCGGCCCACGGGCCAGACCTGGCTGCACCAGGTACCAGTGGCCGAGCAGCATGGCGTCGGTGACCACGCCGATGAAGGCGGCGCCGACGAGGGTGCGGGCCACGGCCAGCAGCGGGTTGCCACCGGCATCGAGGCCGGCGGCCACCAGACCGATCACGCCGATGGCCGGCGCCACCAGGTCGAGCGCGGGCGGGAACTCCTTTCCCCCCCCGGTCCTGGTCCCGGGACCGCCTCCTCCGGGGCCCGCTTCTGGGGCCAGAACCGCCACGGTGGCGCTGGGAGCGCTGGAGGCGACCATGGTTCCCACTCGGGCCGCCTTGCGAGCCTGCTCGGCCCGCTGGCCGGACACTCCCGCCTTGCGCCGCACGACCGAGACGGCCAGGGCGACGCCGGAGGCGAGGACCACGCCGGCGGCGGCCACGTCGCGTACGGGCACCGGCCCCAACAACGCACCCACGGCCATGGAGACCGCCGCCAGCGCCAGGTAGGTGGTCCGGATGAGCCAGCCATAGCCGATGCCCACCTCACGGCGCCGGGTGGTGACCCAGCCGAAGAACAGCCCTCCCACCGCCCACCCCAGCAGCACGGTGGCGGCGTCGAGGCGCATCATCGGCTGGGACCGTACCGGTTGATCCTGTCGACGCGGAGCCGGGGCTCGGCGTCTGCGCGGGCGAGCAGCTGACCGCCCGACTATGCCTCGACCACGGCCAAGCCGTGGGGGACCTGGTTGAGCGGCTCGGGGCCGGCCTCGGTGGCCACCACGATGTCCTCGATGCGGGCGCCGAAGCGGCCCTCGAGATAGATCCCCGGCTCGATGGAAAAGGCGTGGCCGGCCACCAGGGCCTCGCCGTTGCCCCCCACCAGGTAGGGGTCCTCGTGCTCGTCGAGGCCGATGCCGTGGCCGGTGCGGTGCACGAAGGCCTCCCCGTAGCCGGCCTCGGTGATGAGGCGACGGGCCACGGCGTCGACGTCCTGGCAGGGCGTCCCCACCACGGCGGCGTCGACCGCCGCGGCCTGGGCCCCCTCCAACACCTCGTAGAGGTGGCGGAGCTCGGGTGAGGGCCGGCCGGTGTGGACGCAGCGGGTGATGTCGGAGCAGTAACCGTCGGGCATGGTGCCCCCGAAGTCGCACAACACCATCTCGCCGGCTTGGATCACCCGGGGCCCGGCGTCGTGGTGGGGACTGGCGGCGTGGGGACCGGCGGCCACGATGGCGAAGTTGACCCGGGCGTGGCCCTCGGCCAGCAGACGCCGGCCCAGCTCGGCGGAGACCTCGGCCTCGGTACGGCCCACCAGGGAGATCTCCCCGCCCTGGAGCTGGGCCGCCACCCGGTCGGCGGCGGCCGAGGCCCGACGCAGCGACGCCACCTCGAAAGGGTCCTTGACCGCCCGCAGAGGCCCCATGACCAGGCCGGCCGGGAGCCACCGCGGCGACGGGAGCAGGGCCTGGAGCTCCACCACGAACCGGGCCCAGGTGCGGTCACCCACCGCCACGGTGCCGGGAGAGCCGGCCAGGCCGGCCACCAGGGCGACCGGGTCGTGCGTCTCCTCCCAAGCGCTCACCGTGAACACCCCGGGCTGGTCGACCACCCGGGCGGCCTCCAGGCGGGGTACGACGAGGGTGACGTCGCCCTCGGCCGGCACCACCAGCATGGTCAGGCGCTCCAGGGGCATGGCCCGGTAGCCGGTCAGCCAGGGCAGGTCGGCGCCGACCGACAGCAACAACACGTCGATGTCGAGCTCGCCCATCCGATCACGGGTGCGGGCCAGGCGCTCGGCGTACATGGCGCCAGGCTACGTGGCTACCTTCGCCCCATGACCGAGATCAGGGTGGTCCGAGGGGACATCACCGCCCAGGAGGTCGACGCCTTGGTGAACGCGGCCAACTCGTCACTGCTCGGTGGCGGCGGCGTCGACGGGGCGATCCATCGTCGAGGGGGCCCGGCGATCCTGGAGGAGTGCCGACGGCTGCGGTCCGAGCACCTCCCCGACGGCCTGCCCACCGGCCACGCGGTGGCCACCAACGCCGGTCGCCTCCCCGCTCGCTGGGTGATCCACACCGTCGGGCCCGTCTACGCCAAGCGCGACGATCGTTCCGAGCTGTTGGCCTCTTGTCACACGGAGTCGCTGCGAGTGGCCGACGAGCTCGGCGCCACCACGGTGGCTTTTCCCGCCATCTCCTGTGGCATCTACGGCTACCCCCTGCACCTGGCGGCCCCGGTGGCGCTGGCTGCGGTGCGCTCGGCCGGCACCGACGTGGCCGAAGTCCGCTTCGTGCTCTACGACGACACCGCCCTGGCCGCCTTCGAGGAGGCGCTGCACAGCCACCCGTGAACGACTCGGCACCCGGGCCGGTCGAGCTCGGGCACTCCAGTCAGCTCCAGGCCTCAGCCCGTCGCCGCCGCGTGGCGAGCGGTCACCGCCGCCAGGGACTGGCGGGCGTGGTGGCTCGACCGGGTCAGCGGGGACGCTTCCACGTGGCCGATGCCGAGACCCAGGCCCACGTGGCGGAACCGCTCGAAGGTGGCCGGCTCGACCCAGCGGGCCACGGGCAGGTGCCGGGCGGTGGGGCGCAGGTACTGGCCGACCGTGACGATGTCGACCCCCACCCCAGCCAGGTCGGCGAGGGCGCCCACCACCTCCTCGTCGGTCTCGCCCATGCCCACGATCAACCCCGACTTGGTCACCAACCCGGCGGCCCGGGCCCGGGCCAGCACGGCCAGGGAACGGGCGTAGCCGGCCGAGGGCCGTACCGCCCGCTGGAGCCGGGCGACGGTCTCCAGGTTGTGGTTGCACACGTCGGGGCGGGCGGCGAACACCGCGTCGAGGGCGTCGGCGTCGCCCTTGCAGTCGGGGATGAGCACCTCCACGGCGCACCCGGGCACGCGGCGGCGCACGGCGGCGACGGTGGCGGCGAAGGCGCCGGCGCCGCCGTCGGCCAGGTCGTCCCGGGCCACCGCCGTGACCACGGCGTGGTCCAGGCCCAGGCGCTCCACCGCCTCGGCCACACGCCCGGGCTCGTCGTCGTCCGGGGGACCCTCGGGGTGGCGGGTGTCCACCAGGCAGAACCCGCAGGCCCGCGTGCAGCGCTCGCCGTTGATCATGAAGGTGGCCGTGCCCTCGGCCCAGCACTCGAAGATGTTGGGGCAACCGGCCTCCTCGCACACCGTCGTGAGGCCGAGCCCCCGCACGGTTCGCTCGAGACCGCGGTACTCCGGCCCCAGGTGGGCCCCGGCCCTCAGCCACGACGGCTTGCGGGCCGACCGGTCGAGCCCCGGGCCCACGCCGGCGCCGGCCAACCGAACCGCCAGGCGCACCGGGGTGGCGGTCCCGTGGCCTCCCGGGTCGACCGAGGCCGTACCTCCACTGAACGCCGAGGCATCGACGGACCGCCCGCTCGGCCAGGCCACGTCCTGGCGCTCCCAGCCGCCGCCACCCCAGCGCTCGACGGCCCGCCCCACCACGGCGTCGACCACCTGGGCCATGGTGACCTCGACCCCGAGAGCGGCCAGCGAGGTCACGCCCCGGTCCCGGATCCCACAGGCCACTATGTGGTCGAACATGGCCAGGTCGGGGTCGACGTTGAGGGCGAAGCCGTGCATCGACCGTGACCGAGCCAGCCGGACGCCCACCGCGCAGACCTTGGCGCCCGCCACCCACACACCCCGGTGGCGCGGGTCACGCCCGGCACCGGCCAGACCGAGGTCGGCCAGGGCGTCGATGATCAACTGCTCCAGCGAGCGGACGTAGGCCACGGTGTCGGCCATCCCCCCACCCCGCCGGCCGGGCACCGACAGCACCGGGTAGGCCACGAGCTGGCCCGGGCCGTGGTAGGTGACCTCGCCACCGCGGTCGCTACGGACCACGTCGGCCCCCACGGAGGCGGCCGGGACGAGCACGTCGGCGGGGTCGGCCCGCACCCCCAGGGTGTAGACCGGGGGGTGCTCGAGCAGCAGCAGGTGGTCGGACGACGACGCCACCAATGCCCGCTGCAGGGCCAGCGCCTCGTGGTAGCCCACGCGCCCCAGCCACCTGACCCGAAGGGTCATGCCAGCTCGGCGGCCCAGTCCCGGCTCTGGAGGATCTCGGCCACCTTGGCCACAAAGGCCGAGGCGTAGGCGCCGTCGACGGCCCGGTGGTCGAAGGTGAGGGCCAGGTTGCCCACGGGGTGCACGGCGATGGCGTCGGAGCCGTCGGGGAGCTCGATCACCACCGGTCGCTTGCGGACCCCGTCGGTCGACAGGATCGCCACCTGGGGCTGGTTGATGATGGCCCCGGTCACCAGGGTGCCGAACGGACCGGGGTTGGTGATGGTGAAGGTCCCCCCGGCGATGTCGTCGGGCCCGAGCTTGCGGTCGCGTGCCTGGGCGGCCAGGGCGGCGATCTCGCGGGCCAGCACCCGCAGCCGCTTGCCGTCGGCACCGTGGACCACGGGCACCATCAGGCCTTCGAAGTGGAGGTCGACGGCGATGCCCAGGTGCACGGACCGGTGCACCACCAACTGGTCGTCACCCACCGAGGCGTTCATCTGAGGGAACTCCCGCAGGGCGTCGACCACGGCCCGGCTCACGAACGGGAGGTAGGTCAAGTTGACCCCCTCCTCGGCCTTGAAGCGGTCCTTGGCCGCCAGGCGCACCCGGTCGACGCCCTCGTAGTCGACCTCGAGGACCACCAGGGTGTGGGCCGAGGTGGCCTTCGACCGGATCATGTGCTCGGCCGTGCGCCGGCGCATGTTGGAGAAGGGGACGACCTCGTCGCCCTCCCCGCCGGGTGAGGTACCCGTCGCCGGGGCCCGTGCCGGGGTGGGCGGCGCCGAGGAGCGGGGGGAAGGAGCCGGGGAGGAACGGGGCGCCGTCCGGCCATCACCGGCCTGGATGACGGCGAGGACGTCGTTGCGGGTGATCCGGCCCCCGGCGCCGGTCCCGGCGATGGCGCCGGCGTCGAGGCCGTGCTCGGCCACCAAGCGCCGCACCACGGGCGAGAGCAACCGGGGACCACCGGAGTCAGGCCCGCCCCCCCCGTCGTCGGAGGCGGCCGTGGACGGTGCCGCAGCCTCGTCGAGCGGGGCCGCCGACGGGCCGGCGCCGCCGCCGCCACCACCACCGTCGCCCGGGGACGGGGACGGGGACGGGGACGGGGGCATGACCCTCGCCTGCTCGGCCTCCTCGCTCCTGCCTTCACCGCTGCCCGACTCATCGGGGGCGACCGGTGCCTCGTCCACCGGGGCCTCGGCCTCCTGGGCGCCACCTGCCCCCCCGCCCCCACCGGGGGGTTCGTCGGACAGCACCGCCAGGGTGGCGCCCACGTCGACGGTGTCCCCCTCGACCACGCGGATCTCGGCCAGGTAGCCGGCGGCAGGGGCCGGCACCTCGGAGTCGACCTTGTCGGTGGAGACCTCGAACAGCGCCTCGTCGGCCGCCACCTTGTCGCCCACCTGCTTGAACCAGCGGGTGATGGTGCCTTCGGTGACGGTCTCCCCCAGCTGGGGCATGGTCACGTCGGTCATCCGTGCAACCCCCTACCGGTGAGGGCCATCACCGCTTCACCAAAGGTCTCCGACAAGGTCGGGTGCGGCTGTACCAGGCTGGCCACCTCGTCGACCGTGGCCTCCCAGTTGACCGCCAGGTACCCCTGGCCCAACTGCTCGGTGACCCACGGCCCGACCATGTGGACCCCCACGATCTGGCCGGCACCGCCGTCGGCCCCCCGCAGGGCCACCACCTTGACCAGGCCCTCGGGCTCGCCCACGATCAGCGCCCGCCCGTTGCCCCGGAAGTGGTGGGAGGAGACCACCACGTCGAGCCCGGCCTCCCGGGCCGACTCCTCCGAGTGGCCGGCGAAGGCCACCTCGGGGTGGCAGTAGATGCACCACGGGACCTTGTCGTACTGCACCGGCAGTGGGTGCTCGCCCAGCAGGTCGCGCACGGCGACGGTGGCCTCGGCGAAGCCCACGTGGGCCAGCTGCGGGGTGTCCACCACGTCGCCCACCGCCCACACACCCTCCAAGGTGGTGCGCCCGGTCTGGTCGACCTTGATGAACCCCCGCTCGTCGACCTCGACGCCGGTGCCCTCCAGGCCCAGCGTCTCGGACCGGGGCCGGCGACCCACGGAGACGACGATGCGCTCGACCTCCAGCGACTCACCGCCGCCCAGGTCGACCACCGTGGTCGTCTCCCCCGGAGTGTGACCGAGGACCTCCACACCGGTGCGCACGTCGATCCCCCGCTTCTCGAAGTGGCGCCGGACCACGGCCGCCACGTCGGCGTCGCAGCCGGGGAGGATCTTGGGCAGGCCTTCGAGCAGGGTGACCTGCACCCCCAGGTCGGCCAGCATCGAGGCGAACTCACAGCCGATGGCCCCGCCACCGATCACCGCCGCCGACGCAGGCAGGTCGGTCATGGCCAGGACCTCGTCGGAGCTGAGCACGGTGCGGCCGTCGATGTCGAAGCCGGGGATGGTGCGCGGCACCGAGCCGGCGGCCAGGATCACGTGCGCCGCCTCCAGGAGTGGCCCTTCGCCCTCGTCGGTGCGCACCTGGACCCGACCGGGCCCTGCCAGCGTCCCCGTCCCGGCCACGAGCGTGACCTTGCGCCGCTTCAACAGGCCCTCGAGGCCCTTCCAGAGCCCGTCGACCACCTGCTGCTTGCGCCCCATGGAGGCGGAGAAGTCGATGGTGTGGCTCCCGACCTCCACACCAAAGGCGCCGGCGCCGGCCACGGTGCGCACCACCGCCGCGGTCTCGAGCAGCTCCTTGGCCGGGATGCAGCCCCGGTGCAGGCAGGTGCCCCCCACCCGGTCCTGTTCCACCAGGGCGACCGACAGATCGGCGGCAGCGGCGTACAGGGCAGCCGCGTAGCCGCCCGGTCCACCCCCCACGATGACGACGTCGAGCTCCTGGGTCACTCCACTGCCTCCTCAGGTCGAGGAGCCCAGGCTATTCGTTGCTCTCGTCGACCTCCTCCTCGAGCTGGTCGGCGCCCTCGTCGACCTTCTCCTCGGCGCCGTCGATCTCCTCGTCGGTGGTGGCGCCGTCGCCATCCTCGTCCTGGCAGGCGACAGCCCCGAAGGCCAGGACGGCCACGACGGCGCCGGCGGTCAGCTTTTCTCTCAGGGAAGCCATGCCCGCTCCCTACCCAACCCAGGAGCCCAAACAACCACCGCCTGCGGTCGCTGCGCTACGTCAAGAGGACGAGCTGGACAGTGGCCGCCACCAGGATGGCCAGCCCGCACAACAGGGCGGCCACGATCAGCTTGCGGGTGCTCACCTCGGCCGAGGCTACCGCCCCCCCGGCGCTACTCTCTGTCGCGGTGGGGCTCAAGAGGCTCGTGCGGGAGTGGAGCGCCAGCCTGGACGACCTCGAGCACGACCGGCTCTCCAGCCGGTTCAAGGCCGTGGCGCCGGATCGGGTCGACCTGTGCGACTGCCCGCTGCGTTGCAAGGTACGGGTGGCGGGCGAGATCATCAGCCTGCGCACCGTGCCCCGGTCCGGCAGCCCCTCCCTGGAGGCCACCGTCGACGACGGCACCGGCAAGGCGCTGGTCGTCTTCACCGGCCGGCGGGCGATCCGGGGACTCGATCCCGGCCGGGGCGTGGTCCTCGAGGGCGTGGCTCGCCGTGAGCGCGACAAGCTGACGCTGGTCAACCCCGCGTACACCCTCCTTCCCTAGCCCGGCCTTCCCTCTCGAAGGTAGGTGCGTGAAGTACCTACTGACGCGGCTGCTGGCAGGGGCGAAGATGGAGGAGGGCCGACCCTCCCCTTCGGTCCCAGCGAGGTGCGGTGGACCAGACCTGGACGGTCGAAGCCGAGTTGGAGAGGATCCATCGCCAACGGGTGGCGGCTGAGCAGCGGGTGGCCGACGACGACCGGCGCGAGGCCCAACTCCTGGCCACGCTCCAGCCTGCCAGCGCGGCACTGGCCGACATCTTCCGTGACCTCGAACGGCGTACCTGGTCGATCCGGTCCCGGCGCCACCACGAGGTCACCGTCTTCCTGCGTCAACCGGCGGCCGACTGCGTGCGGGCCTCGCTGCGCTGGGGCGCCAAGTTCGCCCTCACCGACGCCGAGCGCCTGCTCATGCGCAGCTACCAGGCACGCCGGCGCAAGCTGCAGCGCTACCCGGCGGTGGTCGTCGCCTGGGAGTACCACGAGCTGTCAGGGGTGCTCGACGCCACCGCCCAGACCCTGACCCTCGGCTGCGGCGAAACCTTCTCCCTCGAGTGCTTCGCCGCCCGGCCGACGATCGTCCTGCCCGCACTCACCGCCGCCCTGCGCCGCCCCCCGCTCGTGCGCCGACACCACCTGCGAGTCGACGACTACCGCATCCTGTCGCCGGACGGCTGAGGCCGGCGCCGGTCAGCCGTCCGCCTCCGAGGCCACCCCGCCCACAAAGGCGCGACGCACGGCCGCCTCGGCGTCGGGGGTCACGAGCACCATCACCTCGTCGCCGGCGAGGAGCAACGTGTCGCCCCGGGGAACCACCAGATGGTCGTCGCGCACGATGGCCACCACCGTGCAGTCCCGAGGCAGGCCCAGGTCGACCACCGTGGCCGCGGCCGCCGGGGAGTTGTCGGCCAGGGTCACCTCCACCAGCCGGGCCCGCCCGCCCTCGAACTGCAGGAGCCGCACGAGCGAGCCCACCGTCACCGCCTCCTCCACCAGGGCGGTGAGCAGGTGCGGAGTGGACACCGACACGTCGACGCCCCACGTCGGGTTGAACAGCCACTCGTTCTTGGGGTGGTTCACCCGGGCGATCACGCGGGGCACGCCGAACTCCTGCTTGGCCAGCAAGGAGACGACCAGGTTGTCCTCGTCGTCTCCGGTGACGGCGGCCACGACGTCGGCGGTCTCCAGGGCCACGGCCGTCAGCGCGCTCAGCTCGCAGGCGTCGGCCAGCTTGAACTCGACCCCGGGGTGCTCCCCCGAGGACCGGGCCCACTCCACCGCCGCCAGCGACTGCTCCAGCACCAACACCTCGTGGCCCGAGGCGGCCAGGTCGGTGGCGATGTAGGTGCCCACGTTGCCACCACCGGCGATGACCACCCTCACGACGACCGCCGCCGCGGACGGGGGAGGCTCGAGGTGTCGGCGGCGGCACCGGCCAAGCGGTCCTCCAGCGCGGCCAGCTCGCCGGTGGCCACGCTCAGCACCAGGAGATCACCTTCCTGGCCGATGAGGCCGGCGCCGGGGACCATGGCCCGGCCGGTGCGGGTGAGCACGCTGATGCGCCACCGGCCGGGCTCCTCCAGCTCCTCGAGCGGCCGGCCCGCCCACCGGACCGGCAGCGCCCGTTCGACCACCGACACCTTGCCGGTGGGGTCGGTCCACTCGGTGCGCATCTGGTCGGGCAGCAGCTTTCGCAGTGCCTGGTCGGTGGTCCACGCCACGGTGGCCACCGTGGGTATCCCCAGCCGCTCGTAGACCGCAGCCCGTCCCGGGTCGTAGATTCGGGCCACCACCTGCTGAATGCCGAAGGTCTCCCGGGCGATGCGGGCCACCACGATGTTGGTGTTGTCGCCGCTGGAGACCGCGGCCAGGGCGTCGGCCTCCTCGATCCCCGCTTCGACCAGCCGGTCGCGGTCGAAGCCGAAGCCCACCACCGTGCGACCCGAGAACCCGGGCGCCAGGTTGACAAAGGCCGAAGCTCGCTTGTCGATCACCCCCACGCTGTGGCCCTCGGCCGCGGCGAGGCCGGCGAGGGCCGAGCCCACCCGCCCGCACCCGACCACGACGACGTGCACCCCCTGGCCCCCTCCCCCATCGGCGCTCGACGGACGCCGCAGCGTAGCCACGACGGCGGCGCCGGTCCGAGTTGCGCTGCCCGACCCTGCATCTACGCTGCCCATCGGCGGAGCCGGCGCCTGGGGAGGGCTGCATGTCCACGTTGAAGCGACTGCTGGTGGGCAAGCCCCTGGCCAGCGCCGAGGAGGGCCACCAGCGGTTGGGGAAGCTGGTGGCGCTGGCCGTCTTCGCCTCCGACGCCATCTCCTCCACCGCCTACGCCACCGAGGAGATCCTCCACCAGCTGGTGCCCCTGGCCGGGCTGGACGCGCTGAGGTACCTCGTCCCCATCGCCATCATCGTGGTGGTCCTGTTGGCCATCGTCATCGCCAGCTACCGCCAGACCATCCACGCCTACCCCAACGGCGGCGGCTCCTACGTGGTCTCCCGTGAGAACCTGGGGATCACCCCGTCCCTCGTGGCCGGCGCCTCGCTCCTCGTCGACTACACCTTGACGGTGGCCGTGTCGGTCTCCGCCGGGGTGGCGGCCATCACCTCGGCCTTTCCCGGCCTGCGCGACAGCCGAGTCGGGTTGTGCCTGATCTTCATCGTCCTGCTCACCGCCACCAACCTGCGGGGCGTGAAGGAGTCGGGTCGGCTCTTCGCCGTGCCCACCTACGTCTACGTCTTCACCTTGGGGGCCCTACTGTCCGTCGGGCTGTTCCGCTCGTTCACCGGTAGCCTCCCTGCGCTGGCGCCCAACGAGGAGGCACTGGCCGAGCTGACCCACAACGGGGCGCTGCTGGGTGGCATCACCGCCTTCGCCCTCATGCGGGCCTTCTCCTCGGGGGCGGTGGCCCTGTCGGGCATCGAGGCCATCTCCAACGGGGTCCCCGCCTTCCGCAAGCCCGAAGCCCGCAACGCCAGCACCACGCTCGTGGCCATGGGCGTGATCCTGGCCACCTTCTTCTTCGGGATCTCGGTCCTGGCCAGCCATCTGCGCCCGACCATCGAGGAGGGAGGTGAGACGTTGCTGTCGATCATGGGAGGTGCGGTCTTCGGGGGCGGCTCGGTCATCTACTTCACCCTCCAGGCGGCCACCGCCGCCATCCTCATCCTGGCGGCCAACACCGCCTTCAACGCCTTCCCCAGCTTGTCGTCGATCCTGGCGCGCGACGGCTACCTGCCCCGCCAGCTCTACAACCGGGGCGACCGCCTGGTGTACTCCAACGGGATCCTGCTGCTCGCCGGCGCCGCCGCCTTGCTGATCGTCGCCTTCGGCGGCATCACCACCGCCCTCATCCCCCTCTACGCCGTGGGGGTGTTCACCGGCTTCACCCTGTCCCAGTCGGGCATGGTGCGCCACCATCTCCGCCTCAAGGAGCCGGCGTGGCGCCGCAACGTGGTCATCAACACGCTGGGGGCGCTGGCCTCCTTCGCCGTGCTCGCCGTGGTGGTGGTCTCGAAGTTCACCATCGGGGCGTGGGTGCCGGCGGTGGTCATCCCCCTCATCGTGGTGGCCCTGCGGGCCGTCCAGCGTCACTACACGAGGGTGGCGGATCTGTTGCGGGTGCCCGAGGGCTACCGACCGCTACCCCACACCCACACGGTGGTCGTCCTCGTGGGCAGCATCCACCAAGGGGTGCTGGCCGCCCTGACCTACGCCCGGTCGCTGTCACCCGATCGCCTCATCGCCCTGTCGGTGGTGTCGAGCCCCGAGGAGTCCGACGAGATCGGCGCCCAGTGGGAGCGCTACGGCCTGTCCATCGAGCTCGAGCGCCGCTACTCCCCCTACCGGGAGCTGACCCCGCCGGTGCTCAAGTACCTCGACGAGCTGGACGCCGCCTACGAGAACGACATCATCACCGTGGTCGTGCCCGAGTTCGTGCTCGGGCACTGGTGGCAGCAGTTCCTCCACAACCAGAGCGCGCTGCTGTTGAAGGGGCGCCTGTTGTTCCGGCGCAACACGGTGGTGACGTCGGTCCCGTTCCACCTGTCCGAGCCCGAGCCCGACTCGAGCGACGACGTGGCCTTCAACGAGCCCGGCGCCCTCCACCCCGACAGCGGCGAAGAGCCCTCGCCTGACCCCACCGTCACCGGAGACGGCCAGAAGACCCGGGCGGTCGAGCGTCCCGCTACGCCGCGGGGTTGAGGCGACCCAACACGCCCTTGGTCACCTCGGAGGGGCGTTGCTGCTCGCCCATCTTGGAGTTCAGGACCAACGTGGCCCCGGTGAGGAGGGGAATGACCCACTGCATGACCTTGAGCTTGCGCTGGGCGTCGGCCACCTCGGGCTCGGTGGCCGCCGAAGGCTCGGTGGCGCCGTCGGCCGGCGGGTCGGAGGCCTTCATCAAGGTCTGGCCCAACACCCGGCTGTAGGCGGTGGCGGCCATGGCCGCAGCGGTGAGGCCGGTCTTGACCAACGCGGTGGATCCCACGCCCCGCTGGCCACTCAACCGGCCCCGGTTGGCCCCGGTCAGCACCAGCGAGCCGACGGTGTAGGCGCCGATGGCAGCCAGGTTGGCCGGGGTCCAGCGCGACCAGCCGGCGTTGGCCACCTTGACCCGTTCCCGCGGGTGATCGACCTCGGCGGCGGCTCCATTGAGGCCGATGGCCCCCATCAGCGAGCCCCCGAACCAAGCAGCCAGGCCCAGGTCGTTGAGCGCCCGCACCGCGGTGTTCTGGTTCTTGATGAATCCTGCCATGCAACTTCCTCCAACGTCTCGGCGGCGCCGGCGCGCCGCCCCGTCGCGGTCCCCTACCCGCGGGGCTGGGATCAGATGCGCTCGAGGACCTCGATGCCGAGCAGGGCCAGGCCCTGGCGAAGGGTGGTGGCCGTCACCTCGCACAGGGCCAGGCGCGAGGAGCGCAGGGGCTCGTCGACCCGCAGCACCGGGCAGTGCTCGTAGAAGGCGTTGTAGGCCTGGGAGACGTCGTAGAGGTGGGCACAGAGCTGGTTGGGGAGGTACTCGGCCGCCACCCGCTCGACCACGTCGCCGAGGGCCACCAGGTGCAGGGCCAACGCCCGCTCCTGGGGCTCACCCAGCACGACGGCGCTGGCGGCGCCCTGGGGGCGGCCGTCGGCCCAGCCCGCCTCCCGCAGGATGGAGCGGATGCGGGCGTAGGCGTACTGCAGGTAGGGGGCGGTGTTGCCCTTGAGGCTGAGCATCCTGTCGAAGGAGAAGACGTAGTTGCTGTTGCGGTTCTGGCTGAGATCGGCGTACTTGACCGCGCCCACCCCCACCACCCGGGCCACCTCCTCGACGTCGTCGGGGACGGGCTCGTCGCGCTCGAGCGCCCGGTCGACCACAAAGGCCCGGGCCCGGGCGACGGCCTCGCCCAACAGGTCGACCAGGCGCACGTTGTCGCCCGAACGGGTGCGCAGGCGTTGCCCGCCCTCGCCCAGCACCAGGCCGAAGGCCACGTGGGTGACCTCCACGCCGGCGGGGACCCACCCGGCCATGCGGGCCACGGCGAAGACCATCTGGAAGTGCTGCGACTGGCCGGCATCGGCCACGTAGGCCAGGCGGTCGGCACCCCCCTCGATGCGCGAGCGCAGGGCGGCCAGGTCGGTGTGGTGGCCGAGCACCACGTCGGGGCTCACCAGCGCCGCGGGGTCGCCTTCGGCGGCGGCGAGCACCCGCGCCGGCAGGGTGAGCTCCGCGCCCGAGGTCCCGCGGTGGTATCCGGAGCGATCGAGTCGCTCGTGGTGGGCCTCCGCCACGGGCGCCAGCGCGGCGAGGAACGGTGAGCGCGAGAGGACGCGCCCCGTGTGGTACGGGTGCAGTCTCACCTGCTCCCACTCGTCCACGGTCAACGCCCCGCGCTTCTGCCAGATGCGGGCATCGACGGCTACGCGTCCGACGTCGTGGACCAGGCCCGCGTGCCCGACGGCAGCGACGGCGCGCGCATCCCCGAGCTGGACGGCGCCGGCGTCGAAGGCCTGGCGGATGTCCTTCTCGACCTCGTCGACGACGTCGTTCAGGAACTGCTCGCGCGGATAGCCCTCGATCTCATCGTCGAGCGGGTAGAGCAGCATCATCATCGACGGCGAGATGACGGCCTGCTTCACGTCGTGCGTCGCGATCTGCTTGTTCTTCTCGACGAACTCGGACGCGTACGTCTGGTACTTGAACGGGCCTCCCGTGAGGCGCGGAAGCTGACGATGGTGCCCGTCGTCGAAGATCGCGAAGTACTGGCCGTCGCCCGCCAGGTTCTCGGCCAGGCCGGTGCCCGCAAGATCGGAAG
>JAHWJI010000002.1 GCA_019348495.1 Actinomycetota bacterium | reverse complement strand
GGTTCTCGGTGGAGACCCAGGCCTCGCCGGCCGGCACCTTGATGATGCGGGGTACCTTGGCCATGATCGGCCCCGCCGGCAGGCCGTCGAGGAGCTGGTCGACGATGTGGGTGGCCTCGCGCGTCTCCTGGAGGCGGACCCAGTAGCGGGCGAAGCTGTCGCCGTCGGGGTGGGTCCACACCTTCCAGTCGGCCTCGGACCAGGCCAGGGGGCTGGGGCTGTCGCGGCGCAGGTCCCAGTCGACCCCTGAGGCCCGCAGGTTGGCCCCCGAGAGGCCGTAGCCCAGTGCCATGTCGGGGGGGATGACGCCGATCCCCCGGGTGCGGGTCTCGAAGATCTCGTTGCCCATGAGCAACGTCTCCATCTCGTCGCAGAAGTCCCTGACCTTGTGCATCACCGACTTGGTCTCGGCCACCCACCCCCGGGGCAGGTCCTGCTTCAGGCCGCCGATGCGGTCGAAGTTGGGGTGGAAGCGCCCGCCGGTGGCGGCCTCGATCTGGTTGAGGACGTGCTCCCGGTCCCGGAAGGCGTAGAAGACGGCGGTGATGGCGCCCAGCTGCACGCCCATGTCGCCCAGGAACAGGGTGATGTTGGCGATGCGGCTGAGCTCGAAGAAGACGGTGCGGATCCACTGGGCCCGGGCCGGTGCCTCGACCTCCATGAGCTGCTCGGCGGCGAGGATGAACGGCACCTCGTTGGCGAAGCTGCCCAGCCAGTCGATGCGGTTGATCAGGGTGGTGATCTGGGGGTAGGTGCGAACCTCGCACAGCTTCTCGTAGCCGCGGTGCATGTAGCCCATCACCGGCTCGGCGGAGATCACCTGCTCGCCGTCGAGGCGGGTGATGATGCGCAGCGTGCCGTGGGTGGCGGGGTGCTGGGGCCCGATGTTGAGGGTCATGCCGTCGGTCTCGAGCTCGACGTTGACCCGGGCGTCGGCGGCCTGGCCGCCGATGTACGCCCGTTGCTCTCGCTCGGTGACCGCCATCAGGCGCCGTCGCCCTCGCCGGGCATGGCCTCGACGTCGACCAACCCCGGCCAGGGCTTGACCTCGCGGGCGAGCAGGGGGAAGTCCTTGCGCAGGGGACGGCCCTCGAAGCCGCCCGGCAGGTAGAGGTGGGCCAGGTTGGGATGACCGGTGAAGTCCACGCCGTACATCTCCCACACCTCCCGCTCGTGCCAGTCGGCGCCGGGAAAGATCTCCCGCACCGAAGGGGCCACGGGCTGGGCCTCGTCCAGATCGCCCTTGAGGGTCAGGCCCATGGATGTGGTGGGCGAGACCAGGCGGGCCAGGAGCTGGAAGCGGGACTCCCCGCCGGCGTAGCCGTGCTCCACCTCGTCGGCCGCCACCCCGGTCTCGGCCACGCTCGCCCCCGTGTCGCCCGACGCCGCCTCGCCCCCCTCGGGAGCGTCGACCGCAGGCGGGTCCTCGCTGCGGCCGTAGGGGGACGGGAGCCAGTCGATGGCCGAGAGGTAGCAGAAGTAGGTGAGGCCCAGCTCGTCCCGGCACACCTCGCAGGCGTGGCGCCAGGCGTCGACTCGCACCCGGACCCAGGTGTCGACCCCGGCGGCGAGGTGGGACCCCACCACGGCGTCGCCCAGGACCCGCTGGAGGGTGTCGATCAGGCGCTGGCGGGCCTCGTCGGACTCGCCCGGCGCCGGCTCCGCTTGGGCGACGGCCGACTCTCGAGCGGCCACGGCCTGGGCCACCTTCTCCTCGGTGGCCCGCTGCACGGCCGCTCCCTGGGAGAGAGCGGCGCTGGGGCTGGGCGACGGCTGCTCGGAGACCACGGCCGCGGCTGACCCCTCGCCCGGGTCGGTCTGGGCGGTGTCGACAGGCGCGGTGCCCGGCGCCGGTGTCGCCTCGGGGGCCTCGGGGGCTGCGGTGCCTTCAGGATCCGGGGTGGCCTCCGGGGCGGGCCTGGCGTCGGCCGTCGGGCCCGACTCCGGGGAACCGGCGTCGCCCCCGGCCACGTCGCCGACGGACTCGGCCGCTACGGTCTCGCCCCGCTCTGCGCCCTGGGACGGGGTCTGGTCGCTGGACAGCTCGCCGGGCGCACCAGCTCCGGGGATCGGGCCCTGGTCGGCCGCAGCCACCCCGTCGTCGGGCCCGGTCTCGGCACCGGTGGGCACGTTGGAAGCACCCGGGTCGTCGACCTCGGCGGCCAGCGCCGGGTCGGTCACCTCCTCGGCCGGGGGCGAGCCGGGATCGGGCCGGCGCTGCTCGTCGCCCTCGTCGGGCGACCCCTCAGCCGACGACAATGGGATCGCCCTTCCAGCGCTCGGCCATGTCCTCGCCCCTGATGCGCTCCTGGAGCAGGACGATGCCCTCCAGCAGCGCCTCGGGCCGGGGTGGGCACCCGGGCACGTACACGTCGACGGGCACGATCTGGTCCACACCCTTGGTCACGGAGTAGGAGTCCCAGTAGGGACCGCCGCAGTTGGCGCAACTGCCCATGGAGATGACGTACTTGGGGTCGGGCATCTGCTCGTAGAGGCGGCGGATGGCGGGGGCCATCTTGTCGGTGACGGTGCCGGAGATGACCACCAGGTCGGCCTGGCGGGGGCTGGCGGGGAAGGGGATCACGCCCAGGCGCATCACGTCGTAGCGGGGCGAGCCGAAGCAGGCGCCCATCTCGATGGCGCAACAGGCCAGGCCCCACTGGTAGACCCACAGCGAGTAGCTGCGGCTGAGGTTGAGCAGGTGGCTGAGGGGCTTGGGCATGCGCCCCCGCTCGACTAGACCCACCGCAGCACCCCCTTGCGCCAGGCGTAGACCAGCCCGAGGGCGAGGATGACGATGAAGACGCCCATCTCCACCAGCCCGAACACGCCGTAGCCCTCCAGGCGCAGGGCCCAGGGGAAGATGTAGACCGCCTCCACGTCGAAGAGCACGAAGAGCAGGGCGAAGATGTAGTAGCGGACCTGGCTCTGGCCGAAATCCGTACCTGCGGGATCGACCCCGCTCTCGTAGGCGATGGACTTCTGGCGGCTGGGCCGTGACGGGCGCACAGCCCATCCGAGTGTCGACAACAGGGCCACGAGCAGACCGGCCGCGCCGGCGAAGACGGCCACGGTGAGGTAGGCACGGAGGAACTCGGCCACTTTCGAGCAGCCTAGTGACCCGCCTCACGAGGGGCCAAGGCGCGGCCCGGCTACGGGCCGGCGCTGACCAGGACCGGGAGGGCGTCGCGGGCGAAGTCGACCACCGGTGAGGGGACCAGGCCGACCACCACGGTGAAGACCAGGGCGATGCCCAGGCTGAGAGCGGCGGCGGGGGGGACCCGGACGAAGGGGAGGGCCGCGGCGGCGTCGTCTCCCTCCTCCACCGTCATGTACATGGCCACGGTGATGCGCAGGTAGACGAAGGCCGACACCACCGCCGAGATCATGGCGATGAGGGCCAGGGCGTAGCTCTCGGCCTCCACCGCGGCGCCGATGACGTAGAACTTGGCCAAAAAGCCCGAGGTCAGGGGCACCCCGGCCTGGGCCAGGAGGAACACGGTGAAGGCCAGGGCCAGGAGCGGCCGACGCTGGGACAGGCCCCGGTAGGCGGGCAGGCTGTGGTCGGCGTCACCCCGCCGTCCGACCAGGGTGGCCACGCCGAAGCTGCCCACCACCATGAACGTGTAGGCCAGCAGGTAGAACAGGGCTCCGGCCAGCCCCCGGTCGCTGGCGGCTTCGGCGCCCACCAGCACGAAGCCGGCGTGGCTGATGGAGCTGTAGGCCAACATGCGCTTCACGTCGGTCTGCACGACGGCCAGGAACGATCCCACCACCAGGGTGAGCACGGCCAGGACCCACATGATCGGGCGCCAGTCGAGGCGGTAGAGATCGAAGGTCGACAGGAACACCCGCAGCAGCGCGGCGAAGCCGGCGGCCTTGGAGGCCGAGGCCAGGAAGGCCGTGACCGGGGTGGGGGCACCCTGGTACACGTCGGGCGTCCACACGTGGAAGGGGACGGCGGCCACCTTGAAGCCCAGGCCCACCAGCAACAGGGCGAAGCCGGCCAGCAACAGGCCGTTGGCCGCCAGCAGGTTGTCGGCCAGGAAGTCGGCGATGCGACTGAAGTTGGTGGAGCCGGTGGCGCCGTAGACCAGGGCGATGCCGTAGAGCAGGAAGGCCGAGGAGAACGAGCCCAACACGAAGTACTTGATGGCCGATTCCTGGGACTCGAGGCGCCGTAGCTGGAACCCCGCCATGACGTAGAGGGCGATGGACAGCGTCTCCAGCCCGAGGAAGACGACGATGAGGTCGTTGGCCATGGCCATGACCAGGCCACCCGTGCCCGACAGCAGCATGAGCACGTACAGCTCGGGGCCGTCGAGGCCCTCCCGACGCAGGTAGTCGTCGGCCAGCAAGGCGGCCAGGGCGATGGCCACGGTGATGACGATGCCGAAGAAGACGCTGAAGCCGTCGACCATGATGGCGTCGCCGATGGCGCTGTAGGCCCCACGGGCCGGGTCGGTCACCCGCCCCCAGGCCAGGGCCGAACCCACCATGGCCAGCACCGCGGTGATCACGGTGAACAGCGCGTAGAACCCGCGGGGAGGACGGCCGGAGGCCAGGGCCGCGGCGGTGAGCAGGAACAGCGCCCCGCCCACCAGGACCAGCAGGGGCGACAGGGCGAACCAGTCGATGGTGGGGGTGACGATGGGCTGGATCTGGCCGATCAGGGCTGCTCACCCCTTCCGGTGGCCGCCACCTCGGGTTGGGTGAAGTCGGAGCGCTCCTCCACGTGGGCGATGAGGCGGTCGACGGCCGGCTCGATGCGCTCGAGCACCGGCTTGGGGTACACGCCGAGGAACACGATGGCCGCCAGGAGCGGGGCCATGACCGCCAGCTCGCGCCGGGTCATGTCGGGCATGGCCGCGTTGTCGCCCTCGGGGGCGCCGTGGAAGACCCGCTGGTAGGCCCACAACAGGTACAACGCCGCCAGGATGACCCCGGCGGTGGCCACCACCGTCCACCACCGACGGGTGGGGAAGCTGCCGATGAGGATGAGGAACTCGCCCACGAAGCCGTTGAGGCCGGGCAGGCCCACCGAGGAGAGCATGACCACGGTGAACACCCCGGCCAGCAGCGGAGCGGCCTTCTGCAGCCCGCCCAACTTGGCGATCTCCCGGGTGTGGCGGCGTTCGGAGATCATGCCCACCAGGAGGAACAGCGCTCCGGTGGAGATGCCGTGGTTGACCATCTGGATCACTCCGCCCTGCAGGCCCTGGGTGGTGAAGGCGAAGGTGCCGAGGATGATGAAGCCGAGGTGGGCCACCGAGGAGTAGGCCACAAGTCGCTTCAGGTCGCGCTGCATGGCGGCGACCACCGCCCCGTAGATGATGCCGATCACGCCCAGGGTGACCAGCAGGGGGGCGAAGTAGGTGGCGGCCTCGGGGAACAGGTACAGCCCGAAGCGCAGGAAGCCGTAGGTCCCGAGCTTGAGCATCACCCCGGCCAGGATCACCGAGCCGGCGGTGGGGGCTTCGGTGTGGGCATCGGGCAGCCAGGTGTGGAGCGGGAACACGGGCACCTTGACGGCGAAGGCCACGGCGAAGGCCAGGAACAGCCAGCGGGCGGTGGTCTGGGCGATGGCGCCGTCGGCCTCGGCGATGGTCACCAGGTCGAAGGTCAACACCCCGGTGGCCCGCTGGTGGAGGAAGGCCAGGGCCAGGATCCCCACCAGCATGAACGCCGAGCCCAACATGGTGAACAGGAAGAACTTGAGGGCGGCGTAGACCCGCTCGCCGTAGCCCCAGCCCCCGATGAGGAAGTACATGGGCACGAGCACGATCTCGAACATGACGAAGAACAGGAACAGGTCGAGGGCCACGAACACCCCCAGGCAGCCGGCCTCGAGCAACAGCAGCCAGGCCAGGTAGGCCCTGGGGTCGTGGTGGGGGCGCACCCCGATCACCGCGACGGGGAACAACAGCCCGGTGAGCACCACCAGGAAAAGTGAGATGCCGTCGACCCCGAGGTTCCAGGCGATGCCGAAGTCCTCGATCCAGGTGTAGCGCTCGGTGAGCTGGAAGCCGGCGTCGGCGCCCTCGAAGGCCACCAGCACCCCGATGCTCAACACGGCCGCCACCAGGGTCGTGCCCACCCCCAGCGCCCGGGCCAGGGCGTCGTTGCCCTTGGGCACCAGCGCCACCAGCACGGCACCCACGGCGGGGGCCACGACCAGGAGGCTCAGCAGCGGGAAGTCGATCTCCATCTAGACGAGGCCAGTGCGCAGGGCGAAGAAGCCGAGGAGCAGCACGGCGCCGGCGGCCATGCCCAGGGCGTAGTTGCGGATGTAGCCGGTCTGGGTCACCCGCAGGCGGGAGCCACCCTCGCGCACCAGGGTGGCCACACCGTTGACGGCGCCGTCGATGACCCGGCCGTCGAAGACCCTGGAGGCGAAGGAGGAAAAGGCACGCCCCGGCCCGTCGAAGAACGCTGCCAGTGCCTCGTCGAAACGCCAGGCCCGGCGCAGCAGCTCGGGCTCGAAGCGCTCGGCTGGCTGGGTGTGGCGCAGGTAGATGGCCCGGGCCACGAGGATGCCGACGATGGCGCCGATGCCGGTGATCCCGGCCAGGGTGATCTGCATCCACCCGGTGATGCCCAAGGCGTGCAGACGGTCTTCGAACACCGGCTCCAGGAAGTGCTCCAAGGTGTAGACCTCGGGCAGGTTGAGCACGCCGCCCACGGCCGCCAGCACGGCCAGGACCACCAACGGCACGGTCATCAGCGGCGGTGACTCATGGGGAGTGCTAGGGGCATGGGTTGCTGCCGCCGGCTCGTGGTCTGCCTCGGCCAGGGCCTGGCCCGTCGACTCGCCGGCACCGGCCTCCTTCCACCGGGGCTGGCCGTAGAAGACCAGGAACACCTGGCGGCTCATGTAGTAGGCCGTGAGCAGGGCGGTGACCACGCCCACGAACCACAACAGGGGGCTGAAGTCCCAGGCCGCGGCCAGGATCTCGTCCTTGGACCAAAAGCCGGAGAACGGCGGCACCCCGGCGATGGCCAGCCACCCCACGATGAACGTGGCCGCGGTCACGGGCATGAGCTTGCGCAAGGCCCCCATGCGCCGCATGTCCTGCTCGTCGTGCATGCCGTGGATCACCGAGCCGGCCCCGAGGAACAACAGGGCCTTGAAGAAGGCGTGGGTGATCATGTGGAAGATGGCGGCCACATAGGCGCCCACCCCCACGGCCAGGAACATGTAACCGAGCTGGGAGATGGTGGAGTAGGCCAGCACCTTCTTGATGTCGCGCTGGGCCACGGCACAGGTGGCCGCGAAGAAGGCAGTGGCCGCGCCGACGATGGCGATGACGGTCAGGGCCTCGCCGGCCACGTCGAGCAACGGGTTCATGCGGGCCATGAGGTAGACGCCCGAGGTGACCATGGTGGCGGCATGGATGAGGGCCGACACCGGCGTGGGGCCCTCCATGGCGTCGGGAAGCCAGACGTAGAGCGGGAGCTGGGCCGACTTGCCGGCGGCGCCGACGAACAGCAGCAGGGCGATGGCCAGCGCCGTGGTCTCCGACAGGCTGCCCACGTTCTCCAGCACGCCCCCCTCACCGGCGTAGGTGAGGGTGCCGAGCGAGGCGAAGGTCAGGAACATGGCGACCATGAAGCCCCAGTCGCCCACCCGGTTGGTGACGAAGGCCTTCTTGCCGGCCACCGCCGCCGAGTTCCGCTCGAACCAGAACGACACCAGGAGGTAGGAGCACGCCCCCACGCCCTCCCAGCCCAGGAAGGTGATGAGCAGGTTGTCGCCCAGCACCAGCATGAGCATGGAGAAGGCGAACAGGTTGAGGTAGACGAAGAAGGTGTGGAACCGGGGGTCGCCGTGCATGTAGCCGATGGAGTAGAGGTGGATGAGCGACCCCACGCCGGTGACGAAGAGCACCATGGTGATCGACAACGGGTCGACCAGGAGCCCCATGTCGACTGACAGCCCCCCCACCGGCAGCCACTCGAAGACGGTGAAGGCGAACTGGCGGTGGTGCTGGTCCTCGCCCAACAGCCCGACGAGGGTGACCAGGCCGGCCACGAAGGAGCCGGCGACCATCAAGGTGGCCAACCAGCCCGCGGCCGGCTCGCCCAGCTTGCGTCCCCACGCCAACAGGACGATGAACCCCAGCAGCGGCAGCGCAGGGATCAACCAGACGGCGCTCAGCATGGCGGGCCGACCCTACCGCAGCGCAGCAACGGGCGAGCCGACTCAGCCCCGGAGCATGGAGACGTCGTCGGCGGTGGCCTCGGGCCGGCGGCGCAGGATGGCCACGATGATGCCCAGGCCGACCACCACCTCGGCGGCGGCCACCACCAACACGAAGAACACCACCACCTGGCCGGCCACGTCGTTGAGCACGTTGGAGAAGGTGACGAAGGTCAGGTTCACGGCGTTGAGCATGAGCTCCACGCACATGAACATCACCAACGGGTTGCGCCGTACCATCAGGCCGCAGGCGCCGATGGTGAACAACATGGCCGACAGCACCAGGTACCAGGTCTCGTCGACGGTCACGCCAACTCGGCTTCGGTCTGGGTGTGGCGCTCGACGCCCAGGTCGTCGCCGTCGCTGCCGTCGTCCTCCAGCTCGTCGGTGGCGGCCGGGCGCGGTCGGCGGGCCATCACCACCGCGCCCACCACGGCGATGACCAGCAGCACCGAGGTGACCTCGAAGGCGAACAGGTAGTCGGTGAAGAGGACCTCGGCCAGCACGGCGATGTTGGACCGCTCGGAGTCGAGGGGCAGCGTGGTCGCCTCGGCCCCGGTGCTCACCTGCACGGCCCGCACCGCCAGCACGGCCAGGAGCCCGACGGAGGCCACCGCCACCACGGCGGCAGCCGGCCGTTGGCCGGCCAGGGGCTCCGACGACAGGTTCTCGGCGGTGTCCACCCCGAGGAGCATGATCACGAAGAGAAAGAGGACCACGATGGCCCCGGCGTAGACGATCACCTGGACGGCGGCCAGGAAGTGGGCCCCCTGGGCCACGAAGAGCACCGCCACCCCGAACAGGGTCATCACCAGCATCAGGGCCGAGTGCACCGGGTTGCGGGAGAAGATCACGCCCAGCGCCCCCACCAGGATCACCACGGCGGCCACCAGGAACACCACGGTGTCGACCATCACCTGCTCACCGCCCCCTCGCCGCCCCCTGCGGCCCGAGGACCGTCTGGATCGTGGTCGCTGGCTCGCTCCCCCGGGGCGGTGTCGCTGCGGCCCTGCACCGGTCCGGCCTTGGCCTCCACGTCCTTGGGCGGCGCCAGGTCGGGGTCGTCGGACTGGCCGGCCTCGGGCGGACGCACCCCGTAGCCCAGCTCGCCCGACCACGACACCCGGCCCTCGTAGGCGGCGCTGCCGCTGGGCGAGGTCGCCCGCATCCACGCCGAGGTGTGCTCGTCCTCGCCCTCGCGCCAGTCCTCCCAAGCCAGCTTCCGGGGTCGACCGTCATCGCCCACCAACAGCTCGTCACGGGTGTAGATGGCGTCGGCCCGGTTGGTGAAGGAGAACTCGAAGAGCTTGGACTCGGTGATGGCCTCGGTGGGGCAGGCCTCCACGCACAGGTCGCAGTGGATGCAGCGCAGGTAGTTGATCTCGTAGATGAAGCCCCACCGCTCCCCGGGCGAGACGGGGGCCTCGGGCGGGTTGTCGGCGCCGCGGACGTAGATGCAGCGCGCCGGGCAGACCCCGGCGCACAGCTCACAGCCGATGCACTTCTCCATCCCGTCCTCGTAGCGGTTGAGGACGTGGCGGCCGTGGTGGCGCAGCGGCTTGGGCCGCTTCTCGTCGGGGTACTCCGAGGTGATCCGCTCTTGGAAGATCTGCTTGAGGGTGACCCAGAACCCGCCGGTGTAGCCCATCAGCCCACCCTCTCCGTGGCGGTGCTGAGCTCTCCGAACTCGTCGCCGCCCCGGCGCAGCTTGGCCACCCGCATGGCTCCGATCAGCGCGGCCCAGGAGATGACGCCCAGGGAGAAGGCGCCCACGAGGGTGAGGGGCCGGTTCCACCCGGCGTCGCGTCCGATGCTGATGGCCCCGATGACCAGCAGCCAGCCCAGCGACAGCGGGATCAGGCGCTTCCACCCCAGGTCCATGAGCTGGTCGTAGCGGTAGCGGGGCAGCGTGGCCCGCAGCCACACGAAGATGAACAGGAACACCAACAGCTTGAGCGTGAACCACAGCGTCCCCCAGATCAGGGGGGGCCCGAACAGCACGGGGCCGGCCGGGCCGCCGAGGAACAGGGTGACGATGATGGCCGACATGGTGATCGTGTTCATGAACTCGGCCAGGTAGAACATGCCGAAGCGGATGGAGGAGTACTCGGTGTGGAAGCCCCCCACCAGCTCCTGCTCAGCCTCCACCAGGTCGAACGGCGGGCGGTTGAGCTCGGCGGTGGCGGCCACGCAGAAGACGACGAAGGGGACGGCGGCGGTGGCGATGACGTTCCAGTCGAAGATGCTCCCGGCCTGGGCGGCCACGATGTCGTGCGTCGACAGCGACCCGCTCAACAAGACCACGGCCACGACCGACAGGCCCAGTGCCGCCTCGTAGCTCACCATCTGGGCGGTCGCCCGCACCGAGCCGAGCAGCGGGTACTTCGAGCCCGACGACCAGCCCGCCAGCATGATCCCGTAGACGGCGATGGAGGACATGGCCAGCAGGAACAGCACCCCCACCGGCGGGTCGGCCACCTGCATCCAGGTGCGGCGGCCGAACAGCTCGACGCCCCCGTCGTTGCCGCCGGTGAACACCCCCCCGATGGGCACGATGGTGAAGGTCAAGAACGCCGGCACCACCGACAGGTAGGGGGCGAGACGGAAGACCGGCTTGTCGGCCCGGTCGGGCTTGAGATCCTCTTTGAAGATGAGCTTGATGCCGTCGGCCAAGGTCTGGCCCAGGCCCCAGCGGCCGGCCCGGTTGGGGCCGATGCGGTTTTGCATGTCGGCCACGACCTTGCGCTCGAACCAGATCATGAAGATCACGCCGACGACGACGATGGTGAAGCCGATGACGGCCTTGGCCACCAAGATGGCCAGCACCACCCAGTCGAAGCCGTCGGCGAAGAGCGGGTCTCCCGTCACGCGTCGGATCCCCTCCCGCTCGTGGGCGCCGGCACCGACAGGGTCTCGAGACGGACCTCGGTGACGGCGAGGGTGACGTCGATCAGGTCGGCGGCGCCCGGCCCGGGCTGGTTCCACGCCAGTGCCACGCTGCCCTGGGGCACGCCGGGGTCGGCCACGGCTTCGAGCACCACCCGGCCCCGACCGCTGGTCACCTGCACACGGGCGCCGGTGCCCACCCCGAGGGGGGCCAAGTCGGCCGGGTTCACCCCCAGGCGGGCACCGGGGGCGAGGGGCGCCAGCGACGGCGAGTGGTGCACGAAGGTCCCGTCGTCGTAGAGCCGGCGTGAGGTCACCAGGCGCAGCGAGTAGCGGTCGAGCGGGGGCGGGCCGCCGGCACTGGGGCCCGGCGTCCACCGCAGGACGGCGGGACGACCGGCGACCGTGCCGGTGCCCCCGCCTCCGCCTCCCGACGGGTCGGGTGGCTGCATGGCCAGCCCCGAGCTGGGATCGGGCTTGTCGGCTGTGCCCATGGCCGACGAGGCCAGGGTGTCGACCTTGGTGTGGGCCAACGCTCCCTGGATCCCGGGCGAGTCGGTCTGGGCCATCGAGGGAGGTCCTCCGTGCGTCTCGGCGTCGTGCACGGTGCCGGCGACGATGCCGTCGAACCCCTCGGGCGAGGCCAGCCGGGCTCGGGTGAGGCCTTGGTGGGAGGGCGCCAGGCGCTCGATCTCGTCCCATATCGTGTCCACCGAGTCGAAGCCGAGATCGCCGCCGAGATGGAAGGCCAGCTCGGCGGCGATCATCCAGTCGGCCCGGGCCGTACCCGGGGCGGTGACCTTCTGGTGGAGGCGGCTGACCCTCCCCTCGATGTTGGTGGTGGTGCCCGACTTCTCGCCGAAGGCGGCGGCGGGCAGCACCACGTCGGCCCGGCGGGAGGAGTCGGTGAGGAAGCAGTCGACGGCGAGCACGAAGCCGGCGCCGGCCAGGGCACGGCGGGCCAGCTCCCGGTCGGGGAAGTCGGCCAGGGGATCGGCCCCCACCAGGACGAGACAGCCCACCCGACCCTCGGCTGCGGCGGTGATGATGCCCTGGGCGTCGAGGCCCCGGCCGCCGGGAAGCGCCTCCCACTCCCGGGCGAGCCAGGGGCGGCCCTGGTCGAGGCCGATCCGGCCGGGCAACAGGCCCGGTGCCAGGCCCATGTCCAAGGCGCCGGCCACGTTGCCCCGCCGCAGCACCGGCAGGAAGGTCGTCTCCGGCAAGGCGTCCAGCAGCACCCCGGCAGCGTCGACGACGGGTTGGGCGGGCTCAGCCAGCGACGGGCGGCCGAGCAGGCACACCAGCGAACCCCGACGCAGCAGCGCCGCGGCCTCGCGCACGGCGGATGCCGGGGCCAGGCCCCCGGGACGCTCGCTGTCGCCCACCGCAGCCGACTCGTCGACCAGGGCCCGCACCAGCTCGGTGACCTCGCCCGGCCGGTAGCGCAGGGAGGCCTCGGCGTAGCGAGTCATGCCCGTCTCCACCGGGCTCAGCTCCACCAGGGTGGCGCCCCGCTCGACCACGGCCTCGCGCAGCCGCAGGTACAGCACCGGCAGCTCCTCTTTGACGTCGGGCCCGAGGAGGAGGATGGTGTCGGCCGCACAGGCGGCGTCGATCGTGGCCCGGGGTAGCCCCACGACCGCCTCGGCCGGGAGGCCGTCGCCCATCTGGGCGTCGACGGAGTCGGTGCCGAGCAGGGTGCGGGCCAGCTTCGACCAGGCGTAGGCGTCCTCGTTGGTCCCCCGCGCTCCGCCGAGCACGGCGATGGACTCCGGCCCCCGGCGGATGCGGGCCCGGGTGATCCCCTCGGCTGCGGCGGCCAGGGCCTGGGACCACGACGCCTCGGCCAGGTCCTCGGCCCCCGGAGCCCGCACCAGCGGCGCGCCCAGGCGGTCGTCGCTGCCCACGGCCTCGAAGTCGAAGCGGCCCTTGTCGCAGAGCCAGCCCCAGTTGACGGGGTCGACGTCGACGCCGAGCTTGCGCACCAGACGGTTGGACGACGACTGCACCGCGATGCGACAGCCCACCGAGCACGCCGTGCAGGTGGACTCCACCTGGTCGAGGTCCCAGGGCCGGGCCCGGAAGCGGTAGGGACGGGCCAACAGGGCGCCGACCGGGCAGATCTGCACGGTGTTGCCGCTGAAGTAGGAGGCGAAGGGGTCGTCGGGGAAGGTGTTGACCTGGGTGTGGTTGCCCCGGTCGATGAAGGAGATCAAGGGGTCGCCGGCCACCTCGTCGGCGAAGCGGGTGCAGCGGTCGCACAGGACACAGCGCTCCCGGTCGAGGTAGACCAGGTCGCTGATGGGGATGGGCTTCTCGAAGTGGCGCTTCTCCTCGACGAAGCGGCTCTCGCCCGGGCCGAAGGCCAAGGTCTGGTCCTGCAGCGGGCACTCCCCGCCCTTGTCGCACACCGGGCAGTCGAGTGGGTGGTTGATGAGCAGGAACTCGAGCACCCCGTCCTGGGCCTTCTTGGTCCGAGCCGACTCGGTGTCGACCTTCATCCCATCCGCCACCGGCGCCATGCACGCCGGCTGGAGGGCCGGGCCCCTACCGCTGTCGATCTCGACGATGCACATGCGGCACATGCCCACCTCGCGCATGCGGGGGTGGTAGCAGAACCGGGGGATGTAGGTGCCGTGGCGCTCAGCGGCAGCGATGACCAGCTCGCCGGGCTCGGCCTCGATGTCCTGGCCGTCGAGGGTGACGGTGACGGTCGTCTTCTCCTTCTCCTCCTCCTTCTCTTTCTGGTCGGCCTCAGCCATGGTGGCAGCCCCCTTCCTTGATGTGGACGAGGTACTCGTCACGGAAGCGCCAGATGGACGAGTAGACGGGCGAGACCGTGGAGGGGCCCAGGGGGCAGATGGTGGTCTGCTTGAACGGGAAGGGCACGGCATCCTCACCGTCGGAGGCCGGATGGGGGAAGGGGCCGGGACTGATGTTGTCCCCCACATCCAGCAGCAGGTCGAGATCTTCCTCCCTGCCGTAGCCGTCGAGGATGCGACGCATGATCTTCTCCAACCAGGCTCCCCCCTCCCGGCACGGGGTGCACTTGCCGCAGGACTCGTGGGCGAAGAAGCGCACCAGGCGCCATGCCGCCCGCACCGCGCAGGTGGTCTCGTCCATGATGACCACCGCCCCCGAGCCGAGCATGGAGCCGGCCGCGCCCACCGGGCCGGCGTCCAGCCCCAGGTCGAGCTGCTCGGGGTAGAGCCACGGCGCCGAGGCCCCCCCGGGGATGAACGCCTTGAGGGCGTTGCCGTGGCGCATGCCCCCGCCGTAGACCGGCGCCTCCACCAGGTCGCGGAAGGTGGTGGTGCCCATCTCCACCTCGTAGACGCCCGGGCGGCGGACGTGGCCGGACAGGGCGAACAGCCGCAGCCCCGTCGCCTTCTCGGTGCCGATGGCGGCATAGGCCTCGCCCCCGTGCTGCAGCACCCAGGGGATGTACGAGAGCGTCTCCACGTTGTTGACCACGGTGGGCTGCATGTACAGGCCCTTGGCCGCCGGGAAGTAGGGGGGCTTGAGCCGGGGCATGCCCCGCTGGCCCTCCAGGCTCTCGATCAGCGCCGTCTCCTCGCCCACGATGTAGGCGCCGGCCCCCCAGTGCAGGACCACGTCGAGCGACCACCCCGACCCGAGGATGTCCTTGCCGACGTAGCCGGCGGCGTAGGCGCCGTTGAGGGCGATGGCCAGGCGCTCCTGGGCCAGCGCCATCTCTCCCCGCACGTAGATGAAGGCCTGGGCCGCGCCCACCGCGTAGCAGGAGATGAGCAGCCCCTCGATGAGCTGGTGGGGATCTCGCTCCATGAGGGGGCGGTCCTTGCAGGTGCCCGGCTCGCTCTCGTCGCCGTTGACCACGAAGTAACGGGGGAAGACGTCCTCGGGGAGGAACCCCCACTTGGCACCGGCGGGGAACCCCGCACCGCCCCGGCCGGCCAGGTTGGCGGCCTTGACCTCTTCGAGCACCTGGTCGGGGGTCATGGCCAGGGCCTTGCGAAGGGCGGCGTAGCCACCGGTGCGCAGGTACCCGTCGAGGGTGTGGGCGTCGGTCTGGTCGAAGCGGGTGGAGATGATGGGGGCGGCGTCGCTGACGGCCATCAGCGGGACTGCCCCGGCAGCACGGGAAGGCCCTCGGCGCCGTGGCCGGACCAGCGTTCCGCGGGCACGCGCGGGCGCACCCGGGTCAGGGTCCCGTGCGGTGGCACCTCCTCGTCGCGGCGTCCGGCCCGAAGGTCGTCGAGGAGCCTGTCGACCTCGTCGTGGGTGATGTTGAGGAAGAAGCGGTAGTTCACCTGGAGACAGGGGGCGTCGGTGCAGGCCGCGATGCACTCCACGTCCTCGAGGGTGAACACCCCGTCGGGGGTGGTGGCGCCGGCCTTGACCCCGAGGCGTGCCTCGCAGTGCTCGAGCAGCTCTTCGCCCCCGAGCAGGAGGCAGGAGATGTTGGTGCACACGCTGACCACGTAGCGGCCCACGGGCTCCCGCTTGAACATGCCGTAGAAGCTGGCCGTGCCCAACACCTCGACCGGGGTCAGGCCGAGCAGCTCGGCGATGTGGCTCATGGCCTCGGTGCTCACCCATCCGTCCTGTTCCTGGGCCACGTGCAACAGGGGGATCAACGCCGAGCGCGACCGGGGGTAGCGGTCGATGATCTCCCGCGCCAGCTCCACGTTCTCGCTCGTCAACCGGCCCATCAGCGATCCACCCCCAGAGGCGCGCCGAAGGCGCTCCCTGCCCTTCCGTGGGCGCCGCAGGCGCCCACTACCGGTCGACCTCGCCCATGATGGGGTCGACGGAGGAGATGATGGCCACGGCGTCGGCGATCAGGCCGCCGCGCAGCATGTGGGGCAGGGTCTGGAGGTTGACGAAGGACGGGCCCCGGATGTGCAGGCGGTAGGGCTTGGCGCTCCCGTCGGAGACCAGGTAGCACCCCAACTCGCCCCGAGGCGACTCGACGGCCACGTAGACCTCACCCTCGGGCACCCGGAAGCCCTCGGTGAAGATCTTGAAGTGGTGGATGAGCGCCTCCATCGACTCATCGATGCGGGCCCGGGGTGGAGGTGTGACCTTCTTGTCCTGCACCCGGTAGTCACCGCCGGGCATGGCGTCGAGGATCTGGGCCACGATGCGCATGGACTCCCGGATCTCGTTCAGGCGGATGGCGTAACGGTCGAACACGTCGCCGTAGCTGCCCACCACCACGTCGAACTCGACCTGGTCGTAGGCCAGGTAGGGCATGTCCTTGCGCAGGTCCCACGGCGTGCCCGTGGAGCGCAGGATCGGCCCCGTCGTCCCCAGGGCCAGCGCCTCCTCGGGGGTGATCACGCCCACCCCCTGGGTGCGACCCTGCCAGATGGGCTGGGCGGTCATGAGGCTGTCGTACTCGCCCAGGCGGGCCGGGAGGGCGTCGAGGATGCCGGCCAGGTCGTCGCGCCAGCCGTCGGGCAGGTCGGCGGCCACGCCCCCGGGGCGGATGTAGTTGTGGTTCATCCGCAACCCACTGGTCTTCTCGAAGAACTGGAGCACGAGATCGCGCTCGCGCCAGCCGTAGAGGATCATGGAGATCGCACCCAGGTCCATGCCGTTGGTGGCCAGGAACAGGAAGTGCGACGAGATCCGGTTCAGCTCGCACATCAGCATGCGGATCCACGTGGCCCGGGGGGGGACCTCCACCCCGAGCAAGGCCTCGGTCGCCAGCGAGAACACCAACTCGTTGAACAGGGGGGCGGCGTAGTCCATGCGGGTGACGTTGGTCGGTCCCTGCAGGTAGGTCAGGTCCTCGCCGGTCTTCTCCATCCCGGTGTGGAGGTAGCCCACGATGGGCTTGGTGCGCAGCACCGTCTCGCCCTCGAGCTCGAGCATGAGCCGCAACACCCCGTGGGTGGAGGGGTGTTGGGGCCCCATGTTGATGATCATGGTCTCGTCCTCGGGCACCGCCTGTTCCGACAGCGCCGCCACCGCCGCCTCCGAGAGGCGCAGCACCGAACCCGACTCCCGCAGCAGCTCGGCTGCCGTCGACCCGTCCCGGGCGGCCAGCTCCTGGGCGCCCTCGGACGTGGCCGCCCCCGGATAGACGTCGGTGGTGGCCATCAGCGCGCCCCCGGGGCACCCTTGAACTGCACGGGAATGCGGCCCACGGCGTAGTCCTTGCGCAGGGGGTGGCCCTCCCAGTCCTCGGGCATGAGGATGCGGGTCAGGTCGGGGTGGCCCTCGAAGGTGATCCCGAACATGTCGAACACCTCCCGCTCCATGGCCTCCGAGCCGGGATGCAGGTCGTAGAGCGAGGCCACGACCGGGTCGGCCCCTGGCACCTGTACCCGTACCCGTACCCGCTCCCTGCGCTCGAAGGACAACAGGATGGCCACCACCTCGAAGCGCTCGGCCAGGACGCCTGCGGGCAGGGAGCGCCCGGGATGGGTGAGGTAGTCGACGGCGGTGACGTCGAGGCAGACGGTGTAGCCGGCCTGGCGCAGGTCGGACACCAACGCCCGGTAGCCCGCCCGATCGGGGTGGAAGACGACCTGGCCGACCGACAGGGTCGAGGCCACGCCGTACTCGGCGCCGGGCTCGCTCACGGCCGTCTCCGCTACCGGGGGGTGCCGACGTGGACGGGGGGACGGACCACCGTGACCCTCTGATCACCGCCGGCCTGCTCGTCGACCCGGACCTCGGCGCCGGCGCCGGTGCCCTGGCGGCGGGTCACCAACTCGCCGCTGCGCACCAGCTCGTGCAGGGTCAAGATGGAGTGCAGCAGGGTCTGGGGGTTGGGCGGGCAGCCCGGCGCGTAGACGTCGACCGGCACCACCTGGTCGACTCCCTGCACGATGGCGTAGTTGTTGAACATGCCGCCGCTCGAGGCGCACACCCCCATGGAGATGACCCACTTGGGCTCCATCATCTGGTCGTAGACCTGGCGCAGCACCGGCGCCATCTTCTGGCTCACCCGGCCGGCCACGATCATCAGGTCGGCCTGGCGGGGTGAGGCCCGGAACACCTCCATGCCGAAGCGGCTGAGGTCGAAGTGCGAGGCGCCGGTGGCCATCATCTCGATGGCGCAACAGGCCAGCCCGAAGGTGGCCGGCCACATGCTGTTGCGCCGGGCCCACTGCACCACCGACTCGAGGCTGCCGGTCAAGAAGTTGTGCTGCAGACCAGCGAGGCCCTGGTCGTCCATCAGTGCCCGACCCCCCCGGCGTCTCCCCCCGACGACGCTCCCACCGCCACGGTCGCACGCCCCTCGGGCCGGGCCGCCAGGCGGCCTTCGAGGCCCACCACCCGGACGGAGGGCGCAGTGGCCCGCTCCGGACCGGTGAGCACACCCAACGAGCGGGAGCGGGCCAGCGGGCCCCAGTCGAGGCCGCCCTCGGCGATCTCCCACAGGAAGGACAAGAAGAACGGGACGATGAAGGCCACGATGGCCCACAGGCCGAAGGCACCCAGCTCCCGGTGCACCACCGCCCACGGGAACAAGAAGATGATCTCGATGTCGAACACGATGAAGATCATCGCCACCAGGTAGAAGCGCACCGGGAATCGCCGGGCCGGCTCTCGGGTGGGGACGATGCCGCACTCATACGGCGCCTGCTTGGCCTGGGTGGGGCGATCGGGGGCAAGCAGCTTGGACGTGAGCAGGCTGAGGACGACGAAGCCGACCGCCAGCACGAACATCACGACGAGCGGCAGGTACTGGTCCACGACGGCGCCAGGTTAGTCCGTCCTCCACCGACAGCGGCAACGGTCGCCGTGGGGAAGTTCAGACCGAAGCCTGCTCGCGGTGCTCGGCGACCAGCTTGTCCCGCCGGTGCAAGGTGTTGGCGACGATGGCGAAGATGACGGCCGAGGAGATGGTGACGATGGCCGGGGGCAGCCGGGCCGAGCCCAGGTCGCGGACCATGATGACCGAGATCACCGGTGCCCCCCGGACCGGCTCGGCCTTGGGCGGGGTCTCGCCGAACTCGATGCAGGTGGCCCCGGCGGGACAGGTCTGGCCCTCCTGGAGGGTGATGACCTCCACCGCGGGCTGGACCTGGACGAGGGCATGCTGGGGTGGCGACGGCCCGGGGATGCGCGACAAAGGGTTGCTGAGGTCCCTTCCTCCGATGGCGTAGGCACCGACGGTGACGTAGTCCCCGGTGGCTTCGAAGCGGGCGACGGGACTCTCCTCGCCGGTCAGGGCCTCGTCCGCCGCGGTCTGGGCCTCGCCCAGGATCACGTCGCCCTCGGGCAGCTTGCGCCAGCCGGACAGGTCGCGCGCCTCGGGCAACCGGGCGTTGGAGGTGTCACCCGCCTGTGTGGCGGTGAGCACCTCCACGACCACCCATGCAGGCGGTGCCCCCTCCAAGCCGATGCCGTACACCCACCAGGCTGCGCCCATGATGGTCATCCAGCCCCAGAAGGCGGCGGCGGCGACCAGGAACCCCAGGCGGGACCCGACGTTGGTGCTCAGCACCAGGTACCCCGAGCCGCACAGCACGAGGAACGAGACGAGCACCACCAGGATGCCCCGGATGGTGGGGTCCCACGTCACGGTCAGGGCCAGGGTGACCAGGCTCGAGACCATCACGGACCCGCCGGCGGTGGCGATGGCGGCGGCTCGGGCGGTGGTGCGGGCGGCGGCTCCGGCGGGGGCGGCGGCGGGGGCGGGGGCGGCGGCTGGTCGAGGGCCACGTCCCGGTTGACCTGCTGGGCCAGCCCCCGCTCGTAGTCGACGATGGCCCGGATCTGCTCGGGGGTGAGCACCTGGCCGAAGTAGGGCATGTTGCCGTCGCTGAAGCCACCTACGCCGTACTCGTCACCGATCTCGGCGCCGTCGGTCACGAACTCCAGGTGGTCCTCGATGGCCGGGAACTGCTCGGTGGCGTTGTAGATGCTGGGCCCGAAGAAGCCGCCTCCCGGGAGCTCGGGCTCGTCGTAGGACCACCCCTGGGTGTGGCAGCGGGCGCAGTTCACGTTGAACAGGGCTGCACCCATGCTGGCTTCCTGGTCGCCCCCCTCGGCCTGGAGGCGGGCCAACTCCTCCTCGGCCGCCTCGGTGTTCTGTTGGCGAGCCTCCTCGGGGGTGATGGCGATCTGGTGGAGGTAGCGGATGAGGTTGTCGATCTGCTGCTCGTTGAGCGGGCCACCGCCCTCGAGGCCCCAGGCGGGCATGGGCGAGAAGGGCCGGCCGTAGATCAGGACCTTCCTGATCTGCTCGTCGGTCATGCGCAGCGTCACGTCGTTGAGGGAGGGGGCCTTCCACTGGACCTGGCGGAGATCGCCGGTCACCGGGTCGGTGAGGGTGTGGGGCACCTCGGCGCCCAGGGCCTCCATGCCGCCGTGGCAGCCGGCACAGTTGAACCCGCCGTCGGCGGTGGCCGAGAACAGCGCACCCCCCCCGATGGGCTGGCCGTGGATGGAGTAGGTCCCACTGAGGCGCTCGTCGAAATCCTCCACCGCCCCGGCCTGTCGGCCGGGCTCGGCCAGCCAGTACAGGGGTAGCCCCACCCCGCAGATGGTCAGGGCGATCAGACCCCACGTGAGCGCCCGTTCCAGGCGTGGACCTTCCAGGTCCTCGTCGTCGAGGTAGGGCTTGCGGTTGGGCGCCAGCTCCAGCTCGGCGCCGACCTCGGGCTTGGCCCGGCGCACGTTGGCCGCCAGGTACAGGCCCCAGCCGACCACCACGACGAGGGCGACGACGATGCCTATGGACTGTTGCAGCGAGGCGGCCAGGACCCCGGACGAGACGGTCACTGTCCTAGTGCTCGCTCGACCCGCCCACGCAGTGCGGGCCCTCGGCTTCCTGGCCGGTGGTGTTGGTGCCGATGGGGACGCCGTCGATCACTTCGCCGGTGTCGACGCTGATCTGGCCACCGGTGATGGTGACCGGGAACATGTCCATGCCCCGGGGAGCCGGACCGCTCTTCTTCTGGCCGACCCGGTTGTACTGCGAACCGTGGCACGGGCACTCGAACCACTGGGAGGTGAGGCACCACGGCACCCGGCACCCGAGGTGGGGGCACTTCTGGTAGAGGGCGATGACCCCCGCCTCCAGGCCGGCCATCACGCTCGGTCCGTAGACGCTCGCCGACTTGGCCACGGCGTCCGGCGGGTAGGGGTTGATGTAGAAGCGCCCTTCGGGGACGTAGAAGGGCTCACGGTTCTCGCTGATGCTGGCCAGGACGTCGTCGAGGGTGCCCACGTTGATGGTGGAGCCGAACCCGCCGCCGAGGCGGGGCCAAAGAAAGGCGATGCAGGCGGCGCCGAAGCCCGACAGGGAGAACACCATCATCCCCACCGCGCTGCGGTTGAGGAACTGGCGCCGGGTGACGCCGATGGCCTCCTCGTCGGGTGGGACATAGGGCGCCGGCGGCGGGCTGTCGGCCCGGGCCAGCTCCGTGCCCGAGGACGTGCGGGCCAGCACGGCCTGGCGCTCGACCTCACGGCCCCGGGAGGACCGTGGGCTCGCTGCCTCGTCGGGGCTGGCATCGTCGGAGAGGGCCCGGTCGCTGTCACGCCGTCGGGCGGTGGTGAACAGCACCAGCGCGGCCAGGGCGACCAGCACCGGGATGGCGATGGTGAGCACCGTCGTCCCCTCCATCAGCGACTCCTCTCGATCATCGCCCGGTTCCCCGAGCGCACCGGTGCAGAGAGCAACGACTCAGAGGTCAAAGAACACACCGTCGTTCCACGGGAAGGTGAAGTTGAAGCCCGGGCCCCGGAAGAACGACCCGATGATCACCAGCACGGCCCAGAACATGAGGAACGTGGTGAAGAGCATGATGGCGAACTTGCGGTCCTCGGGACGGGGGGACGGGTTCTTGTCGGAGTAGGGAGCGAGGATCAGGGCGAAGATGCCCATGCCCGGGATCGTCACCCCCGCGACCATGGGGTGGAACATCGTCAGCAGCTCCTGGAGACCGAGGAAGTACCAGGGCGCCTTGGACGGGTTGGGGGTCAGGTTGAAGTTGGCCAAGCTCAGCAGCGGGGCGTTCACGAACGCCGAGAACACCAGCAGGAAGGCGGTGCAGGCCAGCGCAGCCACGAACTCGACCACCAGAAGATGAGGCCAGGTGTGGACCTTGTCCACGGGCCTGGCCTTGACGTCTTGGATGGACCCGGCCTTGACCACGGTGAGGAGTCGCTGGGTGTGGCCCTCGGGCCCGGTGGCCAGCGGCGGAGCCTGCGCCCCGGCGGCAGGCATCGTGGCCACCGCGCCTCCGGGGCGCTCGGCGGTGGCCACGCCGCCCCCGGCGGCCTCGCTGCCGGTGGCCTCGCCCCCCCCGCCGGCGGCGGCCGAGCGGGCCGCCTGGGAACGGGCCAACAGGTGGGCCGGGATCTTGCCCGAGTCACCGCCACCATCGGCGCCGGCGGCCGCATCGGGGCCGGCCTTGGCCGCGGCCTTGGCCTTGGCCTCCTGGGCCCGCTTGAGCAGGTGCTCGGGGATCTCGGTCACGTCGGTCCTCTCCTTCCTTACCCTCGTGCGGACCCTACAGCGGCCCGGAGATGCCGCCGTCCTTGCGCACCCGCCAGAAGTGCACGGCCAGGAACAGCACCAGGACGAACGGGAGCATCAAGACGTGGAGCACGTACCAGCGCAGCAGGGTGTCGGTGCCGATCTCCACCCCGCCCAGCAACACGAAGCGCACCTGATCGCCGAACACCGGGGTGTAGCCCATCATGTTGGTGCCGACGGTCACCGCCCACAGCGCCAGCTGGTCCCACGGCAGCAGGTAGCCGGTGAACGACAGCAGCAGGGTGAGGGTGAGCAGGATGACCCCGATGACCCAGTTGAACTCCCGCGGCGGCTTGTAGGCCCCGTGGTAGAAGACCCGGGCCATGTGCAGGAACACGCTGAGCACCATGAGGTGGGCACCCCATCGGTGCATGTTGCGAACCAGGAGGCCGAAGGTGACCGAGGTGTGCAGGGAGTAGATGTCGGTCCAGGCCTGCGCCGCCGTCGGCCGGTAGAAGAACATGAGGAAGATCCCGGTGACGGTCAGCAGGATGAACAAGAAGAACGACAGCCCGCCCAGGCACAGCGTGTAGCTCACCTTCACCGCGTGGCGCTTCACCTTGACCGGGTGCAGGTGGTACAGCACCGAGTTCATGATGACGTAGGACCGGTTCCGGGGGCTGTCGGTGTAGCCCTTGCGGAAGATCGAACCGGGGCGGAAGATCGAGTTCCACGCCTGGGACGCCTGCACCGCCTCCATCCGCTTGCTCAGCTTCTCGGAGAACCCCTCGCGCTCCCCCTGGACCGCCTTGGCCATCGGCCTAGAACCTCATCCCGTAGGCGTAGCCGTAGTTGTTGTCGCGCTGGTGCTGGTCGCCGTCGCGTGCGGACACGCCGGCCTTGCCGAGGACGATCACGCCGGTGGGACAGCGGTCGACGCACAGGGCGCAGCGGGTGCAGATGTCCTCGTCGACCACGAAGATCACGTGGTCGTCGGGGTCGACACCGGGCTCGATGGTGTTGGTGGCCTCGGCCACCGACTCGGTGGAGAGCATGTGGATGCACTTCCACGGACAGATGTCGACACAGCCCTCGCACATGATGCACTCGGACTGGTCGATGTGGAGGAACTGCTTGGGCTTGACCGACTTCGACAGCGCCTCGGGGGCGATCTCCTGGAGCACGTAGTCGCCGGAGAAGGTCGGCATGGGCGGGTTGGCGTCGGTCTTGGGCATGGATCAGGCCCTTTCCAGCTTGACGAGGGGACGGCCGAACGGGGACGTCTCCAGCTCCTTGCGGTCGCCGGGCTCGGGCTTGCCCCGGTCCTGCCACTTCTTCCACAGCACCACCTGGGCCGCGAGGAAGGCGCCGTAGATGCCACTCACCACGATGTCACGCAACACGAGGTAGGTGAGCTCGAAGGGAAGGGCGTCGGCGAAGATCCCGCCGGGCCCCGTCAGGAACCGGTCGGGACGCCAGCTCAGCTCGTTGTCGGCCCAGGTGAGCCACTGGTGGGGCACCACGCCGTAGGCCATGAACAACACGAAGTAGACGAAGACGGCGGCGGCGGCGGCCTCGCCCCAGGTCAACCGGGCGTCGGCAGGCCGGCGCTTCATGTACTTGAGGGCGGCGCCTATCGAGCCGAGGGTGACGACAAGTGACAGCACGAACGCAAACATCCCCGGCGGCCCTCCTCCCGCTACTCGTGAAAGTGCTCACATTGTAGGCCGGTGGCCCCGCTGAAGCCACCGCGCCCAGTCTGACAGCGGCGACAGGTCTACCACCAGCCTCACACCAGGGCCACATCGCCCCCGCGGTGGGCCTCCCCCCGACCTGGCCCCGACTTGGCCCTGCGCCGCGGGTCGAACCTAGGCTGCGGGGGCCCGAGGACCCGAGCAGACCCGAGCAGACCCGAGCAGACCCGAGCGCCCGAGCGCCGAGCGCCCGAGCGAAGGAGTGGAGGTGGAAAGTGACCGAGGTTCCTGAGCACCTGCTGCAGCGCTCCCGGGAGCGACGAGCAGCGCTCGGGCTGGGGGGGGACAGCGACGCCACGCCGGCGCCCGAGGCCTCGAGCACCCCCGGCACCTCGGTCACCTCGACCTCGGCCACGCCCACCCCTGCGCCCACACCACCGGCGGCGGCGCCCGTCGCACCCGCCCCACCCCCACCTCCACCTCCTCCCCCTCCCTACGTGACCGCGGCCATGGCCCGACCCAAGGTCCCCGTCTGGGCCCTTCCGGTGCTGGCCATGCTGCCGATCTGGGCCGTGGTCTACGCCGGGGCGCTGGTGGTGCCCGAGAAGGGCATCACCGACCCGGTGCTCCTGGAGGGCCAGGGCATCTACAACCAGTCCTGCGCCAGCTGCCACGGCAACGACGGCGGCGGCGGCACCGGTCGCCCGCTGAGTGGCGGCGAGGTGCTGCTGACGTTCCCGGATCCGGCCGAGCACATCGCCTGGGTGGTCAACGGCTCGCCCGCCGCCGGCACTCCCTACGGCAACCCCGAGCGACCGGGGGGCCAGCACATCTCGTCGGAGACCAGCGGTGGGGCCATGCCCGCCTTCGGCGACAGCCTGACCGAAGAGGAGATCCTGGCCGTGGTCCGCTACGAGCGGGAGATCCTCGGCGGCGAGACGGAATCGGCGCTGGCCGCCGGCGAGGGCGGTGCGGGCGGTGAGGGCGCGCCCACGGCCCCGGACGAGGGCGGCGAGGGGAGCGGGGGGGCGCCGGCGGGCGAGGCCGAGGCCGAGGGCGGCGACGTGGGCAACGAGGCCGAAGGTGGTGGCGGTGCCAAGGGGGAGGGCGCCGCAGGATCGTGAGGCCGACCGCCTCGTGAACGGCCACCGTCACGACGTGCTGGTGGTGGGGGGCGGGCCCGCGGGGGCCGCCACTGCCTACTGGCTGGCCCGGGCCGGCCACGACGTGGTGGTGGTGGAGCGCAAGACCTTCCCCCGGGACAAGACCTGCGGCGACGGCCTGACCCCCCGAGCGGTCCGACAGTTGGCCGACATGGGGATCGAGGAGCGGGTGGCGGCCAACCACCACCGCTACAGGGGGCTGCGGGCGGTGGCCCACGGGGTCACCCTGGAACTGGCCTGGCCCGAGCACCCCGAGTACCCCGACTACGGCTACGTGGTGCGCCGGCGCCACCTCGACCAGCTCGTGGCCGATCACGCGGCGGCGGCCGGCGCCACCCTGAGGCAGGGGACCGAGGCGCTCGACCCGGTCCTCGAGCGGGGCCTGGTGGCGGGAGCCGTCGTGCGCCGGCCGGGCTCGCAGGGCACCGAGGAGATCCGGTCCCGCTACGTGGTGGTGGCCGACGGGGCCAACTCCCGCTTCGGGCGGGCGCTGGGGACCTCCCGCAACCGCTCCTACCCCCAGGGCATGGCCATCCGGGGGTACTGGCAGAGCCCCCGCCACGACGATCCCTGGATCGAGAGCGTGCTCGACGTGCGCGACCGCAGCGGTGCCTCCCTTCCCGGCTACGGCTGGATCTTCCCGGTGGGTGACGGCACGATCAACGTGGGCATCGGCCTGCTGTCGAGCTTTCGCGACTGGAAGCAGGTCAACACCTCGCACCTGATGGCCGAGTTCGCAGCCACCGCCCCGGCCTACTGGGGCATCAGCCCCGAGACCCAGATGGGCCCGCCCACGGGAGGGCGCCTGCCCATGGCCGGCTCGGTCGACCCCAAGGCCGGTCCCACCCACCTGGTGGTGGGTGACGCGGCCGGCTCGGTCAACCCCTTCAACGGCGAGGGCATCGACTACGCCTACGAGACCGGGCGCCTGGCCGCCGACGTCCTGGGTGAAGCCCTCACCACCGACGACGGCCTGGCGCTGCGGCGCTACCCCGAGACGCTCGAGGCCGAGTTCGGCCTCTACTTCAAGGTGGCCCGGGGCTTCGCCGCCCTCATCGGGCGACCGGCCCTGATGAAGGAGCTGACCCGGGTGGGGATGCAGTCCCGCTCGCTCATGGAGTGGGTGCTGCGCATCATGGCCAACCTGCTCCGTCCCGACGAGCTGGGCCCGGCCGAGGCTGCCTACCGGGCCGTCGCCGCCCTGGCCCGCCTGGTGCCCGAGCCGTCCCGCCGCTGATCTACGAGCCGGCGGCGGCCGGGTCGACCAGCCAGAGGACCCGCTCGGCCCGGATGCGGGCGGCGGGAAGGTCGTCGCCCCGACACAGACGGCGCCAGACGTCGGCCTTGTCGGCTCCGCCGACCGTAACCACGGCCACACGGGCGAGCGCGATGGCGGGGAAGGTGAAGGTGAGGCGGCGGTGGGGGTGGGCGTCGTCGCCGGTGGCGACCACGAGTCGGTCGTCGACCTCCAGCGCGGGCGAGCCCGGGAACAGCGACGCGGTGTGGCCGTCGTCGCCCAGGCCCAGGTGCACCACGTCGAGGCCGCCCAGGGCGGCGATCTCAACGTCGTAGGCGGCCGCGGCCTCCTCCGGCGTGGTGCCCGCACCCCGCAGGGACCGCACCTCGGCCGGGCCGACCAGGTCGAGCAGGACCTGGCGGGCCATGCCCTCGTTGGAGTCCTCGGACGTGACCGGCACCCAGCGCTCGTCGCCGAAGACCACGGTGACCGAGGCCCAGTCGAGCCCGCGGGTGCCAGCCAGGCGCTCGTAGGCCCGCCGGGCCATCCCCCCACCGGAAAGGGCCAGGGTGGTGGGCGCCTCGGCCACCACCAGGGAGGCGAAGGCGCCGGCCACGTCGTCGACCACCCACATCTCGCCCACCGGCGGCGCGGCGCTCATGGCACCGTCGGGCGGCTGGCGGCGGCGGGGGTGAAGGCCCGCTCCCAGGCGGCGGCGCCGGCGAGGGCGGCGTCGTCACCCAGTGCGGCGTTGACCACCCTGACGGGTTCGGGGAGCCCGAACGGTCCCCACCCGGCCAACAGCGCCCGCATGGGCTCGAGCACTGCGTCGCCGACCAGGCCCACCCCGCCCCCGACCACGATGACCTCGGGGACGAACAGCTGGGCCAGGTTCACCGCGGCAGCGGCAGCGACCGTCACCACCGCATGCCAGATGTCGCTGGCCGTCGGGTCCCCGGCCCGCCAGCGTCGCTCCACCTCCCGGCCGTCGGCGTCGAGACCGGCCTCGGCGGCCAGGGTGCGCAGGGCGGTCCCGGAGCCGAGTTGCTCGACGGTCGCCCGGCCCTGGGCCAGCCCCCGCCAGTCGACGACGCTGTGGCCGATCTCGGCCAGAGAGCGCCGCCCGTGCACCAACAGCCCGCCGGTGACCACGCCGGCGCCGATGCCGGTGGAGATGGTGAGGTAGGCCACGTCGCGGTGGTCGCGACCGGCGCCGAACCAGGCCTCGCCCACCGCGGCCAGGTCGGCATCGTTGGCCAGAGCCACGTCGACGCCCAAGGCATCACCCAGCCCCACCTCGGTCAGCTCGTCAGCCCAGCCTGCAGCCAGGTTGGGGGCGTGTTCCAAGACGCCGACGCGGTAGTCGACTCGCCCGGGCACACCGACCACCGCCGATCCCACCTCCCGGCCGGCCAGCACCACGCCCACCAGCTCGATCAGCGGCTGGGCCGTGGGCGAGCGGGGGGTAGGTCGCTCGCATCGGGAACGGACCGTCCCGTCGTCGGCGGTGAGGGCGGCCCGCATCGAGGAGCCACCCAGGTCAACGGCCAGGACGTCGCTCACCGGAACCCGGCCACTGCCGGATCCAGCCAGCCACCGAAGGCAGCGGCCAACGTCGCCGCCTCGGCCGGCCCCCACGATCCCGACTCGTAGGAGTGCACGGGGCCGGGGGCGTCGAGCACCGGCTGCACGACCCGCCACGCCTCCATCACGCCGTCGATGCGGGCGAAACGGCGGGCGTCGCCCTCCAAAGCGTCCTCCAACAGCCGCTCGTAGGCGCCCTGGCGGGGGCCGAAGACCTGGTCGAAGGAGACGTCCAGCTCGACCTGGCGGGTCTCCAGGGCATCGCCGGGGGCCTTGGCCGACAGGTGCAGGGTGACCCCTTCGTCGCCACCGAGGCGGAACACCATGAGGTCGGGCTCGGGCAGGGCGTCGTCGGAGGGGGCGAAGAGCATCCGGGGCGGGGCATGGAAGCGCACGACGCACTCGTTGACGTCGGCGGCCATGCGCTTGCCCGAGCGCACCAGGAACGGGACACCCGCCCAACGCCAGGAGTCGATCTCGGCGTGCAGGCCCACGTAGGTCTCCACCTCCGAGGCGGGATCGACCCCGGGCTCGTCCCGGTAGCCGGCGTACTGCCCGCGCACCACCTGGTCGGGCTCGAGCGGGCGCATGGCCCGGAGCACCTTGACCTTCTCGTCGCGCAGGGCGTCGGCGTCGGCGGCCACCGGCGGCTCCATGGCCAACAGGCTCACCACCTGCAAGAGGTGGTTCTGCACCACGTCGCGCAGCGCCCCCACCTCCTCGTAGAACGAACCCCGCCCCTCGATGCCGAACGACTCGGCCAGGGTGACCTGCACGCTGTGGACGTAGCGGCGGTTCCACACCGGCTCGAGCAGGGAGTTGGCGAAGCGGAACACCAGCAGGTTCTCGACCGACTCCTTGCCGAGGAAGTGGTCGATGCGGAACACCCGCTCCTCGGGGAAGGCGCCGGCCACGCACTCGGCCAGGGTGGCGGCGGAGGCCATGTCGCGCCCGAAGGGCTTCTCCACCACCAACCGGGCACGCCGGTTGAGGCCGACCCGGGCCAGGCCGGAGATCACATCGTCGAACAGCTCGGGCGGGATGGCCAGGTAGACCAGCGGACAGGCCGACCCGCTCAGCCGCTCGGCCAGGTCGTCGTAGACGGCGTCGCTGCGGTAGTCGCCCTGGAGATAGGACAGCCGCCGGGCGAGGGACGAGAAGGCGGCTGCGTCGACCCCACCGCCCCATTGGTCGATCGACGTGCGGGCGTACTCTCGCAGTCGCTCGTCGTCCCAGTCGGAGCCGGCCACACCGAGCACGGGGATCCCGTCGAGCAGGCCCCGCCGGGCCAGGCGGTACACGGCGGGGAACAGCTTCTTGCGGGCCAGGTCGCCGCTGGCCCCGAACAGGACCAGGGCGTCGGCCGGCGCAGGGAGCACTCAGATCTCCCGGACCTGGGCCCCGGCATCACTGGGGCGCTGCTCCACCGACTCGACGGTGTGGCCGCCGAACTGGTTGCGCAGGGCGGCCACCACCTTCATCGCCGGCGAGTCGAGCTGACGGGAGGAGAAGCGGGCGAACAGCGAGGCGGAGATCACGGGCAGGGGCACGGCCAGGCGCACGGCCTCCTGCACCGTCCAGCGGCCCTCGCCCGAGTCGTGGGCCCTTCCGGCGATGGACTCCAGGCCCGGGTCACCCTCGAGGGCCAGGACCAACAGGTCGAGCAGCCACGAGCGCACCACGCTGCCGTGGCGCCAGGCCTGCACGGCGGCGTCGGCGTCGATGTCGATGTCGGCCGCGGCCAGCAGCTCGTAGCCCTCGGCGTAGGCGTGCATGAGGCCGTACTCGATGCCGTTGTGGACCATCTTGGTGAAGTGGCCGGACCCCATCGGCCCTACGTGGGCGAAGCCGCCGTCAGCCGGGGTCAGGGCGTCGAACACGGGCTGGAGGACGCCGACGTGCTCATCGGCGCCCCCCACCATCAGGCAGTAGCCCCCCTCGAGGCCCCACACGCCGCCGCTCACGCCGGCGTCGATGAAGCCGATCCCCTTGTCGGACAGGTCGCTCCCGCGGCGGATGGAGTCGTGGTAGTTGGAGTTGCCCCCGTCGACGACGATGTCGCCCGGGCCGAGGAGGTCGCCCAGCGTGGCGATGGTCTCCTCGGTGGGGTCGCCGGAGGGGACCATGGACCACACCACCCGCGGTGTCGCCCCCAGGGTGTCCACCACGTCGGCGATGGTCGCCACGTCCGACACCTCGGGGTTGCGGTCGAAGGCCACCACCTCGTGGCCGGCCCGCTCGAGGCGGGTGCGCATGTGGGCCCCCATCTTGCCCAAGCCGATGAGACCCAGCTTCACGACGCCACCTCCAGAAGATCGTCGATGCGGACCCGCCCGGCGCGCAGGCCCCGCGCCTTGAGGGCGACCAGGTCGCCGGCGGCCTGGGCCTGCTTGAGGGCCGAGAAGCCGAACGGGCGCCCGGGGATGGCGACGTCGAGTGGGTCGTCCCCCACCACCTGGACGAACACCCCTGTGGCCGGTCCCCCTTTGTGGAGCTGACCGGTGGAGTGCAAGAAGCGGGGGCCGATGCCCAGCGTCGTGGCTACCCGTAGGCGGTCACGCAGCACCATGCGGGCGGCGTGGAGCCCGCCCAGCAGCTCGGCGTCACCGGGGTCGACGTAGGCCTGCAGAGAGAGGTAGTCGCCGGCGCGGACCTGTTCGAGCAGTCCCGAGAGGGCCACGACATCGATGTCGGGCAGGCCCTCGTAGAGCACCCGGTTGGTGGCCGTCTTGGCCGCGGCCACGTCGGGCTGGTCGAAGGGGTTGATGCCGAGCACGGCACCGGCCAGGGCCGTGGCCTGCTCCCACACCACGACGAGGCCACCCACGTCGAGGCGGTCGCGGTAGGCCAGCTCCACCACCGGGTGCCCGGCGGCAGCCAGGTCGTCGAGCCCCGGCCGGTAGCCGACGGCGACGAAGATGCGGTCGTCGCCGTAGTCCTGGGACCGGCCCAGGTGCTCGCCCACGACAGGTACGATGCCCGTGCCCTGCTTGCCCGTCGACTCGGCCACGAGCTGCTCCAGCCACAGCCCGAAGGCCCCGATCTCATGGGGCAGCACAAGGGTGAGCTTGTCCCGCCCGGCCAGGGCCGCGGCGGCGATGGTGGCGCCCAGGCGCACCCCAGGGTGCTCCTCGTCGGGACGCTCCAACGCGCTGGTGAACGCCATCGGGTCCGGGACGCGGGCCAAGAGGCCGGCGAGGTCGACGCCGAGCAGGGCCGCGGGCACCAAGCCGAAGTACGACAGCGCCGAGTAGCGCCCGCCGATGTCGGGGCGGTTCTCGTAGACGCGGTGAAAGCCCCGGTCGCGGCCGAGGCGGGCCAGCTCGGTGCCGGGGTCGGTTATGGCCAGGAAACGACGGCCGTCGCCTCCGGTCAGCTCCCAGAAGTGGGCCAGCTGGCTGATGGTCTCGATGGTCACGCCCGACTTGGAGGCAGCCACGAACAGGCAGGCGTCGAGGTCGTGATCGGAGGCGACCCGGGCGATGGCTGCCGGGTCGGTGGTGTCGAGCACGGTCAGGTCGAGGTGCCCCGGCGACGGCCCGAAGCTGCGCCACAGCACCTCGGGGAACAGGCTGGAGCCGCCCATGCCCAACAGCACGGCGTGGCGCAGGCCGTCGGCGACGGCCTCGGCGGCCATGGCTTCGAGCTCGCCCACCCGCTCGGCCATCTCCCCCACCACGTGCAGCCAACCGAGTCGATCGGCGATCTCGGTGGGCTCGTCGTCCCAGAGGGTGTGGTCGCCCATCCACATGCGACGCAGCGCGTCGCGGGCCACCAGGTCGTCGGTGGCGACGGCCACGGCATCGGCGATCGGTCCCAGCCGGGCGCGACCGATCACATCGGCGGTCTTCGTCACGCTCGGACCCTACCGGGCCGGTCGACTCCCGTTCCCCCGCTCGCCCCCGCCCGCCCTTCGACCTCGTGGCCCAGGACCTCCCGGGCGGCGGCGGCGGCGGCGTCGGCCGTGCGCTCGATGTCGTCACGGCCGTGGGCAAGGCTGGGGAAGATGGCTTCGTAGGGCCCGGGGGCCAAGGCGACGCCGCGGTCGAGCATGGCCCGAAAGAAGCGCCGGTAGCGACCGTTGGCCACCGCGGCCCTGGCCTCGTCGTGGTCGCACACCGGGCTCGACGAGAAGAACAACCCCAGGAGGGGACCGACCCGGGGTACCTGCACGGCCAGCCCGGCGCCGGTGATGACCTCCGACAGCGCCGCCGCCAGCTCCGCGGCCCGGCCATCGAGCATCGTGTAGGCGCCGGCATCCAGCTCAGCCAGTACCGCGAGCCCGGCGGCGGTGGCCACCGGGTTCCCCGACAGGGTGCCGGCCTGGTACACCGGCCCCAGCGGGGCGAGGTGCTCCATGACGTCGCGCCGGCCGCCGAAGGCCCCCAGCGGCAGCCCGCCGCCGATGACCTTGCCGAAGCACCACAGGTCGGGGCGGACACCGAAGCGCTGGCTGGCACCACCGGGACCGAGCCGGAAACCGGTGATCACCTCGTCGAAGCACAACAGGGCACCGGCGCGGTCACACGCCTGGCGAAGCCCGGCGAGGAACCCCTCGGCGGGGGCGACCAGGCCCATGTTGGCCGCCACCGGCTCCACCACCACGGCGGCCACGTCGTCGCCCACCTCCGGTACCCGGTTGTAGGGGGCCACCACCGTGTCAGCCACGGCGCCGGCGGTCACTCCCGCCGAGTCGGCCAGACCGGCGTCGGCCACCCCGCTGCCACCGGCGGCCAGGAGTCCATCGCTGTGGCCGTGGTAGCACCCGGCGAACTTGACGATCCTCGACCGCCCGGTGGCCCCCCGGGCCAGGCGCACCGCCGACATGGCCGCCTCGGTCCCGCTCGAGACCAGGCGCACCATCTCCAGGCCCTCGACCCGCAGGGCCAGCTCCTCGCCCAGCAGCACCTCGCCCTCGGTGGGGGCGCCGTAGGTGGTCCCCCGTCCTGCTGCCGCTCGCACCGCCTCGACCACCCGGGGGTGGGCGTGGCCCAGGATCGACGCCCCGTAGCTCTGCACGTAGTCGAGGTAGCGACGACCCTCCACGTCCCACACGTGGGCGCCCTCGGCCCGGGCCACGAAGTACGGGGTGCCGCCCACCGCCCCGAAGGCCCGCACGGGCGAGCTCACCCCGCCGGGCATCACCCGACAGGCCCGGTCGAACAGAGAGTCGTTGGTGTCGCCGGCGCTCACAGGGCCCCAGCCACCTCGCGGGCGAAGTAGGTGACGATGATGTCGGCCCCGGCCCGCTTGACCGCTTGGAGCTGCTCGACGGCCACGGCCGGCCCGTCGATCCAGCCCCGCTCGGCGGCGGCGTGGACCATGGCGTACTCCCCCGACACGTGATAGGCGGCGACGGGGACGTCGAGCGCCCGGCGGACGTCGGCGATGACGTCGAGGCAGGCCAGGGCGGGCTTGACCATGACCAGGTCGGCGCCTTCAGCCACGTCGAGCGCCACCTCGGCCATGGCCTCTCGCCGGTTGCGATGGTCCTGCTGGTAGGACCGACGGTCCCCCCCGCCGGCGATGGTGACGTCGACGGCGTCGCGGAAAGGGCCGTAGAGGGCCGAGGCGTACTTGGCCGCGTAGGCCAGGATGGCCACCCGGTGGTGACCGCCACGCTCGAGCGCCGAGCGGATGGCCGCCACCTGGCCGTCCATCATCCCGCTGGGAGCGACCACGTCGGCGCCGGCCCCCGCCTGGGCCAGCGCCACCTGGGCGTAGCGCTCGAGGGTGAGGTCGTTGTCGACGCTGCCGTCGGGGGCGAGCACGCCACAGTGGCCGTGGTCGGTGTACTCGTCGAGGCACAGGTCGGCCATGAGCACCACGTCGTCGCCCACCTCGACCCGCAGCTCGGCCAGCGCCACCTGGACGATGCCGTCGGGTGCCCACGCCTGGCTGCCCTCGGCGTCCCTCGTGGTGGGGATGCCGAAGAGCATCACTCCGGGGATCCCCAGGTCGGCCAGGGCGGCCACCTCCTTGCGCAGGGACTCCCGGCTGTGTTGGACCATGCCGGGCAGCGAGGCGATGGGCCGGGGCTCGTCGATGCCCTCGCCCACGAACAGCGGGGCCACCAGGTCGTCGACCGACAGGCGGGCTTCGGCGACCAGCCGGCGCAGCGCCGGGGTCCGCCGCAGGCGCCGCATCCGTCGGGCGGGAAAGCTCACCACGCCCAGCCTACGGAGCCCCGCCGTCCCAGGTCGTGACCACCGTGTCGGACCCTCGGAGCCCGGGTCAGTGCCTCTCGTCGTCACCACCGGCGGGGGCTCGCCTTCACCGCCGCCCGAGCACGGCCACCAGGGCGTCGACCAGCCCGTCGAGGGTGTGCACGTCGGCCTCGACGTCCACGGTGATCCGGTGCCGGCGGGCAGTGGCGGCGGTGACGGGCCCTATGCAGGCCACCACCGGGGGCAGCGCCTCCCGTCCCACCGCCTCCAGGAACCCGGTGACGCTCGACGACGAGGTGAAGGTCACCGCGTCGCAGCCGGCGGCCGACGCCACCAGCGCCGGTGGAGGGCAGGCCGTGCGGGTGCGGTAGGCCTCCACCACGTCGACCTCCCAGCCACGCGCCCGCAAGCCGTCGGGCAGCACGTCTCGCGCCACCGCGGCCCGGGGCAGGAGCACCCGTCCCCCCCGTGCGGGCGGTGCGGGGGGGAAGGCGTCGAGCAGCGACTCGGCCACGAAGCGCTCGGGCACCAGATCGGACACCACCCGGGCCTCGGCCAGGGCCGCGGCCGTGCCCGGACCGATGGCCGCCACCCGGGCGGGGCCAAAGGCGCGGGCGTCGCGCAGCAGGTGCAGGAAGCGCTCGACGGCGTTGGCCGACGTGAACACCACCCAGTCGTAGGCGGCCACTGCCGCCGCGGCCGAGGCCAGGGCGGCGCCCCCGTCGGTGGGATCGTGGATCTCGATGACGGGCAGCTCGACGACCCGTGCGCCGAGGCGGGCCAGGCGCCCGGAGAGCGCCGAGGCCTGCGCCGGCGGCCGGGTGACCACCACCGAGCGACCGAACAGCGCCAGCCGTTCGTACCAGGCCAGGTCCAGCCCGGCCACCGCCCCCACCACGATCACCGCGGGCGAGGCGACCGGGGCGGGACCGAGGCCGGCCAGGGTGGTGCGCACGGTGTGCTGCTCGGGCCGGGTGCCCCAGCGCACGGCGGCCACGGGCGTGGTCGGGGCCAGCCCGCCGGCCATGAGCCGCTCGGCGATGACCGCCCGGGTGGCCACACCCATCAGCACCACGATGGTGCCCCCCAACCTGGCCACCGCCTCCCAGTCGGTGCGCCCTCCGCTCAGGCTGTCCTCGTGGCCGGTGACCACGGTGACGGTGGTGTTGAGGCCCCGGGCGGTGAGCGGCACCCCGGCGTAGGCGGGCACGGCCACGGCCGAGGTGATCCCGGGCACGATCTCGAAGGCGACACCCGCCGACTGGAGGGCGGCCGCCTCCTCGCCACCCCGGGCGAAGACGAACGGGTCGCCGCCCTTGAGGCGGACCACCTCCTGGCCGGCGCCGCCCCTGGCCACCAGCAAGGCGTTGATGTCGACCTGAGGGGTGCTGGGCCCCCGGGGGGTCTTGCCCACGCTGATGCGCTCGGCACCGGGAGGGGCCAGGTCGAGCAGGGACGCCACCGAGAGACGATCGTGGACCACCACCTCGGCCCGGGCCAGCACCTCGGCCGCCCGCACGGTCAACAGCCCCGGGTCACCCGGCCCGGCACCGACGAGGTACACCGTCACGGCGGCTCTACCGCAGGGACCGTTCGAGGGTGCGCACGCCCATGTCGGAGAGGAGCGATCGGCCGCCACCGGCCTGGAGCAGGCGCCGGCCCAGGCCTCGACCGAGCGCACCGGGATCGGCGCCTGGGTGGGCCACCACCTCGTCACGCAACACCACCCGACCGTCGAGGGTGGCCAGCACGGCACGCAACCGCATGCGGCCAGCCTCGTCCACGGTGGCGTGGGCGCCCACCGGCAGCTCGCAGCCTCCACCCAGACAGGCCAGGAACGCCCGCTCGGCGTCCACCGCCCGTCGCGACGGTGGGTGCTCGATGCCGGCCAGCAGGGCGAGCGTGGGCTCGTCGTCTTGACGACACTCCACCGCCAGCGCCCCCTGGCCCACCTGGGGCACCATCGTCGAGGGCTCCAACACCTCGACGACGAACCCCTCCCGGCCCAGGCGCTGGAGGGCGGCAGCGGCCATCACCACCGCGCCCACCACGCCGTCGCCCACTCGACGCAGCCTGGTGTCGATGTTGCCCCGCAACCCGGTGAAGGTCAGGTCGGGGCGCAGGTCGGCGAGCTGGGCTCGGCGCCGGGTCGAGCCGGTGGCGACGACGCCGCCGGGCGGGATGTCGGCCAGTCGGCATCCGACCAGCACGTCACGGGCGTCACCCCGTTGCGGCACGGCGGCTATCGCCAGCCCGGGCAGGCCCAGCGTCGGGTCCGAGGGCAGGTCCTTGGCCGAGTGCACGGCCAGGTCGGCCCGCCCGTCGAGCACCGCAGCCTGCACCTCCTTGACGAAGATCCCCTGCCCACCGAGCTCCCAGATGGGCCGGTCGATCGCCTGGTCCCCCAGGGTGTCGACCACCACCAACTCGACGACCAGACCCGGTCGGGCTGCTCGCAGCCGCGACGCGACGTGCTCGGCCTGCCAGCGGGCCAACGCGCTGCCCCGGGTGGCGATGCGCACCAGCGGCGCCGGCGGTCCCGTCGGCTCCACGCCGAACGCCTAGTCGTCAGTGAGGCCGAACAGGTCCCGCAGCGCCTCGGACAGGCGCTCTCCCCGGGGCGAGCCGGCCGATTCCTTGAGGCGGACGGTGGGCTCGTGCAACAGCTTGGCCACCACGTTGCGGGCGATGGCGTCGACGGCCTCGCGCTGGGTCGGGTCGAGGCCGCGGCTGAGCCGGTCGACCTCGGCGGCCCGCACCTCGTCGACCCGCCGGCGCAGGGCAGTGACCAGGGGCGCCACCTGGCGGGTGGTGATGGCCTCGCGGTACCGGCACACCTCGTCGTCGATGAGGTCCCGGGCCCGGGTCACCTCCCGCCGGCGCTCAGCCAGGCCCCGCTCGGCGAAGGCCCGCAGGTCGTCCATGTCGAGCAGCGTCACCCCGGCCAGGTCGGCGGCGCCGGGGTCGACGTCGCGGGGCACGGCGACATCCACGATGAGCAGGGGACGCCCGCCCCGGGCGGCCACCACACCTTCCAGGTCGCCGTGGTCGACCAGGACCGAGGAGGCGCCGGTGGACGTCAACAACAGATCGACCTCGACCAGGGCGGCGGGGACGTGGACCAGTCCGAGGGCCCGGCCCCCCACCCGGTTGGCCAGGGCTTCGGCCCGCTCCCAGGTCCGGTTGGCCACCAGCACCTCGGCCACGCCGGCCTGGGCCAACGAGGCCACCATCCGCTCGCCCGTCTCGCCCGCGCCGAGGACGAGGACCCGACGCCCGGCCAGGGAGCCGAGGCGCTCGGCGGCCAGGGCGACGGCGGCCTGGGAGAGGGAGGTGATGTGCCGGGAGATGGCCGTCTCGGTGCGCACCCGCTTGCCCACCTCCAGGGCGTGGCGGAAGAGCATGTTGAGGACCGGTCCGGTGGCGCCCTCGGCCGAGGCCAGGTCCCACGCGCCCTTGACCTGTCGGAGGATCTCGGTCTCGCCCAGCACCGCCGAGTCGACCCCGGCGGCCACGGTGAACAGGTGGGCCACGGCTCCGGCGTCGTGGAACTGGTAGAGGTGATCGGCGAACTCCTCGGGGGCCAGGGCGCCCAGCTCGGAGAGGAAGTCGCGTACGTCGCCCACCGCACCGTGGAAGCGTTCGGCGTGGGCGTAGATCTCGGTGCGGTTGCAGGTGGACAGCACCACGGCTTCGGAGAGGTCGTCGCGCCCCATGAGATCGTGGAGCGCCTTGGCCATACGGGGCTGGGGCACGGTCATGCGCTCGAGCACCTCGAGGGACACGCTGCGGTGGTTGAGCCCGACGACGATCACCGACACCTGGCCCGAGCCTCCCTTCGCTCTCGTCCTGGCTCTGCTCGCTCGACCGGTTGCAGCCTCTCCGACCTGAGGGACCTGTGCCAACTCACCGCCGGGCGCTCACCCATCAGGAGGGGGCGTCGGTGGCCACGGAGAGCGGGGCGGCCACCATGCCCGGCGAGCGCTCGTTCCCGCCGGCAGCGACCTCCTCGGCGTCGATCGGGGCGGGGACGGCGGGCGCCACGAGCGGGCTGCGCCGCTGCTGGTAGAAGCTGAGGATCTGCAGCTCGACGGCGAGATCGACCTTGCGCAGCGAGACGTCGGCCGGCACCGTCACCATCGTGGGCGCGAAGTTGAGGATGGAGCGCACGCCGGCGGCCACCAGTTGGTCGACCACCTCCTGGGCCACCGACGCCGGCGTGGCCACCACGCCGATCGACGGCCCCAGCTCGGCGACGACGGTGGGCAGCTCTTCGACGCTGCGAATGACCAGCTCACCCACCCGCTCTCCCACCTTGGCCGGATCGGCGTCGACCAGGGCGCCGACGGGGAACCCCCGCTCGCCGAAGCCGCCGTAGTTGGCCAGGGCGTGGCCCAGGTTCCCCACCCCGACGATGACCACGGGCCAGGCCTGGGTCAGGCCCAGCTCCCGGCTCATCTGGAACAACAGGAACTCGACGTCGTAGCCCACGCCCCGAGTGCCGTAGGAGCCCAGGTAGGACAGGTCCTTGCGGACCTTGGCCGCGTTGACCCCGGCCATCTCGGCCAGGCGCTCCGAGGATATGGTCACCGTGTCCACGCCGGCGAGCTCGAGGAGGCTGCGGAGGTACACGGGCAGGCGGGCGACCGTGGCCTCCGGGATGCGGCGCCGGGGTCGAAGGGCCTTCACGTCACCAACCTACCGATGGCCTGGTGCGCTTCACAAGCTCACGAGCCAACCGGGGACCCGTCCGCCAGGGGGCGTGGCCCCACGTCACCGGCCAGGACGGCCAGCAGCCGGCTCCGGGCCTCGTCGAGCCGGCCGTCGGCGACCATGGCCATCACGTCGTCGTCCAGACCCAGCTCCCAACGAGTCGCCCAGGTCTCGAAGTCGACCCGCGCCCGCTCGGGCCGGGCTGTGGTGCGGACCTCGCCCACCACCTCCACCAGGTCGGCGTACTCGGGGCCGAGGCGGGCCGACAACATCTTGCGCAGCTTCTTGGACAGCGCCGGCGCCTTGCCCCCCGTGGAGACCGCCACGGTGAGCTCACCCCGGCGCACGGTCGACGGCACCGAGAAGTGGCAGTGGGCGATGTCGTCCACGCTGTTGACCAGCACCCGCCCCGCCGTCCCCTCCTCGTGCACCGCCGCGTTGACGTCCGGGTCGTCAGTCGCAGCGATGGCCACAAAGGCCCCGTCGAGGTCACCCCGGGCGTAGTCCCGGCGCACGATCTCGAGCGCGCCCTCGCCCGCCAGTCGCTCCAGCCCGGGCGTCACCTCACCGGCGATCACCACCACATCGCCCTCACCGTCGAGCAGCCCGCGAACCTTCTGCTCGGCAACGGTGCCCCCGCCGATGACGACACAGCGCCGGCCACCGAGATCCAGGCAAACGGGGTAGCCGAACGAGGCCACTAGGCCTCCGTCCCTTCAGCTGCGCCGAGGCCCGGCCGCCGGCCACGAGGGCACCCAAGGCGCCCCTTCTGGCTGGCGGGCCGGCGAGCGAGGCGAGCCAGAAGGTGGGCGAGATCTACAGGTGCAGCCCGCACTCGGTCTTCTCACTGCCCTGCCAGCGGCCCGAGCGGGCATCGGCGTCCTTCTCGGCGGGGGCGGTGCACGGGGCGCAGCCGATCGAGCGGTAGCCCTGGCGGAGCAGCGGGTTGACGGGCACGTCGTGGTCGGCGACGTAGCGGGCCACGTCGTCGTCGTCCCAGGTGGCCAACGGGTTGATCTTGACCAGGCCGCGCACGTCGTGGGCCACGACCGGGGCCGACGCCCGGCTGGGCGACTCGGCCCGACGCAGACCGCTCATCCACGCCGCCTTGCCCGCCAACGCCCGGTCGAGCTGGCCCACCTTCAGTGCCGAGCAGCAGTTCTCGGGGTCGACCCGCCACAGCTCCTGGTCATGCGGTGCCACGGTCATGACCTTGAGGTTCAGCCCGTAGTGACGGCGGACCCGCTCCATCGTCTCGAGGGTCTCGGGGAAGTGGTAGCCGGTGTCGATGAACACGACCTCGATCGACGGCTCGACCCGCATGGCCAGGTCGATGAGCACGGCGTCGGTCATCGACGAGGTGAGGCTCAGGTTGGGGTGGAACCGCTCGACGGCCCAGGCCACGATCTCGCTGGCCGTCGCCGTCTCCAAGCCGGCGCTGATCTCCGCCAGGTCCGCGGACGTGAACGACGCCAGGTCGGCTGAAGTCGTCGGCGACGACACGCGGAGGTTGACGACGGTGTCGGTCACGAGCCCATGCACTCCCCGGCGCCGACCTCGCTCACGTAGGGGCCGGTCTCGTCGAAGTCGACGAAGAAGCTGGGGTCCTCTTCGGGAGTGGGGAAGACGTCGAGGTCGGCCAGGGTGGCACCCACCGCGCCGGCTCCCCCGGCTCGCTCCAGCCAGCCGGCAAAGGACTCCCCGGGGCTGCGCTCGGCGGCGAAGCGGCCCACCACCCGCACCGTGGCGGCACCCGCGGCCTTGGCCGGCAACCGCCGGGCCTTGCGCCCGAACTCCACCTCGGTCTGGCCCAGGTAGCCACCCAGCATCATCTGGTAGCCGGGCGCCGAGCGGCCGTAGGCCCGGCGCTCGACCCCCACGAAGCCGATGTCGGCCACGTGGTGCTGGCCACAGGAGTTGGTGCACCCCGAGATGTTGATGCGCACCCCGCCGAGGTCGGCCAGCCCGGCCTCCTCCAGGGCTCGGCCGATCTCGTCGGCCAGCCCCCGGGACTGGGTGACGGCCAGGTTGCAGGTGTCGGCCCCGGGGCAGCTCACCACGTCACGGGCCAGCTCGGCGCCGGGCTCGGCCATGCCCAGGCGCTCCAGGCGGGCGTGCAGGGTGGGGAGCTGCTCCTCGGTGAGGTTGCGGTACACCAGGTTCTGGCGGTTGGTGACGCGCACCTCGGCCCCCAGCTCCCGCTGGATGGAGGCCAGGGCCCGGAACTGATCGGCGGTGATGTCGCCCAGGCGGGCGTAGGCCATGGCCGACACCGTGCCCTTGGCCGCGCCCCGCACCACGTTGGCGTCGTCCCAACGTCCGTAGCGGTCGCTCCGGCGCAGCTCGACGTTGGTCCCCCAGCCCATGGGGGTGGGGCTGACCGCGCCGGAGACGCCGGCCGGCTCGTCGCCGGAGGTGGCCACCTGCTCGGGGAGGCCCTCGGGTGCCGACGACGAGGCGTGGAGCAGCTGGCGCTCCTTGAGGATGCGCGTGCGCAGCTCCTCGATGCCCATGGTGTCGACCAGCCACTTCATGCGGGCCCGCAGCTTGTTGTCCCGGTTGCCGTAGTGGTCGAAGGTGCGCAGGGTGGCCTCGAGGGTGAGCATGAGGTCCTCCCGGGAGGTGAAGTCCTCCAGGGCCTGGGCCGGGTGGGGGTTGGCCCCCAGGCCGCCGGCGATGAAGACCCGAAAGCCCGGCTCCACGGTGCCGTCGGGGTGGGGACGGCTGACGGCCACCACGCCGATGTCGTTGAACATGGCCTGGCCGCAGTCGGTGGCGCAGCCCGAGAAGTTGATCTTGAACTTGCGGGGCATGCGCTGGGCGTAGGGGTGGCGCAGGAAGTGGCGGTAGGTGGCCTCGGCCCACGGGCTGATGTCGAGCACCTCGTAGGGGCAGGCCCCGGCCAGGTGGCAGCCCACCACGTTGCGCACGGTGTCGCCGCACGCCTCCCGGGTGGTGAGGCCCACGCTGGCCAGCTCCCGCAACAGCTCGGGCACCCGCTCCAGGGCCACGAAGTGGAACTGGACGTTCTGGCGGGTGGTGATGTGGCCCCATCCCCGGGAGTACTCCTCGGCGATGCGGGCCATCATGTCGAGCTGTTCGGGGCGCAGCGATCCGTAGGGGACCTTGACCCGCACCATCTGGTTGTGGCCGCCCTGGCGCTGGCCGTAGATGCCGTTGTTCAGGCGGAAGATCCGGAAGCGGTCCTCGTCGAGATCGCCGGCGAGGTACGAGGCCAGCATCCGCTCGAACTTCTCGATGTCGGCCAGGGCCGCCGGGTCGGCGAGCGGGGCCACGGAGGGGTCACTCAGTCGCACCCACCCAGCCTACCAATAGTTGACCAATCCAATCAGCTTTCTCAGGATTTGGCCGTGGCCCCGGCCAGGAGGTGCTCGGTGACCTGCCGGGCCATGGCCGGCAGGCGGGGAGGCTCGGGCCAGACGGGGTGCTCGATGCCCACCTCGGTGGCGGCGGCGGCGCACACCGGCCCGATGCAGGCGGCCAGCACGGGACCGTTCAGGGCGGCGAGCAGCTCCCCGGCCCGGCCGCTCTCGGAGGCGATGCGCACGAGGTGGCGAACCGCCGGCTGGCTGGTGAAGGTCACGGCGTCGAGGCGGCCGGCGACGGTGGCGTCGATCAACGCTCGGGCCGGCCCGACGTCGTCCGGCAGCTTCCAGCGGTAGACCGGCACCTCCACCAGCTCGCCGGCCAGGGCTCGCAGGGCCTCGGTCGACGGGTGGTCCCCGGGCTCGAACAGCTGCAAGGCCACCCGGGGCCGGCGGGTGACGCCGGACACCTCGGCGGTGAGATGGTCGACCACCTCGTCCATGGTCTCGCCCGGTGCCCGCCACGCCACCTCCAGCCCGGCCCGGCGCACGGCCGACGCGGCCTTGGCCCCGCGGGCGAAGATGGCGGTGCCGGCCAGGGCGGCGCCCAGCTCGGCGCCGGCTCCCCACCCCGCCGCCGCCTCCAGCCACAGGCGCAGGCCCATCCCGGTGGTCACCACCAGGTAATCGGGTGGGTGGGCCACCAGGGCGGCGGTGGCCTGCCGGAGGGGCTCCTCGGCCGACAGGTCGACGGTGACCATGGTGGGCCCGTGCACCACGTCGGCGCCGCGGCGGCGGAACAGCTCCGCCTGCTCGGCGCCCTTGCGATCCGCGGTTATCCCGATCCGCCTGCCGGCGAGGGGGGCGTCGGCCGTCTCCATGACCCCCACGTTAGGCACGCCGTCCCCACCTTCGCCCTCCCCGGCTTCGAGGCGACACGAGCGGCGGGGGACTGCGCGAGGATGGGGCATGGCTGACCACGCTGCCCCCCGCACGGTGTTGGACCTCGCCGGCGAGCCGGTGGCCATCGCCTTCCTCGCCGAGCCGCCGGCGGGGGTCGCCCCATGGGAGGGAGGCCCGGTGGCGGCCGGGTGCGCCTTCTGGCGCCACGCCCGAGCGGGCCGGACCTTCTACACCGAGCCGGCCGAGCACCACCACTGCGCGGTGGGCGCCCACGTCCACGGGATGGCCCTGCCCGAGGAGCGGCGCGCCGAGTTGGGACAGGCTCTGGAGCTCATGGCCTCGGTCGGCTACGTCGAGCCCGCCGAGGTCCCGTCCATCCCCACGGTGGCCGAGCCTCCCCGCTACATCGCCTACGGGCCCGCCCGCTCGGTCACGTTCGATCCCGACGTGGTGGTCGTGGCCACCACCCCCGGCCGGGCCATGCTGTTGCACGAAGCCGCCCTGCGGGCCGGCGTGTCGCCCATGACCGTGCCCACGGCGGGGCGGCCGGGTTGCGCCGTGTTGCCCCTGGCCATGCAATCGGGCCACAGCGCCATCAGCCTGGGCTGCGCCGGCAACCGCATCTCCACCGACCTGCGGGACGAGGAGCTGTACACCGCCGTCCCCGGCCACACCTGGCCGGCGGTGGTCGAGGCCCTGTCGACCATCCGCTCGGCCAACGACGCCATGGAGTCCTACTACCGCGACCGTCTCGTGCGGGTGGAGGCCACCTCCACCGACGCCATCTGACTGGCCGTACGCCCCACCGCGGCGGCGACGACGTCAGAGATCGGTTCGGCCACCGCCTCCGGCCAGGTCGGCCACCCACACGGCGCCGTCCCGGGCATCGGGTGTCGAGCCGGTGTGGCCCACGGCGACCACCAGGCCCTCCCAGGTGGCCACGTCGAGCATGCGCTGGGCCTGGTCACCTCCGAAGACGTGCTCAGCGTGGGCGGCGCGGAGCCAGGTGGCGCCGCCGTCACCTGACGCCGATGCGGCGGCGTCGTCGCCGCCTCCCCGGCTGGTGCGGCCCACGGCAACGCTGAGCTCCTCGCCCACCGACACCGCCGTCAGCTCCTGGTCGAGGGGGCCGCCGAGGTCGTCGGCGCCCACACGGGACCACTCCAGCCCGTCCGCCGAGCGCCACACGGCGGCGTCGAGACCCTCCCCCACCGCCGAGCCGACCGCCACCAGCCCGCCCCCGCTGCCGGCGGCCAGACCCGACGCCCGCCCGGGCCCGATGCCGGTGCGTGACCACGTCAGGGCGTCACCCGAGGTCCACGCCGACGCCGTCTCCCCGTCGACCCCGACCGCCACCAGCCCCGCCGGCCCCGTGGCCACGTCGACCAGGCGTTGGTCGCCCGGGCCAGCCAGGGCGTCGTCGTCACGCACCCGGCTCCAGGTGAGACCGTCGGGCGAGCGCCAGACCGCCGCGTCCTGGCTCCCGGTCCCCGTGTCGCTACCCACGGCCACCCACCCCTCTGCGCCGGCCGGGGCCATCACCGCCTCCATGCGCTGATCGCCCGGGCCGCCGAAGACGCCTTCGTCGTGGGCCACCCGCAGCCAGCTCTCACCGTCGGTCGAGGCCCAGACCGCCGCCGAGGTGCCGTCGACGCCCACCGCCACCACTGCCTCGGGTGCGGTGGCCACGTCGGCCAGGCCTTGGTCGCCCGGGCCGGCGAACGCGCCCATGTCGGACGGGCGGCTCCACTCCTGGCCGTCGATCGAGCGCCACATGGCGCCGTCGGCGGCGTCGGCACCGTCGGCACCGCGCACCGATCCCACCGCCAGGAAGCCGTTGGCGGTCACGGCCAGGGCGTCCATGCGCTGCTCCCCCGGTCCCGACCAGTCGTCGCCGGCGGCGACCCGCTGCCAGTTCAGCGCCGGTCCGGGAGGTGGAGCCGCCTCGTTGGGCTCCTCGGCCTCGTCGACCGCCGCCGGCGCCACGACCCACACGACGGCGTCGGCGCCCCCCGGCGACTCCTCCCAGCCCACCGCCACGGGCGTCGATCCCGAGACGGTGACATCGAGCGCGTGCTGGTCACCGGCCACGGCCAGCCCGTCGTCGTCGACCCGCTGCAGGGACGACCCCAGCGCCGACGACCACACCACCGCGTCGACGTCACCGCCGTCGTCGGTCTCGGTGCCGACCATCACCAGTTGGTCGCCGTTGCGGGCCAGCGCGGCCATGGCCTGGGCACCGTCGCCGCCCAGGACCGCTTCGTCGTGGGCGACCTGGCGGATGGACTGGGCACCGGTCGACACCCACATGGCGGCGTCGGTCCCGTCGGCCTTGGTGTCGGTGCCCACGACCACCAACGTCGACCCCAGGGCCACGGCGGCGCCGGCGCCCGGTCGCCCCTCGGCAGGCAGCAGGTCGGTTCCCACCGCCGGCGCCGGCGACCAGAACAGCCCCTCGGTCGAACGCCACACCTCCGGGCCTTGGCCCTCGCGCTCGACCACGGCCAGGACCTCGGCGCCGGTGTCGGCCACGGCGACCACCCGCTCGGTGCCCGGGCGGGTGAACAGGTCGGGATCGTCGACCGCCCGCACCCACTGCCGGCCCGAGACCGACTGCCAGGCGACGGTCTCCTCCCCCCCGTCGCGACCAGGGTCGCCGGTGCTGCCCGTGCCGAAGGCGATCAGGCCGTACCGGCTGGCGCCGACGGTGGTCATGGCCGGCCCCCGGTCGACCTCGGCCCGCTCCCAGGTCACCCCGTCGAGCGAAGCCCACGCCGCCGCTCGGCCTTCCTCGGCGCCCACCGCCACCCACCCCCCGCTCACAGGATCCGCGGCCACATCGGCGAACGCGGCGGCTTCGCCGAACTGCCCGGGGTCGAGCTCGGCCCGCTGCCACGCCCGGCCGTCGGGTGACCACCACGCCGCCGGACGACCATCGGCCTGGCCCACCGCCACGACGCGCTCCTCTCGGCTCAGCGAGGCCCCCGCCGCCACCGCGAGCATGCGTTGGTCACCAGGGCCCCCCAGGACGCGGGCTTCGACGACCACCCGTTCGAGTGTGGGGGGCGGGGGTGCGGTGGTGGTCGTGGCCCGCACCGGAGCGTCGGCAGCCGATGTCTCGGGCGGGCCCAGATCGGCGGAGCACGCGCCAAGCAGCAGGGCCACGGCCATCGCGAGCGCCGGACGGACGAGCGCGGGGGACAATTTCGCCATCTCCTCGTCGGGAACGCTCGACGGTACCGATGCTCATTACGGTCTCCACCGATGGACGAGGGCCACCCCCGCCGGCCCGGGCGCCGCCCCTTGCTCCTCGTGACCGCGCCCCTCGGCGTCGTGGCCGCCTCGGCGGTGATCGGCAACGCGCTGGCGCCCACGCTGGTGGTCGGCCACCCGCTGCTGCTCCTGGCGCTCAACGCCACCACCCGCCACCTGATCCTCACCTCCACCAGCGTCGACTTCGTCCCCTACCTGTTGGTGGGACTGGGGCGGCGGCTGCTGGAGGACCCGCTGTTGTTCCTGCTCGGGCGCTGGTACGGCGACGACGCCATCAGCTGGGTCGACGCCAAGGTCGGAGGGGGCCGGAGCCTGCGCTGGGTGCAGCGCAGGTTTCACCGTGTCGGCTGGCTCCTGGTGGCCGTCTTTCCCGGCGGCGTGGTGTGCGTGCTGGCCGGCGCCTCGCGGATGCCCACGGTCGTGTTCCTGGTGCTCAACATCGCCGGCACCGTCGCCACCATCCTGCTCCTACGTCGCTTCGGTGACGTCGTCGCCGGCCCGGTCGACGCCGCCTTGGCGTTCGTGGCCGACAACGTCGTGGTCCTCACCACCGTTTCGGTCCTCCTCACCGCCGTCTACGTCGTCGGCCGGCGACGGGGCAACCCCCCTCCGGCGTTGCCCGAGGAGTGAGGACCTCGGTAGCGTCCGGTTGCGCATGAGTGAGCTGGACACGCAGTCTGATCGCAGCCCCAGGGACGAGTGGCTGATCGACTCACTCACACGCCAGGTGGCGGTGATGGAGGCCATGGCCGGCGTGGCCCGTACCGGTCCACCCGGTTCGGCCGGCGACGAGGTGGCTCACTGCCTGGCGTGGAGGGGCGTGCAGCGCCAGGCCGGACGCTTCGGGCGCAACCTCGAGGCCCGGCTCCGGGGTCGCCTGGCCCCGAGATGGGAACAGGAGCTGGCCGGCCACCACCGCGTGCTGGCGGCGTACCGGGAGGAAGCCGACGAGGCACTGACGGGCGCCGATCCGAAGGTGGTCGTCGAGGCCGAGGGCAGGCTCGGTCTACGAGTGGCCGTCATCGGCAAGGGTGGCGCCGGCAAGTCGATGATCTCGGGCACCCTGTCCCGCCTCCTGGCCCGCCGCGGTCACCGGGTGCTGGCCGCCGACCTCGACACCAACCCGGGGCTGGCCTTCAGCCTGGGCGTCTCCCCGACGGCCGGCGGCCTGCCTCCTGATGCCGTCGAGGCCCACGCCGGCGCCGCCTACGGGTGGCGGCTGCGGACGGGGCTGAGCCCGGCTCAGGCCGTCGACCGCCTCGCCCTAACTGCCCCCGACGGCGCCCGGTTCCTGGCCCTGGGCAAGATCGACGACGCCGACAAGACCGCTCCCAAGCAGACGCTCGTCGCCCTGTTGGAGATCCTCCTGGGCTTCGGGGACCCGGCCTGGGACGTGGTGGGCGACCTCGAAGCCGGGCCCACCACCCCCTTCGAGCGCTACCACGCCTTCGCCGACCGGGTCATGGTGGTCGTGGGCCCGGCATGGCGCTCGGCCATGACGGCGCGCCGGCTGCTGCCCCTCGTGGCCGACGTCCCCACCCTCGTGGTGGCCAACCGCTTCCGGGACGAGCCCGACCATCCCGGCCTGGCCCCCGCCGTGCGCATCCCCGACGACGCGGCGGTGGCCAGGGCGGAGCGCCTGGGGCTGGCCCCGCTCGACGAGTGTCCCGACTCCCCCGCCATCGCCGCGGTGAGGGAGCTGGCCGATCTCCTGACCGGTGGCGGCAACGGCCACGACCACCACCACAGTGACCACGACCACAGCGACCACGACCAACGGGAGGTACCGGTATGAAGATCGCCGTCACCGGCAAGGGGGGCTCGGGCAAGAGCACGGTCTCGGGCGCCCTGTGCCGCCACCTGGCCAGCCAGGGCCACCGGGTGGTGGCCGTCGACGGCGACCCCAACCCCAACCTGGGCATCTCGCTCGGCGTCGAGCGGGAGCGGGTGGAGGCCATGGAGCCCATCCTCAACGCCCTCATCGCCGTCGGCCACACCCACGACGACCCCACCCCCGACCCCGAGGACCTGTTGCGGCGCTACGGCGTCGACGCCCCCGGCGGGGTGCGGCTGGTGGCCACCGGCAAGATCGAGCGGCCCACCGACTCCTGCCTGTGCTGCGGCTCGCACATGACCACCCGCCAGTTCTTCGGAGAGCTCAGCGACGACGACCGCATCGTCGTGGCCGACCTCGAAGCCGGGATCAACGACCTGCTGTGGGCCAGGCCCGGAGCGAACGACGTGGTCCTGGTGGTGGCCGAGCCCAGCGCCAAGTCGGTGGAGATCGCCCGCCGGGCCCGGGAGGTGGCCACCGATCTCGGGGTGGCGCGCATCGTCGTGGTCGCCAACCGCTGCGCCGGTGACGAGGACCTGGCCCGCATGACCGAGGCGATCGACGGTGCCGAGGTGCTCACTGTCCCCGAGGACCCCGCCGTCGACCACGCCGACCACCTGGGCCGGGCCCCCTACGACCTGGACCCGACATCGCCCGCCGTAGTGGCCATCGGCGCCCTGGCCGAGCACCTGGTCCGCCGAGCGGCCCCGGAGCCGTCACCGACGGGCTGAGCGCGCCCACCCGGCAAGGACGAGACCGAGGCCGACGAGCACGGCGCCGAGCTCCACCGCGGGCCCGCCGGGGGCACCGGTGGCGGGCAGGGTCTGGGGGGTCCGGGGCAACGAAGTGGCCGGCAGCGTCGGAGCGGTCGGCGTGGTGACGGATCCCTCGACGAGGATCACCAACGTGGCCGTGACGCAGGTGCCCGGTGCTCGGGTGCGACAGGCCTGGATGGTGGACTGGTAGGTCCCCGCCTCCTCGGCGGTCCCCGAGAAGCGACCGTCCTCGGCCAGCGACAGGCCGGGCGCCAGGGCGCCGCCGGTGAGCGCCACCCGATAGTCCTCGGGCGGGGCCTCGATCCGGATCGGCGGGCGGAACTGCTCTATGACGACCCGCTCAGGCGTGGCCCCGACCTCGACCGTGCGAGCGATGCGATCGCCTTCGGCGAAGAAGAAGCCGCACTCGGGCGGGGGCAGCGACGGATTGCGGGGTCGCACGAAGGGGATCGTCGCCTCCGCGGGCACGCCCGGCTGGTAGCCGCTCCCGTCCACGAGCCGGAGCCGGAGCTCCACCATCTCGGTCCGGGGGCCGGTCAGCACGTCGATGTCAACGGTCGCAGTGGCATCGCCGGCCTCGAAGTCGACCGCACCAGGAAGGGCTTCGTAGTGCTCCCCCGCCATGGCCGAGCCGTCGACCTCGTAGGTCACGGTCAGGGCGTCATCGGTCGGCCCCGTCCGCTCCACGACGAACGAGGTCGCCTCGTCGAACACGAGGACGACGTCGTTGCACTCGGGAGCGAACTCTCTCTCTGTCGTCGGCCCGGGCACGACGCTCACCGTCGGCTCCTCGGTCGCCTGGGCAGCGGCGGCTCCCGACCCGGCGACCAGGAAGGTCACCACGAGAGCGACGGATGCGGCCACTCGACGGCGGATGCACCCACCCTAGGCCACATCACCCCGGCAGTCGTCGTGTCCAAGGGCGCGGGGCTCGGCGGGACGATCCACTACTTTTCCGGTATGCGAATCGCGCTCATCGCCCCACCCTGGGTGCCCGTCCCGCCCCCGCTCTACGGTGGCACCGAGACGGTGGTCGACCGGCTGGCCCGGGGTTTCCACGGCGCCGGCCACGAGGTGCTGCTGTGCACCACCGGCGACTCCACCTGCCCGGTGCCCCGCCACTTCGTGCTGGAGCGATCCGAGCACCTGCGCATGGGGGTGGTGGTGCCCGAGCTGCGCCACGTCATCGACGCCTACCGGACCGTCCAGGACTTCGACATCGTCCACGACCACACCATGGCCGGGCCGATCTACGCCCAGCGCTTTCCCGACCTGACGACGGTCACCACCAACCACGGCCCGTTTAACGACGAGCTCCTCGACATCTACCGGGCCGTCGCCCCGTGGGTCTCGATCATCGCCATCTCGCAGTCCCAGGCCGATCACGCCGTCGGGGTGCCCATCGCCCGGGTCATCCACCACGGCATCGACGTGGCCGACCTGCCCTTCGGGGAGCAGCCAGACGAGTACTTCTTGTTCCTCGGCCGCATGGCGCCGGACAAGGGCGCCCGGCGAGCGGCGCTCGTCGCCCGCCAGGCCGGCGTACCCCTGCTCATCGCGGCCAAGATGCGCGAGCCGCTCGAGCTCGAGTACTTCGACGAACAGGTCAAGCCGTTGCTCGGTGGCGAGATCCAGTACGTGGGCGAGGTGGGAGGCAGCGAGAAGTTCGATCTGCTGGCCCGGGCCCGGGGCCTGCTGAACCCCATCCGCTGGGTCGAGCCCTTCGGCCTGGTCATGATCGAGGCCCTGGGCTGTGGGACGCCCGTGCTCACCTTCCGCTCGGGCGCCGCCCCCGAGATCGTCGACCACGGCGTCACCGGCTTCCTCTGCGAGGACCGTGACGAGATGGCCGTCGCCGTCCACCGGGTCGCCGAGCTCGATCGCAAGGCCTGCCGGGCGGTGGTGGAGACGCGCTTCTCCACCGAGCGGATGGTCGGGGACCACCTGGAGCTGTTCGAGTCACTGCTCGGCGGAGATCGCCGGCCGGCTACGGCCCTTCCGGCACCTCGGCCGACAGGGGCCGGCGAGGCTCTCTGACCAGCTCCACCCCCGGTGGCAGCCCCTCGATCGACACGTCGTCGCCGTCGACCTCGACGGCCACCCGCCCTCCCCCCAGGGGAATGTGGCCCACCCGCAGACGGGCGATGACTGCGGGCACCACCGGGGCCAGCCACAGCTTGCCGTGCGGCAGCCAGGGATCGAAGCGCAACAGCAGGCGCAACAGCAGCAGAGGCGACGCCGCCGCCCACGCCTGGGGCGAGCACGAGGCCGGGTAGCCGAGGGGCACCGGAAGCTCGGAGCGGTCGAGCCCCCCGAACAGCTCGGGCAGGCGGCCCCCCACGGCCATGGCCGCCTCGATCAGGCCCATCACCACCCGCTGGGCCTCTTCCACGAAGCCGTAGCGCATGAGCCCGGCGGCGACGAGCGCGCTGTCGTGGGGCCACACCGAGCCGTTGTGGTAGCTGATGGGGTTGTAGCCGACCATGGTCGTGGCCAGCGTGCGCACCCCCCAGCCGCTGAACATCGCCGGTGACATCAGATGCCGGGCCACCGCCGCCGCCTTGTCACGGTCGACGATGCCCGTCCACAGGCAGTGGCCCACGTTGGAGGTCAGGGCATCGAGCGGGCGCTTGTCGCCGTCGAGGGCCATGGCGAACCACTGCCGGTCCTCGAGCCAGAACTGGCGGTTGAACGCTTCCTTGAGCTCGGCGGCCCGGACCCGGAAGCCGGCGGCGACGGCCTCGTCGCCGGCCTCGTGGGCGAAGTGGGCCCGGGCCACGTAGGCGGCGTAGGTGTAGCCCTGGACCTCGCACAGGGCGATGGGGCCCTTGCCCAACTCGCCTCGGGCGTCGCGCACACCGTCCCAGGAGTCCTTCCACCCCTGGTTGCGCAGGCCCCGGCCGCTGGCCTGCTCGTACTCGACGAAGCCGTCGCCGTCGGCGTCGCCGTAGTCGGCGATCCAGTCCATGGCCCGGTCGACGTGGGGCAGCAGCCGGTCGACCTGCTCGGCCGCCAGCCCCCAGCGGCGCAGCTCACCCAGCAACATGACGAACAGCGGGGTGGCGTCGGCGGTGCCGTAGTAGACGTGGCCGCCGCCGAGCGAGAGGGTGGCCGCCGATCCGAAGCGCATCTCGTGGAGGATCCGGCCCGGCTCCTCCTCGGTGTCGGGGTCGACCTTCTCCCCCTGGAAGCGGGCCAGCGTCTGGACCACGCCGAGGGCGAGGTCGGGATCGATGAGCATGGTCATCCACGAGGTGAGCAACGAGTCGCGCCCGAACAGGGTCATGAACCACGGCGCCCCGGCGGCCACCACAGTTCGCTCGGGGAACTCGGGATCGAAGATCCGCAGCGCGCCCAGGTCGGCCTGGCTGCGGGCGACGACCGCCTCCAGGCCGGGGTGCGACGACGACAGCGTGGGGACCTGGCGTCGCCAGCGTTGCAGCCGCTCGGTGGGCGCCGCCCGCGCCACCGGCCGTCCGCAGCGGTAGAGGGGCTCCACCCGGGCCTCGTCGATCACCGGCGCCAGCTCGACACAACCCGTCCACGAACCCTGGGGCCCGATGACCACCTCGGTGCCCAGCAGGTGGTGCTCGATGACCGCCAACCCCGAGCAGGACAGGACCGTTCCCCGGTGGATCCCGTCCCGGTGACAGCCGAAGACCAGAGCGTTGTCGAGGGTCTCGAGCGTGTGCTCCCCCCGGAGCTCGACCCTGCCTTCCTTGACGTCGAACAGGTCGGCGAAGTCGACGTCGACTGCGAGCTCCAGCACACACGCCGCCGGCTCGGGCCCGAAGTTGCGGATGACGAGGTCCTCGCGCATCCCCTGACCCACGTAGCGGGTGCGAAACGCCACCAGGGTGCTGTCCGCCCGCCCCGGCCGAGGCCGGGCCCGGGTCACGAACGTGGCACTGAACGGGTCGCCCACCAGCGACGAGAGCGTCTGGAGCGGCATGCCGTTGAGACGCAGCTCGAGGGAGGACAGAAAGCGGGTGTCGCGGAAGAACAGACCGTGGGTCATGCCCCCGTCGATGTCGCCCGCCGGGCCCGAGATGCAAAAGGTGGAGCCCTCCACCAGGGTGACGATGCCGGCGGCCTGGCTGACCGGGGGCGGCTCGCCGGCGAAGGTCCACGGTGCAGCCACGGTGGCGGGATGCTAGCCAGCTCTCCCGGCTCTGCGTCTCGTGGGCGTGAGTGCCGTTTTTCGGGACCCAAGCGAACGAGACGGCGTGGGCTACCGCTCGATCGTCAGGCCCCGGAGATAGAACCAGTAGGTGCGCCAGCGGATGTCGCCGAGGGGGATGAGCAGCGAGACCAGGGACTTGTACATCCGCCACGTCTGGCGCAGGCCCTCGCGCCGGCCCACCTTGGCCCGCTTGGTGCGGTGCTGGACCCCCTCCATGATCCGGGCGCTGGTGCGCAGGCGGGCCTCGCAGATGACCTCGTTGAGCCGGACCTCGATGGTGTAGCCGTCGAGCTTCGTGGCCGGCACCGCCTCGAAGACCCAGCGGGGCACCACGCGCTCACCGCTGAGCGGCGGGCAGCGCAGCACCACCCAGTTCCAGAAGCGGCCGTAGTCGAAGAAGCCGATCGACATGGTGGCCCGCCCCTCCATGAAGGGGACGCACACCTCGTCGAGGTGGACGGGCGTCAGCCCGGCGCAGTCGGCGTCGACGAAGAGGATGGCCTCGGCGTCGCTCGCCGCCACCCCCGTGGCCATGGCCAGGGCCTTGGAACCGACGCCCGCCTCCCGGCGGACCACCCTGGCCCCGGCCGCCGAGGCCTGCTCGGCGGTGGCGTCGGACGAGGCGTCGTCGACCACGATGACCTCCCGCACATAGCGACAGCCTTGGGCGGCGGCGACGTTCGTCCCCACCGTGGTCGCCTCGTTGCGGGCAGGCATGACCACGTCGAGCGTCACACCCGGAAGGGCCCGCCCGTGGGGGACGCTCACGCGGCGGCGACCATCTGGTCGGGGGTGAGCTGCTCGGTGAGGAGACGCTCGAAGCGGGCGGGCTCGCCGGCCACGAAGCGCCGGCACAGGGGCAGGCCCTCCACGTAGCAGGTGATGTAGGCGCGCCAGGTGGGATCGGTCAGGAACGCGACCAACTTCTCGGCCCGCCGACGCGGCAGCAGACCCCAGCGCTCGGCGTAGGCCACGGCCTCGTCGACGTCGACCCCGTGCTCGTGGAGGAGCAGGGCGACGTTTCCCCGCACCCCCTCCAGGCCGTGGGCCCCTCGTGCGACCTCGGCCACCACCTCGGCGTCGAAGGCGATCCCGAGGGGCCGGAGGTGCCCGGCCAGCATGGCTGCCCGCTCCGCCGGGTCGGCCGACACCACCAACTCGAGGCCGAGGTCGGCCAGGCCCTCGGCCAGCAGGCACTGCGGCGTGCCCACCAAGAAGATGGTCTCCTCCAGCCACTGCCGCCGGCGGACGAGGCCCACCTCCTTGTGGCAGTGCTCGGTGTGGTGGCCCGGGTAGGCCTCGTGGGCCACCAGGTGGGCCAGGCCGGGGCTGAGCACGGGCAGGTCGACGTTGATCGCCACCCGGGAGCGAAGGCCGCCGAGGTAGTAGTTGAAACCCGACCAGGGCTGGTGGGTGACGAGCTCGATGTCGACGTGCTCACCCTCGGGCAAGCCGAAGCACCGTTGCGTGCGCTCCCGCAGGTCCTCGAGCAACGAGGCGATGGCAGCTTCGAGCTGACCAGCCGGCACCGCTTGCGCCTCTCGCCAGGCGCCGTAGCGGCTCTGCAGGTCATGGGCGCCGGGAAGGGCGGCGTCGAGGCGCCGGTGGGCCTCGGCCAAGGCATCCTCGGGCACCATCCTCGGCCGCACGCCGTAGCACGCCTCGACCTCGTCGGCGTAGCCCAGCGCCTCCCCGGCCAGGCGGGCGGCGGTCGTGTGCAGTCCTCGGACCTGGGCCGCCAGCCAGTGGCGTCGGTTCGGCTCGGGGTCGTCACCGGTCTGGAGGTCGGCCAGCAGGCGCCGAGCGGCCCCGGCCAGGCGGGCGGCGGGAACCACGGGTCCCTCGGTGACGGTGACGGCCAGCGCCGTCGGACCGAAGTAGGCGTCGACCAGGCCGTCGACGTGGCGACCGAGGGCCAGTCCCAGCTGGAGGTAGCGGGTGACGGGATCGTGGTCGGGATCGAGCAAGTCGAGCGGCACTACCCCAGCTTGGCCCGCAGGAACTCCAACGTGCGGGTCCAGGCCAGGCTGGCGGCCGAGGCGTCGTAGGCCTCGGGTCGGGTGTCGTTGAAGAAGGCATGGCCGACACCGGCGTAGAGATGGAAGTCGGTCTCCTTGCCGGCGTCGCCCAGCGAGGCCTCCAGCTCTCGCATCTTGTCGGGAGAGAAGAGGTCGTCGTCCTCGGCGAAGTGTCCCTGCACCGGCGCGTCGAGCTTGGTCCAGTCAGGCTGGGCCGACTCCCAGGGGATGAGGCCGTAGAACACCACGCAGGCGTCGATGTCCTGCGGGCGCTGCGTGGCCAGCATCAACGCCAGGCCGCCGCCCATGCAGAACCCCACCACACCCACACCGTCGCCCCGCACGTCGGGGCTTCCCCGCAGGTGGTCCACCGCCGAACCCATGTCGCGTGCCGCCTGGGCCAAGTTGAGCGCCATCATGAGCTTGCCCGCTTCGTCGGGCTCGCTGGCCGTCTCGCCCCGGAACAGGTCGGGCGCCAGAGCGGTGAAGCCCTCGGCGGCGAATCGGTCGCACAGGTCCTCGATGTGGGGCACCAGGCCCCAGTACTCCTGGATCACCACCAGACCCGGCCCGGCCCCCTGCTCGGGCGTGGCCAGGTAGCCGCGCTCGTTGCCTTCGAGGTCGATCTGCTCTCCCATGGCCAGCGACCTACCCAGGAGGCCGCATCGTGGCTACAGGAGCTCGGGTGCGTCGGGGCAATCGGGTGGGCTGGAGGCGAGCTCGGTCCGGTCGAGCACACCCGATGGACGCACGACCATGTCGACCAGGTCGAGCGGGACGACCTCTTCCGCCGCCGGCGGCTGTTCACCGGCGAGGTCGGTGACGAGCGAGGACCACAGCCCGGGGGGGAGCACGCGACCGGCCCCGGCCACCAGCCACACCGGGAGCCCGGCGTTGCCGGCCGCGGCCGCGGCCGCGCCCGTGCCCGGTACGGCCACGAAGCCGTCGGGGCCGACGGCCGCCGCCTCCAGGACGACGAGGTCGGCGGCGACCACGGCTGGTCCCGTGCCCCCCTCGTCCACTTCCACCGCCTCGACCCCGACACCGCGCAGACGGCGCACGAGCAATGCCCCCTCGCCCAGAGCGTCGATCACCAACACGCGGAGGTCGCCGCGCCGGGCCAGGGCCTCGGTGGCCACCTCGGGCCAGCCGAGGACGACGACGCTGGCGGCCTCGGGCAGCTCGGCACGAAGCCAGCCAGCCGTGAGGTCGTCGTCGAGCTCCTCGACACAGCGCCAGGCCTCACGGCGAGGACTGTCGCTGCACAGCGTCCGTGCGCACAGCCACCGCAGTGGACCGGAGGCGGGGTGGTGGTGGAGGAGCCGGCGGCACGAGAGCAGCAGCTCGGCGGGGTTGCCGCCCAGGGCGCCCAGGGCCAGAGCGCTCTCTCGTACCAGGACCCCGTGCTCGAGGGGACCGGCCCGGGCCAGGTTGCGCAGCCGCTCGATGGGGTGCACCACTTGGACCCTAGCGATTCGTGCCTGCCCACCCGAGTCGACTTCGTGGCCGTTGAGAGGTCGCGCTACCTTTCACCGGAGTGCCCACCGACGCCCCCGCCGATGTGGCCCTGGCCCCGCTCAACGGGTCGGCTCATCCTCTGGAGCAGTGGCTCACCACCTTTCACCTGGTCGTCGCCGCCCTGGATCCCTTCACCTCGGAGAGCGCCTGGTTGCTGCCTACCGTGACCCGGATCTTTCGGGTCTACGACCAGGCCGACTGCCGGGTGGCCATCCTCATCACCTGCACCGCCGAGGAGGCCCGCCAGTTCCTCGGCCCCTACGCTCAGGAGTTCCTCACCTTCGCCGACCCCGACCGGGAGGCGGTCAAGGCACTGGGCCTGGAACGGCTCCCCGCACTGGTCCACATCCGCCAGGACCTCAGCGTGGCCGGGATGGCCGAAGGCTGGCATCCCGACGAGTGGCGGGAGGTGACCGACCGGCTGTCCCTGGCCATGAGCTGGAGCCGGCCCACCATCCCCGGCCGGGGCGACCCCGCCCCCTACGACGGGACCCCCGCCCTGGGCTGACGCCGTCGCCCTCCCTCGCGTCGCTCCATTCGGGCGAACTCGAGACGGGCTCGGGGGAGGCCTAGGCCGATCACGCCCCGGGCTTGAAGATCATGAGGACCAGGATGGCGACGAAGATGAGGTTGAAGATGCCGCTGAAGGCGGCCAGCTTCTTGTCCAGGCGCGGGCGTGCCCCCTCCTGGTCGCCGCCCGAGCGGCCGGCGGTCAAGGCGTTGATCCGACGTTGGGTGGGGATCAGCACGGCCACCAAGACCACGGCGGCGGCGATGTACAGCAGGAACGACAGGCTGATCCACGGCTCTTCGAAGCCGATGGCGCCGTCGCTCAGCACCACCAAGAGGATGCCGAGGACGGCCACGGCGTAGAACGAGCTCTGGGCCACCCGCTTGGTCACCGAGGCGTTGGCTTCGTTGATGGCGACTCCCTCGGCCCCACCCCGTTCGCGGGCCAGCCGGGCGTAGGCAGCGTTGGTGACGAGGCTGCCGAAGGCCACCACCACGGTGAGGATGTGCAGCAGCAGCACGAACCGGTAGAGCGAACCCGAGACTCCCATGGCCGTGCTTCCTCCTGTGCTCGACGCCGTCGCCGACGGTACCCCCCGGCCCCGCCGGACGTGCGGTTGGCCTTGGGCCGCGGCGGGGCATGGTGAAGTCCGCCCCATCAAGAGGAGGAGACCCATGGAGACCCAAGATCAGCCACACACCTTCCGACGGACCACCGCTGCGCCGGCCACGTCCACCAAGACGAGGGCGAGGACGGGGTCCGGCCGGAGCATCAGCCAGTACCTGGCCCTCGTCGTGGGCCTGGCCTTCGTCGGCGCCGGCGTGGCCGGGTTCTTCGTCACCGGCCTGGACATCACCGGCTTCGACGACTTCTTCGCCCGAGACACCGACCAGTTCCTCCTCGGGCTGGAGATCAACCCCGCCCACAACGTCGTCCACCTGGTGATCGGCCTGCTGGGCCTGGCCCTGTGGTGGACCCTCGCCGGGGCCCGCACCTTCGGCGCTCTGCTGTTCATCGGCTACGGCGCCGCCTTCGTCTACGGCCTGTTCGCCGTGGACAACGACGACATCAACGTCCTGTCCATGAACACCGCCGACAACTGGTTCCACCTGGCCAGCGCTCTGGTCGGCCTGGTCATCGTCGCGCTGTCGGCCCGGCGGCGTTGAGGGAAGGGTCATGGGCCTACTCGAGTTGTACAACCCGTCCCTTTGGGTGGGTACCAGCGCCGCCTCCTCGTACCCGCCCCTCGCTGATCGGGTCGAGGTCGACGTCGCCGTCGTCGGAGGCGGCATCACCGGGCTGACCACCGCCCTGCTGCTCAAGCAGGCGGGGGCCACCGTGGCCGTGGTGGAGGCCGACCGGGTGGCATCGGGCACCACCGGCTACACCACGGCCAAGGTGACGTCGCTGCACGGCCTCACCTATGCCGAGCTCATCGACACCCAGGGTGAGGACAAGGCCCGCCAGTACGCCCAGGCCAACCAGGCGGCCGTCGGCCAGGTCGCCGCCCTAGTCGACCAGCTGGGCATCGACTGCCAGTTCGAGCACCAGCCGGCCTTCACCTACACCACCGAGGCGGCCCGTCGGGCCGACATCGCCGCCGAGGTGGAGGCAGCCACCACGCTCGGCCTGCCCGCCTCCTACACAGAGGACACCGCCTTGCCCTATCCGGTCGAGGCGGCCGTCCGCTTGGAAGACCAGGCCCAGTTCCACCCCCGCCGCTACTGCCTGGCCCTGGCCGGGGCCATCCCCGGGGACGGCTCCCACGTCTTCGAGATGACCCGGGCCCGGGACGTCGAGGAGACCGGCGGCGGCCCGGTCGTGCGTGCCGGCGGCGGCGAGGTGGTGGCCGCCGACGTGGTGGTGGCCACCTTGCTCCCCTTCGTCGACCTCGGCGGCTTCTTCTCCAAGGCCCATCCGATGATGTCCTACGCCATGGCCGTGCGCGTCCACGGCGAGGTGCCCCAGGGCATGTACCTGGGCGTCGACTCGCCCACTCGCTCGGTGCGTCCCGTGCGCCTCGACGGGGAGACGGGCCTGATCCTCGGAGGCCAGAGCCACAAGGTGGGCCAAGGGGGCGAGACCGGCCAGTACTACGCCGACCTGGAGGCCTGGGGCCGAGCTTCCTTCCCGATCCGCTCGATCGACTACCGCTGGTCGGCCCACGACTACGTCCCGGTCGACTCGATCCCCTACGTGGGACGCTCCCCGCGCCACCAGCGGGTGCACGTGGCCACCGGGTTCAAGAAGTGGGGCATGAGCAACGGCACGGCGGCGGGGATGATCCTGGCCGACCTGCTGGTCGGTCGGGCCAACCCCTGGGCCGAGGTGTTCGACGCCACCCGGGTCGATCCCAAGGGCTCGATCAAGGAGTTCGTCAAGGAGAACCTCAACGTGGGCAAGCGCTTCGTGAAGGACCACCTGGCCCGCTCCGACTCTCCCCCGGCCGGGCAGTTGGCACCGGGACAGGGAGGCCTGGTCAACGTCGACGGCAACGACGTGGCCGCCTATCGCAGGCCCGACGGCAGCCTGGTCGCCGTGTCGGCGGTGTGCACCCACATGGGCTGCACCGTCCAATGGAACCCGGCCGAGACGACCTGGGACTGCCCCTGCCACGGTTCGCGCTTCGACTGCGAGGGCGCCGTGCTCAACGGCCCGGCGGTGGCCGACCTCGCCCCCGTGCCCGTCGAGGAGCAGTAGTGCCCGGCGACACGAGTGACGACCACCAGCCTCCCGACGCGGTGCCCGGCGACGAGGCCCAGCCTTCCAACCAGCCGATCGACGAGATGGTGGTCAGCGAGCCGCTGGATCTCTCCGACGACGTCGACGACGAGGTTGTCGAGCAGCAGAACGTGGGCCCCGGGAACCGCCGGGGGGGCGGGGAGTGGCCCGACCCGGCGGCCCCGCCGTCCGACGCCGCCCCCGGTTCCGCCGGCATGGGGCCGCAGCGCTCGGGCGGCCCAGCTCAGTTCAAGGACCCGCTCGACGAAGAACGGGAGGAGAGCCTGCGCCGGCGGGCCTGAGCGCGCACAGCGCCGGTGCTGATCTCTCAGTGGGGTCTCAGGCCGCCGCGCGTGAGGGCCAACACGTCGAGGGCGGCGTCGAGCTCGCCTTCGCTCATCCATCCCCACTCCAGGACCACCGCCCGCACCGAGCGACCGCTGCGCAGGCATTCCTTGACGACCCGGGCGGTGCGTTCGTAGCCCAGCACCGGGTTGAGCGAGGTCGCCACCGCCGGTGACGACTCGGCGTAGGCCCGGCACCGGCTCTCGTCGGCGTCGATGCCGGCCACGCACGAGTCGGCCAACAGGCGGCTGACCGCGGCCAGCAGCCGGATGGACTCCAGCAGGTTGCGGGCCATGACCGGCAACATCACGTTGAGCTCGAAGTTGCCGGCGGTGCCGGCGAAGGCCACAGCTGCGTCGTTGCCCACCACCTGGGCCGCCACCTGGCAGACGGCCTCGGGCACGACCGGGTTGACCTTGCCCGGCATGATCGACGAGCCCGGCTGGAGGTCGGGCAGCCGGATCTCGGCCAGGCCGGTTCGGGGCCCGCTGGCCATCCAGCGCAGGTCGTTGGCCACCTTGGTGAGGGACACGGCCACCACCCGAAGCAACCCCGAGCACTCGACGAGGACATCCTGGCTGCCCTGGGCCTCGAAGTGGTCGGCGGCCTCGGTGAGGGGAAGCTCCAGGACCTGGGCCAGATGGGCGACGACCTGGGCGGCGAAGCCCTCGGGGGCGTTGAGGCCCGTGCCCACCGCCGTGCCTCCCAGGGGAAGCTCGCCGAGCCGGGGCAGCACCCCGGCCAGGCGCTCGATCCCCAGCTCGATGGCCCGGGCGTAGCCTCCGAGCTCCTGGCCCAAGGTGACCGGGGTGGCATCCATCAGGTGAGTCCGTCCGGCCTTGACCACACCGGCCAGCGCCGCCGACCTGGCCCGCAGGGTGTCGGCCAGGTGGGCGAGCGCCGGCACCAGCTCGCCGGTGACCGCCATGGCCGCGGCCAGGCGGATGGCCGAGGGGAACACGTCGTTGCTCGACTGGCTGGCGTTGACGTCGTCGTTGGGATGGACGGGCCGACCCAGTCGCTCGCTCGCCAGCGACGCCAACACCTCGTTGACGTTCATGTTCGACGACGTGCCCGAACCCGTCTGGAACACGTCGACGGGGAACTGGTCCTCCCAACGGCCCTGGGCGACCTCGTCGGCAGAGGTGGTGATGGCACCGGCCACGGCGGCGTCCACCACGCCGAGACCGGCGTTGACCACCGCCGCCGCCCCCTTGATGCGGGCCAGGGCCCGAATCAAGCCTGCGTCCACCCGCTGGCCCGAGACCGGGAAGTTCTGCACCGCCCGCTGGGTCTGCGCTCCCCACCGGGCCGCTGCCGGCACCGCCACCTCGCCCATGGTGTCGTGCTCGATGCGCTGCTCGTCGTGGCCGGCCTCCATCACCGGGACGCTACCGGCGCTCCCGGCAACCGCCCGGGCGGGGGACGCCCTCGTTCAGCCGCAGGCGGTGACCGTCACCAGTGCCGACCCGGCTTCGACGGTGGCGTCCCCGTGGACCTCCGCCCACTGGCGCCAGGCCCGCTCCAGCTCGACCAGGTCACCGGGGGAGTCCATGGCATAGGCCATGCGCACGCAGGTCCGGCCCGCCTCGTCCCAGGCCACGTAGCTGTCACCGCCCCAGCCGTTGGCTGCCTGCGTCCCGGCCTGGCTGCCGATGAGCTCGGCGAGGGTGAGCGACAGCGCCCACTCCCCGTAGGTCCCCTCGTCCACGACCGGGCCCCCGGCCGCGGGCACAGCCACGGTGACCGGTTGCTCGCCCCGGAGGTACACCGACGGGTCGAGGATCTCCTCGCTGGTGGTGGGCGGTTGCCGGTACGCCTGGTCGATGCGCGGCTCTCGACCCTCCTCCACCAGGGCACCCACGAACGAGGGCCCGGCCAGGTAGGGGAACTGGACCAAGCTGGACACGATCGAGGGGATGGGCGACGCACCGGCCCTGCCGGCGAACTCGGCGGCCAGGCGCGCCGACTCCTCCTTCTCGGCGGCGCTGAGGGTCTGGCGGTAGGCGAACTCCACCGCCAGGGAGACCCCTTCGATCAACGACGAGAAGGCCAACGAGGACTCGTCGTCGGCGTCGTAGACCTCGGGCCGGTACAGCTCGAAGTGCTGGTCGTCGAGGGCGTGGGCCAGCTCGTGGACCAGCGTCGTGCGGGTGTAGGCGCTGAGCTCGGAGCCCCGGATCACGAGCTGGTCGGTCTCGGCGTCGTAGAAGCCCAGCACGGCGTCGCCGTAGAACGAGGTGAAGGCCTCGAACAGGTCGACGCCGGGCTCGATGAGCCCCAGCGCCCGCAGCACCTTCTCGCTCTGGTCGGTTTCCTCCCGGTTCTCCTCGGCGTCGGCGAACAGGAGGGCCAAGAAGGGCTCGTCGGTGAGCACCTGCACCTCGACGGGGCGGAGGAACTCGAGCTCGCGCTGGTCCTCCACGAATCGCGAGAGCGCGGCAACCTCCCGTGCGAGAGGTGTGTCGGGAACCGTCGTGGAGGTGGCCCGGGTGCTCGACGGAGCGCTGCTCGCGGTCGGTTCGGGCGCCGCGGGCGGTGGTGGGGGCGACTCGCCGCCCCGCTCGGACGGGCGCTGGGCCAGCACCGACTCCTCGTCGGCGTCGTCGAGGAGCACCATGGCGCCGGCGTTGGCCACGAGCGTGAGGACCACCGCCAGCGCCAGGGCGACCTTGCCCGCTCGTCGGCGCTCGGGCGGCGGCGACGACGGAGGGCCCCCCTCCGGCGGAGCTTCGAGGGGGACCACGGCCATCGTCCGACCCTAGTGGGTGTCCATCCGGCTACCTCGTCGGGCTGGCCCGCCCGACTGCAGGCCCGCTCAGTCGGAGGAGTACTGACGACGCAACTCCTCCACCGTCGGCGACCCGGGTTCGGCGTTGGTGCTGTCGTCGACGTCGGAGTTGGCCGGGACGGGCGCCGTGGTGGTCGTGGTGCTGGGCGCCACCGTGGTCTGCGGCGGCACGGTGGTCGTCGGCTCGGCGACCGTGTCCGGCGTGGTAGGAGCGTCGGCCGGAGGCGGCCCCACCTCGGCCGGCAGGGCGGGAGCGGGACCGACGTCGGTCTTGCCGTCGAGCACGTACACGGCGTCGCCCCTGGCCACCAGGCCGGGGAAGTACTCGGCGATGTGCATGGGGATCCGGACGCACCCGTGGGAAGCCGGGTAGGTGGGTACCGAGGAGGAGCCGTGGATGGCGATGCCGCTGCCGGTGAAGTACACGGGGTTGTAGAGCTTGCCGAGCCGGGACGTGCGCCACCCCGAGTAGCGCCACATGAAGCGGTGGGCACCCACTGGTGTGACCGCCGTGCCGCAGCCGCCCTCGGCGCAGTAGCGCTTGTTGTTCCCGCTGGAGATGTGGCTGATGAGGCGCAGGTCGCCCCCCTTGTAGAGGAACAACAGTTGGCGGGGCAGGTCGATCTCCACCCGATCAGCGCCCCCGTCGGGAACCTGGGGTGTGGGTTCGGTGGCGGCCGCCAGCGCCGCCTCCACCGCCGGCGTGACGTCGCCGGTGGGCTCCATGCCCTGGAGCTTCTGGAACGCCTGCACGGCGAAGACGGTGCCCTGGCCGTACACGCCGTCGGCGGCTCCCGGGTC